>NZ_JBSFRK010000008.1:17547-239980 GCF_053589195.1 Streptomyces sp. NPDC003379 | reverse complement strand
GCCGGTTTGGTAACCGGCGATCGTCGCGACCATTGCAGCTCACCCCGCGCCCAAGCTTGCCGCGGAAGACATGGGAAGCGCAGCCTTCTTGCGGCCCCGAAGCCAGGGCGAGCTACCGGCAGTGACTACCGCTCCGAGCCTGGCGGGCGATCCTGCTCATGATCAAACCAACACGCGCGCTGCTCACCAGACACGGATTCCGGTGTTTCGCAGGAGCCAATGCTCATGAGTGCGCGCTCCCTACAGCCAGGTGCTAGAGGGTGCCGGAGGCGGAGATGGCGATCTCGGCCTTGGTGGCGCCCGACTGCGAGCCGAAGCTCTCGATCTTCCTGACGAGGGCCATGCTTTCGTCGTCCGCGACCTCACCGAAGACGACGTGCTTGCCGTCGAGCCAGCCCGTGACGATCGTGGTGATGAAGAACTGCGAGCCGTTCGAGTCGGGGCCGGCGTTGGCCATCGAGAGCAGGCCCGGCTTGGTGTGCTTGAGCTGGAAGTTCTCGTCGGGGAACTTCGTGCCGTAGATGCTCTTGCCGCCGGTGCCGTTGCCGGCGGTGAAGTCGCCGCCCTGGAGCATGAAGTCCGGGATGACGCGGTGGAACTTCGAACCGGCGTAACCGAAGCCCTTCTCGCCGGTGGCGAGCGCGCGGAAGTTCTCCACGGTCTTCGGCACGACGTCGTCGAAGAGGTTGAACGTGATGCGGCCTTCGGGCTTGCCGCCGATGGTGATGTCGAAATAAGCCTGGATTGTCATGGCCCTCATCCTGTCATGCCTCCCACCCGCAGACCGAACACCCCGCAGAGCCTGCCGTGACCCCATCTGACCAGGAAAGATGCCCAATGCACTCAACTCACGGAATCACCTGCTTCCACGGCTGCTGCTCCGTCGGCGACTAGATGTGGGGGGTCGACCGGCGCCGCAAAGGCATCGACCACACCTGGGCCGCCTTGAAGACGATCCGGGCAGCCCGCCCGGACGGCGCTCCGACCTACGCGTCCTGGGCCAACCCCATCGAGGCGCACTTCGGACCGCTACGGCAGTTCACGGGCCGACTCGAACCACCCCGACCACCCCGACCACACCGTCCAGACACGGGCCCTGCATGCCTACCTGCGCCGGCGGAACCAGAACGCCCGATCACCCCGACGTCCTCGCGGCCCGACGACGCGAATGCGCCCGCATCCGCAGCGAAAGAGGCGTCCGCTGGGGCGGCAGGCTAACGTGACGGAGCCCGGGAGCATGTCCAGCTCCCGGGCTCCAGCTTGCCACCCATTTGCGCACACCGGCGGCGTTTAAGAACCGCGGGTCATGTTGAGATCGACGTGTTCTGCCTTTGAACTACAGCGCCACGAGAGAGGCGCCGAGGGGACTTGAACCCCCATCCGTCGATGTTCGCCCACGCTCGGTCGATCCGGTGTTCGGCGGCGAATACTGAGACTGGAGCGAGAATCTGAGTTTCACGGGGCCGCCTCTGCCAGGCTTGGGCCACCCCCGCACGTGGTGCGGGGAGAGGGATTCGAACCCCCAACTGACACCCCTTCATCAGCTTCAACATCAGTTTCAGCTTGCGCTCATCGCGCACCCTCCGCTCGCGACGGAGGGCGTATATGGAGGCTACCGGAACAGGTAGCCGAATACCGCGTCGCCGACCCGCTGGTCGGTGACCTCGGTGTTGTTCGCCTCCTCGCGGGCGAACTTGACGGACTGCTGGAGCTTCTCGACGCGGTCGAGGAGCTCGTTGACCCGCCGGGCGGGCAGCGCGCCGGAGAACTTCACCGTGGTCCAGTAACCGACCGGGACGTCCTCGTAGTACACCTCTACCTGCGCCGGGTGCTTCTCCGTGGCCTCGGCCTTCACGTGGTTGCGCGGAACCTTCTTCGTGCGGATGGTCCGCACCGGGTCCGTCTTCCACGAGTCCGTCGAGGGGTCCAGGTTCCAGGACTCGGAGGCGTCGAGCACTGGCAACTTGCGCACGAAGGTGTGCAGGTCGGTGAGTTGCTTCTCCAGGAACAACAGGTACGGGACGGGCACCTGGGGCAACAGCACCGTACCGTCGACCACCACGTCCGCGACCGCGGACCGGTTCGCCCAGTCCTTCGTCGCGGTCACGTCGAAGAGCCGCGTCAGCGTCCCGGCGGTCGCCCGCAGCGCATCTTCGGCCTTGATCTGCACCCGCGTGGACTCGGGCGGCAGCTGCTCGCCCTCCTCGTCCTTGGGCTGGTAGGTCCGGGAGATGCCGGCCAGCAGGGCGGGCTTCTGCACGTCCTGGTGAGCCTGGGAGAGCTCCTGGAGGGCCTTGGACTTGACGCCCTTTTCGACTGCGATGATCTGATTCAGCTTCGCCACACGGCGAACCTAACAACCCCGCGCCGCACGCACACCCGATTAAACGCCTGCCCCGTCCCTTCCGCCCGAGAGGGCGGGGCGGCGGGTGTGAGACCGGACCGGGGCGCGAAGGTCACCAACCGTAAGGAGGCCGCCCGGTCGGCGGCCGTGAACATTCCCGGTCACAGCACTAGAGAGGGTGCAGGAGGCTCTGTCGCGGTCGGCGACCACGCGGGAGACCGTCGCGCAGGTGCTGGCGGAGCTGTCGGCCGCGGAGGTGGAGCGGAACGAATTGGCGCGAGCTGACCTGAACCCTGACCGCGGGCGCCGACTGCCCCACCGGCTCCCCGGGCAACCGTCCGTCACGGCGGTACCATTGGTGCCCGTAGCGCCAAAGCAGTTGAGACCGTAACGCCGCTGGGACTTGTCGGCCTTCAGGAGGCGTCGTCTGCGCCAGGCACCCTCGGCCCGCCCGACACGGACGACCGATACGCCTGTTGCCGCCACAGCCACGTACTCGTGGCTGATGACCAACAGCCCCTCGTCCGGGGCCGTCAGCGGCTCGAAGTGCAGACCGCTGTGGTGCGTCCCACCTGACGTGCGTGCCTGGCCGACGGCGTCGTCCTGCCGCGTCGCGGGGTCGGCGGACGCACTCTGTCGTGGCACGAACTGGTCGAAGCGCTGTTCTCGTTCGAGGGCTTCCGGTTCCGGCTGATCGACGACTGCCCCTTCACCGCCGAGCGTTCAGAGGCCGCCAAGACGGCGCTGGGCGTGCACGACACTTCGAGCTGAACGTGGACGCCCAGCCGTGTTGAATGGAACCCGGAGCGTATGCACAGGCGGAGGCCGCGATGTCCGAGTACCAGCACTATCAGTTCCTCGCCGTCGACCGGCCCTTGACCGACGAGCAGGTGGCTGAGGTCCGCAAGTTGACCTCCCGCGCCGCTCTCACCCGCACCACGTTTGTGAACAGCTATCAGTGGGGTGACTTCAAGGGCAGCTGTGACCGGCTCATGGAGAAGTACTACGACGCTCACCTCTATTTCGCGAACTGGGGCTACCGCAAGGTCATTTTGCGATGGCCCGCCGAGCAGCTCCCCTTGCATATCGCCGAGCGGTACTGCACCGGCGCATCAGCTGACGCCCGCCGGCACGGCGAACACGTTCTCATCACGCTGGTCTCCGATGACGAGGACGGGGAGTTCGACGACTTCAACGACCTCTTTGACTTCAACGACCTCTTCGACTTCGACGACTACGGAGACACCGGCCGCGAAGAGCAATGGCTTCCCCTGATCGCAGAAGCGCGCCTCGACGTCGCGGGCGGGGACATGCGTCTGCTCTACCTGGTCTGGCTGCTCTGCCTCAACAACAACGACCTGGACGACGACGATGTCGAGCCCGCGCTTCCCACCGGCCTCGCCGCCCTTCCCGACTCCCTCACCGGCCTGGCCGGCTTCCTGCGCATCGACCCCGACCTGATCACCGCGGCGTCCTCACCCCTCCCGCACGCCGACCCCGGCCCCACCCGCACCATGTACGAGTCTTGGGTCAGCACGCTGCCGCGGACGGAAAGGGACGCCGCTCTGGTGCGCCTCCTCCACGACGACGATCCCCATTCCATGGCTGACCTGCGCCGACGGTTCCGCCTGGCCCACCCGGGCACGACGCCTCCCGAGCCCGGCCGTACCGTTGCCCAACTACGGGCCGCCGTGCCCGCGGCTGCCGCTGAGCGCCTCACCCGCGAAGCGCGGGAGGAAGCCGAACGCGAGAAAGCCGAACGTCGACAGGCGCGTGCTGCCCAGCAATGCCGGCTGGCCGCCATCCAGGACGATCCCGAGGCCGCGTGGAGCCGCGTCAACGAGATGATCTCGTACCAGAAGGGCCGCAACTACCCTGCTGCTGTGAAGCTACTGGGGGACCTGTCCGTGTTCGCGGACCGCGACGGTACCAGCGAGGCCTTCGCCGAGCGTCTCCGTGCGCTGCGCGGTCGGCACCACACCAAGAAGGCCCTGCAGCGCCTGCTGGACGCCGCCGGCTTGTGAGCCACCCACCGCGGTCCTCTTTGTGGGCGCTGTCGGGCAACGCACGTGCGGCAGTTCTGTGCAGTACCTGGTCAGCTGCATGCCACGCACGCGATGTTTACAGCGCCGATTGGAACAGCCTCACCAGAGCTCTCGAACTGCAACGCTGCACGCCGGCGACCCCGGACGCCGAGGTAGCTGACCGGCCCATCACCTGAGGCCGCCGCGTATCCACGGCTGCCCGTAACGAGCCGGAGACCGGGAAGAACGTGGTGACCGATCCGGGCGTCTGCCGGATCCGGTGGGGCCATGTCGAACTCATGCTCCGCCGAGGTACCGATGCAGTTGGCTGGGGGCCACGCCGATTGTCCTCCGGAGGCGAACAGGCCGACGACGCTGGCGCCACTCAGGACACGAACGGCGCGGCCGAACGCCGCAAGCAGGAAGACCAGTGAACGATAGCCGCGCGGCAACGAAGTCCACGTATGGGGCCCGGCACCACCGGGGCGACCGGCATTGTGGCGGCCCTACCCGAAGCGCAGACACCCTGCGCGCCCCTAGCTTCCACACAACCGTGTGATGGGCGTCATCACAGAGTCAAACATGGAGGTCCCCCCATGCTCCCTCCCTTGCCCGCCGCCTGCCGCCGACCAACCGCAACGTTCGCTGCGGCACTGGCTGTCCTCCTGCTCGCCGCACTGTCCGTTGTGTCCTTGTCCAGCCCGGCTCGCGCGGTGGCCACCCCACACGAAGTGACGGGTTTCGGGTCCAACCCGGGGAACCTGCGCATGTTCCGTTACGTGCCCCCGGGGCTGTCCGACGGACGCCCCGTCGTAGTCGCCCTTCACGGCTGCACCCAGAACGCCTCGGCCTATGCGGCCAACACCGGTTGGATGGAGCTGGCCGACACGTACAAGTTCGCCGTGGTCTTGCCGCAGCAGCGGACGGCGAACAACGCGAACTCGTGCTTCAACTGGTTCGAGCCCGGTGACACCCGACGGAACTCCGGAGAGGCACTGTCGATCAAGCAGATGGTCGACCGTACGAAACGGGACAACGGCTCGACGAGCGCCTACGTCAGCGGCCTCTCGGCGGGCGGAGGGATGACCTCCGTCATGCTGGCCGCCTACCCCGACATCTTCTCGGGCGGGGGAATAATCGCCGGGCTGCCCTACGGCTGCGCCAACTCGGTGTCCTCCGCCTTCACCTGCATGAGTCCCGGCATCGGCAAGAGCCCCAAGGAGTGGGGCGACAAGGCCAGGGCGGCCTACTCACACTCCGGTCCGCGCCCCAAGGTCTCGATCTGGCAAGGCACCAGGGACTGGACTGTGAAACCCATGAACGCCACCGAGCTCATGGAGCAGTTCACCAACGTCAACGGCACAGACCAGACGCCGGACACCACGGACACGGTCGCTGGCTATCCGCACCGGGTGTACGGCGGCACAGTGGAGACCTATGAGATCACCGGGATGGGGCACGGGCAGCCCGTCGACCCGGGGGCCGGGCCGGCCCAATGCGGCACCTCCGGCGCCTACATCCTGGACGTGAACATCTGCTCCGCCTACCACCTCGTCCGCTTCTGGGGCATCGACGACAGCACCTCGCCCACACTGCTCACCCATCCGACCCGCGCGGGCGGAAGGTGGTGACAGGTCGTGTTGGCCGGGAGGGAAGCTTCGCGGGTGGCCTGTGAAGCTGCTGTATGGGGAACCGATAGCGGCGCTTCTGGAAGGCGAGCCCGGCAGTTTCGTAGTCCTGGAGAGTGCGGCCAGCTGACCAGCCTTGAGACTCGGCCCTGGAGACGTCGAGGACGACGGAGTGGGCGAGTTGGTCGACGGCGTAGCGGGTGAGCGGCGGCTCGGCATGCGGGCGCAGCCGCGCCAGTCCCTGGGCAGCGTCCGCCACGGCCCGGGCCACTGGCAGCGGGATGTGACCGATGCGTGCCCGTACGCCGTGGGCGCGCAGGACCGTGCGGATCGCCTCGTCCCGGTCGTAGGGCACCGGGTCGGCGATGTTGTACGCGCCCGGCGGCCAGCCGGCCGCCACCAGGCAGGCATGGGTGAGGTTCTCGACGGCGGTCAGGCTGAGGCGGACGCTGGGCCCCGGGAGCATGAGCCGACCACGGCGGACGCGGGACAGCAGCCGGGGCACCAGATGGGGGTCCGTGGCGCCGTAGACCGCCCGGGGCCGCAGCACCACGGCGCCCGCGGCGAGCGCCAGCGCCTCGCCGGCGGCTTTCGTGCGGCCGTAGGCGTTCAGGTGCCCGCGCACCGGGTGGTCCTCGGTGATGCGGGCACGCCCGGGGCCGGGCGCGTACACGCTGGCACTGCTCACCCACACCACCGGCCGGCCGGCGGCCGCCTGAAGCAGCCGCGCCGTGCCGTCGACGTTGACGGCGTGCAGGACGGCCTCGGCCGGGGAGCCGGGAACCGGGTCGCCGACGGCCGCCGCGCAGTGCACGACGAGGTCGGCGCCGGACAGGTCCGGCACCTCGCGCGCGGCATCCCAGGGGGTGTGCCGGCCGACCGGGCCGGGGCGTCGTCCGACACACAGGACATCGGCGCCGCGGGCGGCGGCCGCGGCGGCGACATGTGAGCCGCAGAAGCCGCTCGCGCCGGTCACAGCGATCGTGGTCATCGATGGAGCTCCGGGGATCGGCGGATGTCGGCTGCCCGGACGGTGAGGGAGCGCCAGCTGGGCAGGGCCGCGCCCCGGTCCACGCGGGCGCGCAGCACGGTGGGGCGGTGGGAGGCGAGCGCGGCGAGTGTGTCGTCGAGCTGCGCGCGGGCCAGGCGCGCGCCGGGACAGGCGTGGGCGCCGGTGCCGAAGACGAGCCGGGCCACGGCGGGCGGAGCCGGATGACGGGCGTCCGGCGGCTGTTCGTGGGCCCGCGCGGCGTGCCGTGCGACCAGGATCAGCCGGTCCCCGGACCGTACCGGGCAGCCGTCCAGGTCGGCGTCGGCCGCCGCCACGCGGGGCAGCAGCGGGGAGGGGGCGGTCACCCGCAGCAGTTCGCCCACCAAGGCCGGGCGCAGCCGCTCGTCGGCGGCCTGCGCCCAGAGCCCCGCGTCGGCGCACCATGCGGCGGCGCGGGGCAGGGCCGCGACGGTGGTGTTGACGGCGGCGACCGCGAGCATGGCCCTCAGGGCCGCGTCCCCTGCCTCGCCGCGCCCGTCGGCCGTCGCGAGCAGCGCCTCCAGTCGAGCCGTCGCCGCAGCGGCCGCGCGTGCGGTGCCCGGTCGGCGGAGGCCGGGCAGATGGTCGCGCACGGCGGCGGCAGCTGCCTCGGCCGCCGCCGCGGCGATGCCTTCCGGGTCGCCGCTCGTGCCCAGCAGCGCGCGGACGGTGGCGCCGGCCAGTTCACGGGCCATCGGTACGAGGTCGACGTCGCGGCCCGCGCCGAGCGGGGCGAGGCGGCGGTGCAGCACCTCCTGCCACACCGGGCGCAGCCGCTCCACTCCGGCCGCGCCGAGGTCCTCGGCGATCGCGCGACGGGTGGCGCGGTGCCCGGCGCCCTCCTCGTCGAAGAGGGCGTTGCCCGCGGACAGTTCGCGGGCGACGCCGCCCGTGGTTCCGTCGGCGGTGCGGTCCAGCGGGATCCTGGTGAGGGCCTGCCGGTAGGGCGCGGTGCCGTGCACCAGCACCGCGCCGCCGATGCGGGTCACCGGCCGGCGGCGGGCGGCGGCGAGGATGGCGAACAGCACAGGGTGGGAGCGGGTGTACACGCGCCGGTCGCGGCGCCGGGCGGCGCGGAGCGCGGACGCGGCGCGGGCCGCGGGAGTCGTGGTCATCGGACGTGCACCTGCTTCGGGTCGGCGGGGCGGTATCGGCGGTCCCAGCACCACAGCAGGGTGCGGCGCGCTCCCCAGGCCCGCAGGCGGCGCAGGCTGGTGTGCACCACCATCCGCTCGGCCCGCGTGACCCGGTCGCTGTGCTCGCGCGCCCGGTTCAGAAGGACGACGTCCTCGGGCGGCCCCTCCAGCGGAGTGCGGGGCGTGCCGCCGCAGCTGAGGTACAGCGCGGCCGTGATGGCGACGTTGTGCCCGTGGCACAGCACATACGGCGCGCGGTAGCGCGGATGCCGGTGCTCCGTGCGATAGCGCCCGTACAGCGCGGTCGCCCTGACAAGCGCCGGGAGCAGGTACCGCTCGGCCAGGGAGGGCGACTCGTCGCGGCGCGGAAGGCTGCGGCCACAGGCCATCTCCGTCCCGCGCGCGAACTGCGCGCGCCGCGGCGATCCAGTCGGGAGCGGGCAGACAGTCGGCGTCCGTGCGCACCAGCAGTTCGGCGCCGTGCGCGATGGCGTACCGGAAGCCGGTGTCGGCGGCGGCACCGGTGCCCCGCTCCTCCTCCCGTACGAGGTGTACGGGGAACGGCGCGCCGGCGGCGAAGCGGCGGATGATGGCGGCGGTCGCGTCGGTGGAGGCGTTGTCGACGACGGTGAGGGTGAAGCCGGTGTCGCTCTGGGCGGCGAGCGCGGCGAGGGTCGCCGCGATCCCGGCCTGTTCGTTGTGGGCGGGCACCACGGCCCACAGCGGCAGCGCGCTGCCGGACGCGGTCATATGTGGCTCCGTGCGCCCGAATGCCGGGCGGCGAGGCGCGCGGTGGCGGCGCGGTCGGGCTTCAGGGAACGGCCGGACAGCGGGATGTCGGCGAGGAGTACGGCGTCCGCCCGGGCGGCACCCATGCGCTCCAGCGGTCCCTCCAGGGCCGACCGCAACGCGTCGCGGCCCACCCCGGGCCCCGGCTGGACGACGGCGACCAAACGCTCGTCGTCGCCGGACGGTACGCCCACGAGCAGCGCGAGTTCGACGCCGGGTATGTGCAACGCCGGTTCGTACAGCCCCGGGTAGATGTTCTCCGCGTGCCGCAGGATCATGTCTTTGCGCCGCCCCTCCAGCACGATCCGGCCGCCGTCCAGGCGTGCCCGGTCGCCGGTGGCGACCCACGGGTCCGGGTCCTCGCCGAGGTAGCGGTGGCGGGCGGCGGGGCCGGACAGCAGCAGCTCGCCGGAGGCGTCGGTCTTGGCCGACACCCCGGGCAGGGGCGCGCCGGCCAGGTCCCCGTCACCGGTGAAGGCGGCCTTGTCGGCCTGCTCGACCGCCGCGGCGGGGAACATCTCGGTCAGCGCGTAGACGCCCCACGCCTCCTCGGCGCCCGCGCGTTTGACGCGAGTGAGCAACTCGGCGCTCGCGGGAGCCGATCCGGCCCACACGCGGCCGCAGAAGCGGGCGTCCTCCGCCAGCAGCCGCCGGAGCTGAGGCGGCGTCAGGTACGTGGCCTGTGGGGCCAGACGGCGCAGTTGGCGGCGCAGCACAGGCGTGGAGCGGGCGGGCAGCGCGACCGGCGCCCCGCTCGCCAGCGACGGCAGAAGGACGAAGAACGTGCCACCGAGGACGGGCCGCCCGGCCTGGGGCCGTACCAGCTCGGCCACCGTGGCCATGCCGGCGGCGAGCGAAGAGCGGCTGTGCACCACCGCGCGGGGCCGCGAGGTGGTGCCGGAGGTGAACAGGATGACCGCGTCGCCGTCCCCGTCCACCGGACGCGGCAGTGGCACGGCCCGGACATCGGCGTCCAGGGCGGGGGCGCAGCCGGGCAGCCGTGGCCCGAGCGTGGCCACCGGTCCCAGCTCCGCGAGGTCGGGCAGAGCCAGTCGGGCCCGGCGGGCGAGCGGCCGGG
Organism: Streptomyces sp. NPDC003379; assembly: GCF_053589195.1. Classification (NCBI taxonomy): domain Bacteria; kingdom Bacillati; phylum Actinomycetota; class Actinomycetes; order Kitasatosporales; family Streptomycetaceae; genus Streptomyces; species Streptomyces sp. NPDC003379. Next base: position 229,951 of record NZ_JBSFRK010000008.1, on the reverse strand, counting down.
CCCACCCGGCGACCGCCTGGGCGGTGGCGTCGGCGAGCACGATGTCGGGCCGGGCCAGGGCGAGCCGGGCGCGCAGCACGTCCGGCCCGGCGCCCGGATCGAGCACCGCGGCCCGGACACCGAGCCGGTGCGCGGCGAGCATCACGGCCAGGGCCCGGGGCCCTGGCCGTACGGCCACGCCGACGGTGCCGCCGCGTGCGACGCCTCGCGCGTGGAGGGCGGTGGTGTAGCGGTCGGTGAGGGCGGCGAGGTCCCCGTAGGTTGCTTTGACGCGGACGGCCCCGGTGCGGGTGGTGCCGAGGACGGCGGGCCGGTCGGGGTGGCGGCGCAGGGCGTGGGTGAGGGTGTCGAGCATCAGCGTGGGTCCTCCCCGTGACGGCCCGGGCCCCTGTCGAGGTACCAGCGGGCGGTGCCGACGATTCCGTAGGCGGACAGCCGCCGGGTGGAGTTGTCCACGACCATGTCGCGGGCGTGGACGATGGCGGTGGTGCGGCGGCGTACCCGGTTCAAGAAGAGCCGGTCGGTGGGGGAGGGGCGGCGCGGCATCCCGCCGACGGCTTCGTAGAGCGCCGCGGTGATGGCCATGTTGTTGCCGGCGTGCATCCGGTAAGGGGTGAGGTAGCCGTGGCGGCGGTGGTGGGCGGGGCGTAACCGGCCGAAGAACGCGGCGATGCGGACCAGCGCGCGGAAGGCGGCCCTCCCGAGCGGCCCGTGCTCGTCACGGCGTGCGTCGACGCGCCCGCACACCAGGCCCGCGCCACGCCGCAGGGCGCCGCGGGCACCGGCGGTCCAGCCGGGGCGCGGCAGGCAGTCGGCGTCGGTGCGGGCCAGCAGCGTCGCGCCGTGCTCGATCGCGTACCGGAAGCCGGTGTCCACCGCGCAGCCCACGCCCTTCTCCGGCTCGTCGAGTACGTGGACCGGGAAGGGCGCCCACCGGGCGAAACCGCGCGCGATGGCCGCGGTGCCGTCGGTGGAGGCGTTGTCCACGACGACGAGGGTGAAGCCACGGTCGCGCTGGGCCGCGAGCGCGTCCAGTGTGGCGCCGATGCGCGCGGCCTCCTGGTGCGCGGGCACCACCACCCACAGGCACGTCATGCCTTCTCCCAGACCATTGTCATGATGCTCACACCGCCACCCAGGCCCACGAACAGGACCCGGTCCCCGGGGCGCAGCCGCTCGTGGACGCGGTCGAGCTGCACGCCCAGGGTGGCGCTGGCCATGTTTCCGAGCTCGGGGACCGTGACGACGAGCCGGTCTTGGGGGACGCCGGTAAGCTCCACGAACCGCTCCAGGTACGGCACGGTGACCTGGTGCACCAGGACGTACCGGAAGTCCTCCCACGTCAGTCCGGTGCGCTGCCGCATCCGGTCGAGCACCGACGTACCGACCTTCTCGAACACCTCACGCAATTCGCTGCCGTCACCGTGGAAGTAGGTGTGCTCGTCCCCGCGAGGATGGCGCGAACCGCCGCCGAAGATGCCTCCGACCGACCAGTGCTCGGAGTGCGTCTCGGTGTCCACGTCGACGATGCCGCCCCGGTCCACGGGTTCCAGGACGACCGCGGCTCCCGCGTCGCCGAAGGTGTAGCCCGCGAAGCCGTCCCGGAGTTGGCCGGGGCCGGCCGGGGCGTGCCGCACCGCGCGGCTGGGGGTCTCCCCGGTGACGACCAGGGCCCGGCGGGCACGGCCGGTGAAGATCATCGCCCGTGCCGTGTCGATGCCGTTGACGAAGCTGTTGCACGCGTTGGTCACGTCCAGCGCGTGCGCCCGGGAGCCGAGTTCGGCCTGGACGATGTGCGCGGTCGCCGGTTCGACGACGTCCCGCGAAGCGGAGGCGAACACCAGCAGGTCCACGTCGTACGGGGTGAGCCCGGCCCTGTCCAGCGCGGTGCGGGCCGCCCGCACCGCGAGCGTCGAGGCGTACTCGCCCTCCACCACTGCCCGTCGCGAGGCGATGCCAGTGGCTCGTTCCAGCATCCGCGGCGGCAAGGACAGCCCGGAGGCCGCGGCGATCCGCTCCTCCAACTGCCGGGACGTCACTTCACGCTCCGGCAGGCAGGAGGCCACTGCGGTGATGCCCACCCGGCACACCGGGGCGGAAGCAACGTGGTCTATGTGCATGGGCTGAACGCTACGAGCGAATCAGAACAGCCCGCCTGAGCCCTGGTACTCAAACGGCAATAGGTGATTGGCCGCACGCCTGCCGTTCGGGCCCAGCACTGATGACGCAGACGGCGTGGTTCAGTTTCAGGCCGACGTCGAAGACGACGAGCACGGAGTAATCGGCGACCCAGCATCGGGCGCGCGGTATCGCTTCGCGAAATGCCTACGAATCTCTCGTCCCGGTGCTGGTGGCGGTCTGGAACACCCCGTGTTGTCCGGGATCGGCGCTGGCGGGCTTCTCGGGTATCGGGTCCGGTGCGCCGCCGGTGGCCCTGGAACCGCGAGGGCGGGTGTGCTGACGTGCAGGCGCACGCCAATTGGCCGGATCTGTGCGTTGAGAGAGAGGGGGGTGGTGTTCCGTCCGGTCCTGGAGTGGGCGAGCGATGCGGCGGTGGCGTGTAACCGACCGGAACGCGTCGTCCGTGGGCCGGATACGCGCACGGCGTGTTGAGCCACCGTCCCGTCGGCGGGGCCCGGGATTGTCCGCTGGCCAAATCATCACCCCAGATCGGGGGAGATCTCGGCCGATATGCCGACGGCGTGGTGGAGCGTCCATCCGGTCCGGTCGGCAGCGTTCGGCGTGCCCGTACGCGTACTGGCCGCGTTCTTTTGCGCACAGTCCGGTTTGCGGATGAGTTGCCGGGGCACACGCGGCGGTGCGGCATTTGGCGGTCGGCCGTGACGCGCGGTCGGCCGGACGAATGGCCGAGCGGTGACGCAAAAGCACCGGTGGAGCACTCTCCGTTCAACCTCTGGGGGTTGCTTGCACGTGACTCGCCATGAAGACTGTGGCCGAGTTCTATCGAAACGAAGGTGTTCCGAGGGGGGCGCATCATGCCAATCGTGGCACGGCACACGCTGCGATTGCGTGCTCTCACACACTCGTTTCGAACGGCCGGGACTGGAGGTTCGCTGTCCGTCCAGGAGCCGGGAGGGGCCCGCGCGTATCCGGTGCGCGGGAGGTATCGCCGAGGGGGATGGTTATGTCGGGTTGGCGCGCCGCACGACTGGGCCGACTGCGGGATCGTGGTCGGCCGTGCAGCCGCGGCGGCATCCTGCACCGCATGTGCTGAGGCCCGGGAGTCCGTTCTGGTGTCGGACTGACGCCGATTGAGCGTCCCGCGGTACGAGGACCCCGCAGGGCACGTGCCGTTCTTGTTCATGTCCAGGCGACAGTGACACAGCTGTGCCCAGGGCTGTGCCGCCCTGGCCGACCCTGTCCATCACATCCCTGTGCGCGTGACCCCACCGTGCCCGCACGCGCCAGCCGCTAGCAAGGGAGACAAGGTGATCAGCAAGCAACCGACGGGCGAGCGACCCCTCTTGGAGGAGTTACCCGACCGCTGGCAGGGCTTACGCGACACCGGGCCGGTGCGGTACGACGAGACGCAGCGCGTCTGGCAGGTGCTCGACCACGAGACCGTCTCCGCCGTGCTCGCCGACCCGGCGACGTACTCCTCGGAGCTCTCCACTCTCGCACCCACCCAGTCCGACTTCGAGACCTTCACCCAGGGCAACTTCGTCGGCATGGACCCACCGGAGCACCGGAAGCTCCGCACCCTGGTGAGCCAGGCGTTCACGCCGCGTGTCATACAGGGCCTCGAACCTCGCATCGAGGCCGTCTGCGCCCGTCTCCTCGACGCCGTGGCCGACCACGACCGGTTCGACCTGGTCGACGCGCTGGCCTATCCGCTGCCGATCATCGTCATCGCCGAACTCCTTGGCATCCCGGCGGAGGAACACCGGCTCTTCCAGGAGTGGGCGAGTGTCCTGTTCGGCGGTGACCAGCTCGGCGAGGCGCCCGACATGGCCGACCTGGAGCGGGCGCTGGAAGCCATCGCCCCCACTGTGCGCGAGATGAACGGCTACATGCTGGAGCACATCCGCGCTCGCCGCGCCGACCCCGGTGACGACCTCACCAGCAGCCTCATAGCCGCCGAGGTGGACGGTGTGCGCCTCGCCGACCAGGAGATGGTCGGCTTCGTTGCCCTGCTGCTGGTGGCCGGGCACATCACCACGACCGCGCTGTTGGGCAACGCGGTCGTCACCTTCGAACGGCGCCCCGACACGGATGCCGCGCTGCGCGCCGACCCCACGCGCGTCCCGGCCGCCGTCGAGGAGGTCCTGCGCTGGCTGCCGCCCTTCCCCGAGCTGGGCCGCAGGGTCACCCGGCCCGTGGTCCTCGGCGGTCACGAGATCCCGGCCGACACGATGCTGATGGCCCATCTCGGCGCCGCCAACCGGGATCCCGCCCGGTTCACCGCCCCCGACGTCTTCGACGTGACCCGAAGCCCCAACCCCCACTTGACCTTCGGGCACGGCATCCACTTCTGTTTCGGCGCGCCGCTGGCCCGGCTGGAAGCGCGGATCGCTCTTCACATGTTGCATGAACGATTCCGCAAACTGGTGATCCCCTCCTACGAGGACATCGTCTACCAGAACCCGGCCGTCCTCATCGGCGTACGACATCTGCCTGTAGAGGTCGGCAGACCGTAGTCCCCGGCGCACCCAGCGTCCCCTCCGGCCGGCCCGCACCGCTCGTTCCCGGGCCGGATCGGCACACCCGCACATGAGACCCACCCAACGGGAGTCCCCTTCTCATGCCGTACACCATCCCCCCCGCCCCGGTCGCCTTACGGGCGCCGTCCCTATTACGCCGTGAACTGCAAGAGCGTCTCGATGACCTGGCCCGGACCCACCGGGTGCCCGGCGCCCAACTGGCCCTGGACACCGGCAGTGACGTCGTCGCCGTGCACACCGGCACCGCCGCCGTCACCACCGGCAGCCCCTTCACCGCGGACACCGCGGTTCCGCTGGGATCGCTGACCAAGCCCTTCACCGCCGCGCTCGTCATGCTCCTGGCCGACGACGGCGACCTCGACCTGGACGAGCCGGCCGCCGAACACCTGGTCGAACTGGCCGGCACCCCCGAAGTGACGGTCCGCCAACTCCTTTCGCACACCGGCGGCTTGCCCACAGGGCCCGACTCCGACACCGCCGCCGCGACCACCCCCGCGCGCTATTTGACGGCCGTCTGCACCGCCCGCGATCTGCTGTTCACGCCCGGGACCGACTTCTCCTACTCCAACGCCGGCTACGTCGCCGCCGGACGGCTGGTGGAGACGGTCACCGGCATGCCGTGGCCCGAGGCCGTGCGGGCGTTGCTTCTCGAACCCCTCGGTATCCTGCCCGCGTTCGTCGGCGACGCAGCGCCCGTACGTCCGCTGGCCGCGGGGCACGCCGTCAACACCGTCACCGGGCAGGCCGTCGCCGCCCGGCAGAACCTGGCATCGCTGGAGGCACCGGCCGGCGCGCTGCTCGCGAGCGCCCTGGACCTGGCCGCGTTCGGCAACGCGCTGACCGGCCGCTCGGATCTGCTGCCGCCCGCCGTCGCCAAGGAGATGCGCCGGGCCGAGACCGCCGCCGATCCGGGGACGCTCGCCGACGGCTGGGGTGCCGGACTCGCCCTGTACCAGCGGGACGGCCGGATGTGGTGCGGCCACGACGGCAACGCCCAGGGCACGTCCTGCCACCTGCGGGCCGACCCGGAGAGCGGAGTCGTGGTGGCCTTCACGGGCAACGCCGGGGGCGCCACCGCTCTCTGGCACGACCTCGCCGAGTATCTGGCCCAGCTCACCGGCATCCGGGTGCCCGCTGAGGCGCTCACCACGGACCGCGGCCGTCCCGTCGGCCTGCCCGACTGTGCGGGCACCTACCGCAACGGCACCATGACCTACCGCGTCGCGCCCGGACCGGACGGTACGCCGGCCCTGTCCGTCGACGGGGACCTGCCCCTTCCGCTGATCTGCTACGCCGACCTGTCCTGCGATCTGCGAGATCCGGCCACCGGGCGTGTCGAACCCGGTGGCCGGTTCCACCGCGATCCGGCCACCGGCACGATCGACCGGGTGCAGATATCCGGGCGCACCGCGCGCCGCGCCGACGACGGCTGAGCACGACCGGCGCCGCCATGGGCTCCGACGGGCACGGCTTCCGGTCGGGGGACGGGTTGCCGACCGACGTCGGCGCCAGTCCGGTTCGGTTCGGGCCGGTTCGGTTCGGACCGGTTCGGTCGAGGGCTGACGGCGCGTCGGTTCCGGTTTCCTCGGGGGTCGGTCGCGGGCCCAGCACCCGTCGCCTGGGGGCTGGTGCGGGTGCGCGTTGCCGCCTTGCCGTGTGGCACCGGTTCCGGTGGCGGTTCGACGTGGCCAGTCCGGACCGGCGGGTCACCGTCGCTGGACCACTGCGGCGGCGTCCGGTGGGGCCACTGCCGGGCCACGGTGGCGGCACACCGGTCCGCCGGGCACCGGTCGGCTCCGGCGATACCGGTCACCGGACCGCTGACCGGGCCCGCAGGCGGGCCCGGTGGTGGGCCGGGGGGTCGGATCGACGGGAGCCGGTGGTCGGTCGCTCGGTCGCTCGGGCGCTCGGGCGGCGGGTCGGTCGGTGAGCCGAGTGTTTCTGGCCCTCGGGCCGTGCCGTTCCGGTCACCGCGGTCGGGTGGATCGGCTGCCAATGCCGGTGGTTCGGCCCCAGGGTTCGGGGGTTCGGTCTCCGGGTCGGGGGGGCTCGGTCTCCGGGTTCCGGGGTTCGGCCACCGGGCTCGGGGGTCCGGTGGCCGAACCCCGGTGGGCTCGGGCGCCGCCGGTGGCCGCGGTCGCCGGATGCCTTGGCTCTCCCGGCGGTCCCGGCGGTCCCGGTGGTGGGCCGCTCGCCAGGGTGGCCGAACACCGGGACCGGTGAGTCGTTCGTCGGAGCCACGGCTCAGTCACCTGCGCACGCTCGTCGGTCACCGCACCACCCCGCCGTATCCCGTCCGCTCCCCACCAGGTCACCATCCCGTTCCACCGCACCGCCGCGCACACCCGGTGTGTCACGTCCGATCCAGCGCACCGCCCACGAGGCGAGGCCGGGATCGTCCGCGTGGCCCGCGCCGCATCGCCCCGCTCTCCAGAAGGACTTCACCCATGACGGACCTGCACGACAAGCCCGCACCGGCGTCCTCCCTGCCGCAGGGCGGCCCCACCGCCGACGCGTCGGAGAACGCGGCGGCTCCGGCGTATCCGACGCTCGGCGAGTTGTTCACCGTCTGGGTGATCCGAACCCCGGACGCACCGGCCCTCACCGACGGCCGACGGACCTGGACCTACCGTGAACTGGCCGACCGTACCGACCGGTTGGCCGCGCACCTGATAGGCCGGGGAGCGGGGCCGGACCGGGTGGTGGCCCTGGTCCTGCCGCGCTCCATGGAGCTGATCGCGGCGGAGCTGGCCGTCGCTCGGGCGGGCGCCGCCTTCCTGCCCGTGGACCCCGCCTACCCCGCCGAGCGCCGTGCGCTGATGCTCGCCGACGCCGCGCCCGCGCTCACCCTGGACGATCCGCGCCAGGTGCGCGAACTGCTGGAGACCGAAGAGGGAGCGGGACACACGGACGGCCCAGGCGTCGACGCGGACCACGCGGCCTACGTCATCTACACCTCCGGTTCCACCGGCACCCCCAAGGGCGTGACGGTGACCCACCGCGGCATCGGCGGCTTCACCGCGGCCGCCGCCGAACGGTACGCGGTGGGTCCCGGGGGCCGGGTGCTCCAGTTCTCGTCGCCGAGCTTCGACGCCTCCGTCCTGGAGCTGTTCATCTCCGTCCTGTCCGGTGCCACGCTCGTCGTACCGCCGCACGGGCCCTGGCTGGGCGACGAACTCGCCGCGGTCCTGGAGGAGCACCGCATCACCCACGCCCTCATCCCGCCCGCCGCGCTGGCCTCTCTGCCCGACCCCGCGTTGGGCACCGCCCGCCACCTGCGCACGCTGATCGTGGGCGCCGAGGCCTGCCCGGCCGGGCTCGTGGACCGCTGGGCACCCGGCCGCCGGATGATCAACTCCTATGGCCCGACCGAAACCACCATCGTCGCCACGTGGACCGGGCCGCTCACCGCGGGCAGCGGTACGCCGACGATCGGCGGCGCTCTTCCGCACACCCGGGTGTACGTCCTGGACGCCGCGATGCGGCCCGTGCCGCCCGGCGCCGACGGCGAGTTGTTCGTGGGCGGTGACGCGGTGGCCCGCGGCTACCTGGGCCGCCCCGGCCTGACGGCGGCGCGGTTCGTCGCCGATCCCTTCGGCACGCCCGGAGCGCGTCTGTACCGCACCGGTGACCGGGTGCGGTGGAACGCCGAGGGGGAGCTGGAGTTCCTGGGCCGCCTTGACCGGCAGGTGAAGATCCGCGGCTTCCGGATCGAGCCGGGCGAGATCGAGGCGGCGTTGCGCCGGGCCGGCGACGGTGCTGTCGGCGAGGCCGTGGTCGTGGTCCGCGAGGACGTGCCTGGCCATCAGCGCCTCGTCGCCTACGTCACCGCCGCCCCCCAGACTGCGCCCGCCAGCCCCGCCAGCCCCGCCAGCCCCGCCAGCCCCGCCAGCCCCGCCAGCCCCGACGGCGCCAACAGTCCCGACGGCGCCACCGGCGTCCATGGCACCACCGTAGGCTCGACCGACCACGGGGGCCCCACCGGCGCCCACGGCCCGACCGCCCCCACCGACCCCAACGGCGCCACCGTCGCCCCGACCGCCCCGACCGCCCCGACCGCCCCGACCGCCCCGACCGGCCCCACCGGCCCGACCGCCCCGGACGACACGGTGGTCTCCAACAGCCTTCCCGCCCCCGCCCCCGCCCCGCACCCCCTAGACCCGGCCGCCCTGCGCGCCGCCATCGGGGCCATGCTGCCCGGGCACATGGTGCCGTCCGCCATCGTGGTCCTTGACCGGATGCCCCTCACCCCGCAGCACAAGATCGACCGGCGGGCCCTGCCCGCGCCGGAGCGGTCGGTATCGGTCGGCCATGTGCCGCCGCGGTCGGCCGAGGAGTGGGCCCTCGCCGGGATCTGGGCGGATGTCCTGGGCGTCGACGCGGTCGGGGTCACCGACGACTTCTTCGACCTGGGCGGTGAGTCGATCCTCGCCGCCCGTCTGCTCGCCCGCGTCCGGGACGACCTGGGCGTCCGGCTGACCGTGCGGGACGTGTTCACCGCGCGGACGATCGCCGCGCTCGCGCCCCTGCTCGCCGACCCGTCGGCGGCCGCGCCGCTGGAGCCGATCCCGCCGGCCCCCCGCGAGGGCAGGCTGCCACTTTCCAGCGCGCAGCGGCGGTTGTGGTACCTGGACGATCTCACCGACGGCGGAACCGAGTACAACACCGGCGTCTCTCTCAGGCTGCGCGGCGCCCTGGACCCGGACGCGCTGCGCCGCTCCCTGCTCCGTCTCGCGGCCCGGCACGACTCCCTGCGCACCACGTTCCCCACGATCGACGGCCAGGGCGTCCAGCGGGTCGCGCCGGAGCCGGACGTACCCCTGCGCACGGCCGATCTCACCGGCGTACCCGACGCACGCCGCGCCGAGGCCGCCGAGGGGCTGCTCACCAAGGAACTGGGCCGCCCGTTCGACCTGGCGGCCGGACCGCTCACCCGGGCGCTGCTCGTCCGGCTCGCCGCCGATGAGCACCTGCTGCTCCTGGCCCAGCACCACATCGTCACCGACGGCTGGTCGGTCGGCATCCTCACCCGTGAACTCGCCGCCCTCTACCACGCGGAGGCCACCGGTGAGCCGGACGGACTGACGCCACCCGTCGTTCAGTACCCGGACTTCGCGGTCTGGGAGCGCCGACAGCGGGCCGGTGACGTGGACACCGCCGACCTGGCCTACTGGAAGCGACACCTGGCGGGCCTCCAGCACCTGGAGCTGCCCACGGACCGGCCGCGCCCCGCCGAGCGCACCACCGTCGGCGCGACCCACCGGCACGTGCTGCCCGAGGAGTTGACGTCCCGGCTGCGGCAACTGGCCGCGGGCCGCGGTACCACGGCGTTCACCCTGTTCGCGGGCGCCGCCGCGCTGCTGTTCTCCCGCTACTCGGGACAGCGGGACATCGCGCTCGGCACCGTCACCAACGGGCGCGGCCGCCGGGACCTGGAGGACGTGCCGGGCTTCTTCGCCAACACCGTGGTGCTCCGTGGCGAAGTGGACGAACGGACGACCGTGGACCGGTTCGTGGAGACGATGCGGACGACGGTGCTTGACGCCTTCGCCCACGACGGGGTTCCGTTCGACCGGGTGGTCGAGGAGCTGGCCCCGCCCCGCGACCCGAGCCGCACCCCGCTGGTGCAGGTGCTCGTCGTGCAGCAGACCGCCTCTCCCGCACCTCCGCTCGCCGGTGGTCTGCGCGTCACCGGACACCCGCTGCCCCGCCCGGCCGCCCGCTTCGACCTGGTCCTGGAGTTCACGCCGGACGCGGACGGCGGCTGTGTGCTGACCGTGGAGTACAACAAGGACCTGTTCGACGCGGCGACCGTGATCCGGATGACCGCCCACCTGCACCGGCTGCTCGAGGGCATGGCGGACGGCCCGGGCCGCACGCTGGCCGAACTGCCCATGCTGGCGGCCGAGGAGCAGCGCGCGCTGGTGGAGAGCTGGAATCCGCCCGCCCGCGCGGCGCGGGAGAACGAGTACGGCACGCTGCCCGCACTGCTGCACGCCCAAGCGGCCCGGACCCCGGACCGTACCGCCGTCGTCTGCGGCGGGGTCCGGTTCGACTACGCCGAAGTCGCCCGGCGCGCGTCCCGCCTTGCCCGGCTGCTCGTCGCGCGCGGCGCCGGACCCGAGAACCTGGTCGCGCTCTGCCTGCCGCGCTCCGCCGACCTCGTGCCCGTGCTGTGGGCGGTGCTCGCCTCGGGCGCCGGATACCTGCCGGTCGACCCGGCCTATCCCGCCGAGCGGGTCCGCCTCATGCTCGACGACGCCCGGCCCGCCCTCGTCCTCGCCACCCGGGAGACCGCCTCCGCGCTGCCCCCCGAGTGCGTACCGCTGCTCCTTGAGGACTGCGCCGCGCCGGACGCGCCCGACGCCGCGGTGACCGACGCCGCGGTGACCGACACCGCTCTGACCGAGACCGCGCTGACCGACGCCGACCGGCTCCGGCCGCTGCTGCCGGACCATCCCGCGTACGTCATCTACACCTCGGGTTCCACGGGCCGCCCCAAGGGCGTGGTGGTCAGCCACCGCAGTGCCGCCGCGCTGGCCGCGTGGGCGGGGGAGCGGTTCGGGCCCGAGGGCCTGGCCCATGTGATCGCCTCCACCTCCCTCAACTTCGACGTCTCGGTGTTCGAACTGATCTGCCCTCTGGTGGCCGGTGGCACCGTCGAGGTGGTCGCCGACCTGACCGCCCTCGCCGACGGCACCGGGCCCCGGCGCGCCACTCTGCTCAGCGGCGTGCCGTCCGTCGTCTCCCGGCTCGTCGCGGACGGCACGGCACCCCTGACCGCCGACACCGTCGTCCTCGCCGGGGAGGCCCTGCCCGCGCAGACCGCGCAGGACGTACGGGCCGCCATGCCCGGCTGCCGGATCGCCAACGTCTACGGCCCCACCGAGGCCACCGTGTACGCCACCGCCTGGTTCGGCGGTGACCGGCTGCCGGAGCAGGCCCCGCCCATCGGCGACCCGGTGGCGCTCACTCGCACCTACGTACTGGACACCGCCCTGCGGCCGCAGCCCGTCGGCGTCCCCGGCGAGCTGTACCTCGGGGGCGGCGGCCTGGCCCGCGGCTATCTGAACCGGCCCGGACTGACCGCCGCCCGGTTCGTCGCCGACCCGTTCGGCGCGCCGGGGGAGCGCATGTACCGCACCGGCGACCTGGTGCGCCGACGCTCCGACGGCGTACTCGAATACGTGGGCCGGACGGACCAGCAGGTCAAGGTGCGCGGCTTCCGCATCGAACTGGGCGAGGTGGAGGAGGCGCTGCGCGGCTGCGCGGGCGTGGCCGAGGCGGCCGCCCTCGCCGCCACCGACGGCGACGGCAACCGCCGCCTGATCGGTTACGTCGTCCCGGCCACCGGGCAGCACACCGAACCCGCGGCGGTGCGCCGCGACCTGGGACGTACGCTGCCCGACTACATGGTCCCGACGACCGTCGTCGTACTGGACGCCCTGCCGCTCAACCCCAACGGCAAGCTCGACCGCGGCCGGCTCCCCAGCCCCGGCCCCGCCGTGCGCGCGGTACGCCACGTCGCGCCCCGCACACCCACCGAGGGCACCCTCGCCGGGATCTGGGCGGAGGTGCTGCGGGAGGAACGCGTCGGCGTCGACGACAACTTCTTCGAACTCGGCGGCGACTCGATCCTCAGCATCCAGGTAGTGGCCCGCGCCCGGCAGGAGGGCCTGCCGCTCACCTCACGGGACCTCTACCAGCACCAGACCGTGGCCGCCCTCGCGCACCGCGCGGACGCGGCGGCGGGCCCGCGCGAAGCCGCGCCCGCGCCGGAGGCGGCCACCGGCACGGCCCCCCTGACGCCCATCCAGCACTGGCTGTTCGACGCCGTCGGCGAACACGCCGGCCACTTCTCCCAGGCGCTGTCCCTGCGGATGCCCGCCGACCTGGACCCGGCGGCGCTGGAGGACGCGCTGAACGACCTGGTCACCCACCACGACGCCCTGCGCTCCCGCTTCAGCGCCGGTGAGCCGGTGGGCTGGCGCATCGACGAGCAGACCACCCGCCTCCAACTGGCACGCCACACCGGCCCGGAGACGGACACCCCGCACCTCGGCCCGTTCGACCTCGCCCGGGGACCGCTGCTGCGGGCCGTACTGCACGACCCAGGCGCCGACACCGGCGCCGACGTGCCCCGCGTGCTGCACCTCGCCGTGCACCACCTGGTGGTCGACGGAGTCTCCTGGCGGCTGCTCCTCGAAGACCTGGACCGCGCCTACCGGGCCCGCCGCGCGGGCCAGGACGGCGCCGCGGCACTGCCCGCGAAGTCCTCGCCGCTGCGGCAGTGGGCCCGCAGGCTGAGCGCCCACGCGGCGGACGGCGGCTTCGACGACGAGCGCGCGTACTGGGCCGAGGCGCTCCCCGCCGCCGGGCCCACCCCGCCCGCCCAACTGACGGGCGACCGCGGTACATACGCAGAGCAGAGGTCGCTCACCGTGCGCCTCGGCACCGAGGAGACCGCGGCCCTGCTGCGCACCCTGCCCGACACCTACCGCACCCAGGCCAACGACGTCCTGCTCGGCGCGCTCGGCCGGGCCCTGTGCGGCTGGGGCGGCCGGGAGCGGGTGGTGGTCGACGTCGAGGGGCACGGCCGCGAGGAGCTCTTCGGCGAGCTGGACATCAGCCGCACGGTCGGCTGGTTCACGACCCGGTACCCCGTCACGCTCGCCGTCCCCGAGGACGCCGGCTGGGACACCGTACTGAAACAGGTCAAGGAGCAGTTGCGCGCCGTACCACGCAACGGCCTCGGCCACGACGCGCTGCTCCGGCTGGCCGGTCCCGGGGCGGCGCCGCGCACCGCGGACGCGCGGATCAGCTTCAACTACCTGGGCCGCATGGACACGCCGGAAGACCCCGACAGCCTCTACCGGGGCACCGTACGCCCCCTGGAACTGGACGCCGACCCGGCGGCCGAGCGCCCGCACGTCCTTGAGGTCGTCGGCCAACTCGTGGGCGACGCGCTGGAGTTCACCTGGCTCTACGCCGACCTGCCGGGCCGCAAGGACACGGTCGCGGACCTCGCCGGGCGCTTCAGCGACGCGCTCAGCGATCTGGCCCGGCACGCCGCCCGGCCGGGCGCCGCGGGGCGTACGCCGTCCGACTTCCCGCTGGCCCTGCTCGACCAGGCCGCCGTGGACCGGATCACCGGCGCGGACCCGGCCGCGGTGGCCGATGTCCTGCCGCTCACGCCCACCCAGGCGGGCATGCTCTTCCACGGCCTGTCCCAGGACGACAGCGGCGTCTACGTCCAGCAGCTGACGTTCGTCCTCGACGGCGTGCCCGACCCGGCGGCCCTCGCCGCGGCCTGGCAGCACGTCACCGACCGTACCGACGTGCTGCGCGGCCGGGTCGTCTGGCAGGACGTACCCGAACCGCTCCTGGTGGTGGAGCGCCACGCGGCCGTGCCCGTCACCCACGTGGACTGGCGCGACCTGACGGAGGACGAGCGCCGCGCCCGCCTCGACGACCTGCTGGCCCGGGACCGCGCCGACGGCATCGACCTCGGGCGGGCCCCGCTCCAGCGCCTCCTGCTCGCCCGCGTCTCCGCCACCGCCGTGCGCGTGGTGTGGTCCTTCCACCATCTGCTCCTTGACGGCTGGAGCATGTTCCAGGTGCTCTCGGACGTCTTCGCCCACCACGCCGGACCCGACACCGCCACCCTCCCGCACCGCCCGCCCTACCGGGAGTACGTGTCCTGGCTGCGGCGGCGCGACATGGAAGCGGCCGAACGGCACTGGCGGCGCCGCCTGTCCGGCCTGACCGAGGCCACGCCGCTGCCCTACGACCGTGAGCCGCGCGAGGCCCACCGCGCCGAGTCCACACACGCGGTCCACGGCACACTGCCCGCGGCCACCACCCGGGCGCTGGAAGAACTGGCCCGCACCTCCGGCCTCACCCTCAACACCCTGGTACAGGGCGCCTGGGCACTGCTCCTCGCCCGGCAGGCGGGCCGCGACGACGTGGTGTTCGGCACCACCGTCTCCGGCCGACCGCCCGAACTGCCCGGCGCCGAGGCCATGACCGGCCTGTTCATCACCACCCTGCCCACCCGGGTCACCGTCCCCGGCCACGGCACCCTGCTCGACTGGCTGCGCGCGCTCCAGCACGACCAGAGCGAGGACCGGCGCTTCGACCACCTGCCGCTCACCCGGATGAAGACGTACACCCAACTCCCCGAGCGCGTCGCGCTGTTCGACAGCATCGTCGTCTTCGAGAACTACCCGGTGGACGACGACCTCGCCGCCACCCACGGACTGCGCCTGAGCGGCCTGGAAGGTGTCGAGACCACCAACTACCCACTCAGCCTCACCGCTTACCCGGGTACGGAGCTGGTCCTGCGCCTCGGTTACGACCCCGAGCTGTTCGACGCCGACACGGCCGGGCGCATGGCCGAGTACCTGACCGTCCTGCTCACCGGCATGACCACTGGCTCGGGGCGCCCGCCCGCCCGGCTGCCGCTGCTCGGCCCGGACCGCCGCGAACAGGTCCTGCGCACCTGGAACGACACCGCCACCGACCTGCCCGACAGCACCGTCGCCGACCTCTTCACCGCCCAGGTGCGCCGCACTCCCGACGCCGTGGCCCTGGAAGCCGGGGACGAGCACCTCACCTACCGCGAACTCGACGCCCGCGCCGCCCGATTGGCGGCACAGCTGGCTGAGGCAGGAGTACGTCCGGAACACCCGGTCGGCGTCCTCATGGACCGCTCCGTCGACCTGATCGTCACCCAGCTGGCGCTCGTGCGCACCGGCGGCGTGTACGTGCCGCTGGACGGCAGGGCACCGGCCGAGCGGCTGCGCCGGACCCTGGCGGAGGCCGGGGCCGGCCTGCTGCTCACCGATGCCGCCTGGGAGACGACGGCCCGCGAGGTGCTGCCGGGCGACGGCGTCCTGCGCGCCGACGCCGCCTTCGAGGCCACTGGCCCCAGCGGTCCCGCTGGTCACACCAGCCCCGCCAGCCCCACCGGTCCTACCGGCCCCGCGTCCGACCGGGCCCTGCACCCCGACAACGTCCAGTACCTGATGTTCACCTCGGGCTCCACCGGCACGCCCAAGGGCGTCGCGGTACGCCAGCGGGACGTCGCCGCGCTCGCCCTCGACCGGGCCTTCGCCGGGCACGACCGCGTCCTCGTCCACTCACCGCACGCCTTCGACGCCTCAACCTACGAGGTGTGGGTGCCGCTGCTGCGCGGCGGCACGGCCGTCCTCGCCCCGCCCGCCGACCTGGACGCCGCCCAGGTCCGGCACGCCATCACCAGGCAGCGGGTGAGCTGCCTGTGGCTGACCGCGGGCCTGTTCCGCCTCCTCGCCCAGGAGGACCCCGGCTGCCTGCGCGGCGCCCGAGAGGTGTGGACGGGCGGTGAAGCGGTGCCGGGCGCGGTGGTGCGCCGGGTCCTCGACGCCTGCCCCGGACTGACCGTCGTCGACGGATACGGCCCCACCGAGACCACCACCTTCGCCACCCGCCGCGTCTTCCGCTCCGGCGACCCGCTGCCCGCGGTGCTGCCCATCGGACGCCCGCTCGACAACACCCGCGTGTACGTCCTTGACGGCACCCTCCAGCCGCAGCCGCCGGGCATCCCCGGCGAGCTGTACATCGCCGGCGCCGGCCTGGCCCGCGGCTACGCGGGGCGGCCCGGCGCGACCGCCGCCCGCTACCTCGCCGACCCCTACGGCCCGCCCGGCACCCGCATGTACCGCACCGGCGACATCGTGCGCTGGAGCGCCGACGGCGAACTGCACTTCGTCGGCCGCGCGGACGACCAGATCAAGATCCGCGGCTTCCGTGTCGAACCCGCCGAGATCGAGGCGCGGCTCACCGCCCACCCGGCCGTCGCCGAGGCCGTCGTATCCCTGTACGAGGACGGCGGACGCAAGCGGCTTGCCGCCCACGTCGTGCCGACCGGCGCCGCCGAACCGCCCTCCGCCGCCGGGTTGCGCACCCACCTGGCGGCCGGACTGCCCGACTACATGCTGCCCGCCGCGTTCGTCACCGTGCCCGAGCTGCCCCTGACAGACAACGGCAAGGTCGACCGGCGGCGGCTGCCCGCACCCGACTGGGCGGCGGGCGGCGAACAGGCCCACCGCGCCCCGCGCACCGAGGCGGAGCGCGTCCTCGCCGGGATCTGGGCCGAGCTGCTCGGCGTGGCACAAGTCGGTGTGGACGACAACTTCTTCATGCTGGGCGGCGACTCCATCCTCAGCATCCAGGTGGTGTCCCGGGCCCGCGCCGCAGGACTCGCGCTCAGCCCCCGTGACCTCTTCCGGCACCCCAGCGTGGCCGAACTGGCCGCCGCCACCGGCGGCGCCGCACCCGCCGTCGCCGGTACCGAACCCGTCACCGGAGCGGCGGACCTCCTCCCGATCCAGCACTGGTTCCTCGACCCGCGCCCGGCGCACCCCGACTTCTTCAACCAGTCCGTCGTCATCGAGACGGGCGACGCCGTCGACCAGAACGCCCTGCGCACCGCCCTCACCGCCCTGTGGACGCACCACGACGCCCTGCGCGCCCGGTTCCTCCTCGACGACGAGGGCGCCCGGGAGGGACCCTGGCGGCAGGACATCGCCGCCGCCGACGGCCCGATACCCGACCTGCTCAAGGTCCACGATCCGGCGGACGAGGAGTGCGCCACCACGGCGGCGCACACCGGACTGCGCCTCGACACCGGCCCGTTGCTCACCGCCCGGCTCTTCACCGCCGACGGCGCCCGGCCCGCCCGGCTGCTGCTCGTCGCCCACCACCTGGTGATCGACGGCGTCTCCTGGCGCATCCTCCTGGAGGACCTGGAGACCGCCTACCGGCAGGCCGCCTCCGGCGAACCCGTACGGCTGCCCGCCCGCACCACCTCCGTACAGGAGTGGGCCGCCCGACTGCGCGACGACGACCGCTTCGCCGCGCAGCTCGGCCACTGGGAGCGCACCGCCCGGGCCTGCGCCGACCCGCTGCCCGTGGACCTCGACGGCGGCAACACCACGGCCGACGTCCGCGAGGTCACCGTCCGCCTCGACCGCGAACACACCGACGGCCTCCTGCGCCGCGTCCCCGGCGTCTACCGCACCCGCGTCGACGACGTCCTGCTCACCGCGCTGGGCCGGGCCCTCGGCGACTGGACCGGACGCGACACCGTCGCCGTCGGCCTGGAAGGGCACGGCCGCGAGGACCAGCTGTTCGAGGACGTCGACCTGTCCCGCACCGTCGGCTGGTTCACCTCCCTCTTTCCCCTCGCGCTGTCCGTCCCGGCCGGGTCCTGGGGCACCGCGTTGAAATCGGTGAAGGAGCAGCTGCACGCCGTACCCGACCGCGGAATCGGCTACGGCGTACTGCGCCACCTCGCCCGCGAGGACCGGCTCACCGACGCGCCCGAACCCGGCATCAGCTTCAACTACCTGGGCCGCTTCGACTGGTCCGCCGACGAAGGCACCCTCGTCGCGGCAGTGCCTGGCGGCCTGGGCGGAGCCGAGGCCCCGGACACCGAACGGCCGCATCTTATGGATGTCGTGGCCCGGGTCGAGGACGACCAGCTGGAGATCACCTGGTACTACAGCGCCGGACGGCACCACGAGGAGACCGTCACCGCGCTGGCCGATGCCATGCTGCGGGCGCTCGGCGACATCGTCGCGCACTGCGCGCTGCCGGACGCGGGCGGCCGTACCCCGTCGGACTTCCCGCTGGCCCGCCTCGACCAGGCCGCCGTGGACCGGATCGCCGGGGACGGCCGGGACGTCGCGGACGTCTACCCGCTGACGCCGATGCAGGCAGGCATGCTCTTCCACAGCCTGCTCGACGCCGACAACCGTACGTACGTCAACCAGGTGCAGCTCGTACTGTCCGGCGTCACCGACCCGCACGCGCTCGCACAGGCTTGGCAGCACACCGCCGACGCCAACCCGGTGCTGCGCACCCACCTGACGTGGCTGGAGACCGCGGAGCCCCTCCAAGTCGTCCGGCACCGGGCCACCGTGCCCGTCACCCACCACGACTGGTCCGGATGGTCCGTCGAGCGCGGCACACGGGAGCTGGACCGTCTGCTCGCCGAGGACCGGGAGGCCGGCATCAATCTGGGCGCCGCGCCCCTGATGCGGCTGATGCTGATCCGGCTCACGGCGGACCGGGTCCGGCTGGTGTGGACCTTCCACCACGTCCTGCTCGACGGCTGGAGCGCCGCCCAGGTCTTCGAAGAAGTATGCGAGCGGTACGCCGCCCTGACCGCGGGACACCGCCCGCAGCTGCCCGACCGGCGGCCCTTCGCCGACTACCTGCGCTGGCTGGCCGGGCAGGACACCGACCGCGCCGAACGGTACTGGCGCACCACCCTCGCGGGCTTCCAGGCGCCCACCGAACTGCCCCGCGACCGGCGGCCCACCGAGGCCCACCGCGCCTCCTCCTCCGAGTCCGTGCGGATGGCCCTCGGCGTGGACGTCTCGGCACGGCTGCGGGAGACCGCCCAACGGGCCGGACTGACCCTCAACACGGTCGTCCAGGGCGCGTGGGCGCTACTACTGTCCCGTTACGGCGGCGGCGAGGACGTGGTGTTCGGTACGACCGTCTCCGGCAGGCCCGCCGACCTGCCCGGTGTCACCTCGATGGTCGGCCTGTTCATCAACACCCTGCCCGTCCGGGCACGCGTCGACGGGCGGCGCGCGCTGCTTGACTGGCTGCGCGAACTCCAGGACGCCCAGGTGGAGGCCCGGCGCCACGACTTCGTGTCGCTGGCGCAGGTGCAGTCGTGGAGCGACGTGCCCGGCGGCACCAGCCTGTTCGACTCCCTCGTGGTCTTCGAGAACTACCCCTTCGACGAAGGCGCCATGGCCCGGCACGGTCTGGCGATGGAGGGGGAGCGGGACCTGGAACCGACGAACTACCCGCTCAGCGTGGTCGTCGCGCCCGGCGAGACGCTGGCCGTGAACCTGGACTACGACCCGGCCGCCTTCGACGCCGACACGGTGGAGGCGCTCGGAGAGAGCCTGCGCACCCTGCTGACCGGTATGGCCGACGCGCCGGACCGCCGCCTGGCCGACCTGGCCCTCCTCGACCCGGCCGAGGGACGCGACCTGGTGACCCGGTTCGGCGGACGGGTGGCCGAGGCACCGTACGACACCCTGCCGGAGGCGTTCCGGCGGCAGGTGGAGCGCACTCCCGACGCCCCGGCCGTCCGCCACGCCGACACCTGCCTCAGCTACCGCGAACTCGACGCCCGCTCCAGCAGGCTGGCCCGGCTGCTCATCGCCTCCGGCGCCGGACCCGAGCGCTTCGTCGCACTCTGCCTGCCCCGCACCGCCGACCTGGTCGTGGCGCTCCTCGCGGTGCTCAAGAGCGGCGCCGGGTACCTGCCGGTCGACCCGCAGTACCCCGCCGAGCGCGTCGCGTTCCTCTTCGACGACGTACGGCCGGACGCCGTGATCACGGCCGCCGAGACCGCGGGCCGACTGCCTGAAGGGCCACACGCCCGGATCATGCTTGATCTTGACCAGGAGCCCGGCACCGACCTGCCGGACACCCCTGTCGGCGACGCCGAACGCCACACCACCCTGCTGCCCGCGCACCCGGCCTACGTCATCCACACCTCCGGCTCGACCGGCCACCCCAAGGGAGTGGTCGTCAGCCACGCGTCCGTGCGTGCCCTGACCGACTGGGCGGCGGCCGAGTTCACCGGGCGCGGCCTTGAGCACGTGGTGGCCTCCACCTCGCTCAACTTCGACGTGTCGGTCTTCGAGATCTTCTCGCCGCTGCTTTCCGGCGGCTGCGTGGAGATCGTCCGCGACCTCCTTGCCCTCGCCGAACGCACCGGACCCTGGCGGGCCGGACTGCTCAGCGCGGTGCCCTCGGCCCTGGACCGGCTGCTCGCCGAGGACGCCGTCCACCTCACCGCGGACACCGTCGTCCTCGCTGGGGAGGGGCTGCCCGCCCGGACCGTCGGCCGGGTCCGCGCGGCCGTGGCCGACAGCCAGGTGCACAACATCTACGGCCCCACCGAGGCCACCGTCTACGCCACCGCCTTCACCTGCGACCCCGCCGACCCCGACCGCGACCCGCCGATCGGCCGACCGCTCGGCGGCGCCCGCGCCTACGCCCTGGACGAGCGAATGCGCCCGGTGCCCGCCGGCGCGCCCGGCGAACTGTTCCTCGCCGGAACCGGTGTCGCCCGCGGCTACCTGCGCCGCCCCGGCCTGACCGCCGCCCGGTTCCTGCCCGACCCGTTCGGCCCGCCCGGCAGCCGCATGTACCGCACCGGCGACCTGGTCCGCTGGACGGCCGACGGCGACCTCGTCTACCTCGGCCGCGGCGACGATCAGGTCAAGGTGCGGGGCTTCCGTATCGAACTCGGCGAGGTGGAGGCGGCGCTGGCCTGCCACCCGGCGGTGGCGGCGGCAGCGGCCCGCGTCGTCGAACACGGCGGGCACCGGCGCCTGATCGGGTACGTGGTGCCTCACGGGGCGGTCCTGCCCGTGTCCGCCGAGCATGCCGGCGTGGCCGGCGGCGTGACGGTCCTGCCCGTGTCCACTGAGGATGCGGGGGCCGCCGGCCCGGCCGACGATCCGCAGACCCGGTCGGCTGCTGGTGATGACGTGGGGGACCGCCTGACGGGCCGTCCGGTCCCTGGTGGTGATGTGGGGGACCGCCTGACGGGCAGTCCGGCTTCGGCCGGTGATGTGGGGGACCGCCCGACGGGCAGTCCGGCTCCCGCTGGTGACGTGGAGGATCACTCGACGGGCCGTCCGGCCTCCGCCGGTCCTGCGGAGCACCGCCTGACGAGCCAGCGGAGGCCCGGTCATGTGGAGGACGGCCCGACGAGCCGACCGGCCTCCGCCGGTCATGCGGAGGACGGCCCGACGAACCAACTGGCCTCCGCTGGGCATGTGGAGGGCCACCCGACGAGCCGACCGGCCCCCGCCGGTCACGCACAGCACCGCCCCGCCCCCCTGCCCGACACCGGTGAACTCCGCGCCTTCCTCGCCCGGAGTCTCCCGGACCACCTGCTGCCCGCCCTCGTCGTCCCGCTGGAGCGGCTGCCGCTCGGGGCCACCGGCAAGCTCGACCGCCGGGCGCTGCCCGTGCCCGAGTGGGGGGCGCCGACCGTCGGCACGGGGGGCCGGGCGCCGCGTACCGAGGCCGAGCAGACCCTCGCGGGCATCTGGTGCGAGGTGCTCGGCGTACCCGAAGTCGGAGCGGAGGACAACTACTTCACGCTCGGCGGCGACTCCGTTCTCGGTATTCAGATCGTCTCCGCCGCCCGCCGGGCCGGGCTCAGCCTCACGCCCCGGCACCTGTTCACCCACCAGACGCTCGCCGAACTCGCCGCCGTGGCCGAGCGGGTGCCCGACACCGGCGGAGCCGCCGCCGAGCAGGGCCCGGTAACCGGTGACGCCCCGCTCACCCCCGTACAGCACTGGCTTCTGGACACCCTCACGGGCGACCCCGCCCACTTCAGCCAGACGGTCTCCTTCGAGCTGGCCGCCGATCCCGACGAGGCACTGCTGCGCGCCGCCCTCTCCGCCGTACTGGAGCACCACGACGCACTGCGGATGCGCTTCGAGCCGCTCGGCGACGGACGCTGGCGGCAGTACGGCACCCCGCCCGGCGACCGTGACGTCCACCTGGAGGTGCACGACCGGACGGCCCCGGAGGAGGTGGCCGACGCCTTGGGCGCGGACTTCGACCTGGCCCGTGGACCGCTGCTGCGGGCCGCGCTGTGCCGGACGGGCGACGGTGGGCGGCCGGTGCTGCTGCTCGCCGCCCACCACCTGGTCGTGGACGCGGTGTCCTGGCGCCTGGTCCTGGAGGACCTGGACGCCGCTTACGACGCGCTGCGCGACGGCGCACGGCCCGCCCTCGCCCCGAAGAGCACGTCGTTCCGGACGTGGGCGCGGCGGCTCGCCGAGCACACCGAGGTGGGCGGTTTTGACGGTGAACTCGCCCACTGGCGCGGGGTCGACGATGACGCCGCCGCGCTGCCCGTCGACCGCCCCGGCGGCGCGAACACCGTCGCCGACGAGGAGAGCGTGACCGTAGGCCTCGACGCCGAGGAGACCCGTCGGCTGCTCCAGGACGTGCCGGACGTGTACCGCACCCGCGTCAACGACGTCCTGCTGAGCGCCCTTGGCCGGGTCCTGGCCCGCTGGACCGGGCAGGACCGGGTGGCGGTGACCCTGGAGGGACACGGCCGCGAGGAACTGTTCGAGGACACCGACCTCGCCCGGACCACCGGCTGGTTCACCGCCATGTACCCCGTCGCCCTGGACGTGCCCCGCGACGCGGACACCGGCACCGTGCTGAAGGCCGTCAAGGAGAACTTGCGGGCCGTGCCGCACGGCGGACTCGGCTACGGCGCGCTGCGCTTCCTGCACCCCACGGCCGGGCGCGAACTGCCCGCCCTGCCGCCGGTCTGCTTCAACTACCTGGGCCGACAGGACCGCACCGGCACCCCGGGCGGCCTGCTGCACACGCCCTACGGGGGTCTCGCTGGCGGCATGGACCGGTCGGCGCAGCGGCCGTACCTCCTCGACGTACTCGGCACAGTGAGCGCGGAGCGGCTGGAGTTCACCTGGTCGTACTCCCGCGAGGTGCACGACCGGGAGACCGTCATCCGGCTGGCGGACGAGCTGACCGACGAACTGCGCGTCATCGTCCGGCACTGCGCCGAGCCCGGCGCCGGCGGCCGCACCCCCGCCGACTTCCCGCTCGCCCCGCTGGACCAGGCGGGCGTCGACCGGCTCGTCGGCGACGGAGCGGACGTGGCGGACGTCTATCCGCTCACGCCCACCCAGACCGGCATGGTGATGCACGGTCTGGACGAGGCGGAACACGGCCTGTACGTCGAGCAGATCACATTCGTGGCGGACGGCGCCCACGACCCGCGGACCCTGGCCGCCGCCTGGCAGCACGTCGTCGACCGCACCCCCGTGCTGCGCACCTCCGTCGCGCTGCGCGGCGTACCCGTGCCCCTCCAGGTGGTCCACCGGGACGTGACGCTGCCGGTCACCCAGCACGACTGGAGCGCGGTCCCGGCGGACCGGCACGACGCGGAGCTGGAACGGCTGCTCGCCGACGAGCGGGCCCGGGGCATCGCCCTGGACCGCGCCCCGCTGCTGCGGCTCGCCCTGGTCAGGATCGGGCCGGACGCGGTCCGCGTGGTGTGGACCTTCCACCACGTCCTGCTGGACGGCTGGAGCGTCTTCCACGTCCTGTCCGACGTCACGGCAGCGCATGCCGCCCTCACCCGCGGCGAGCAGCCCCACCTGCCCGAACGCAGGCCGTTCGCGGACTACGCCGGCTGGCTCGCCGCCCGAGAGACCCACGAGGCGCAGGAGCACTGGCGCGCCGCCCTGTCCGGTCTGCGCGGCCCGACCCCGCTGCCGTACGACCGGCGGCCCGCCCCGGACGCCACGGCCCGCTCCGGCACCTGGCTGTCCCAGTGGCTCGACACCGAACGGACCAGCCGCATCCAGGAGTTCGCCCGTCGGCAGCGCCTCACCCTCAACACCCTGGTGCAGGGCGCCTGGGCACTGCTCCTCGCACGGTGGAGCGGGGAACGGGAGGTCTGCTTCGGCACCACCGTCTCCGGACGGCCCGCCGATCTGCCCGGCGCCGACACCATCACCGGCCTGTTCATCACCACCCTGCCCGCCCGCACCGAGGTCGACGGCGGCGCCGACTGCGGCGCCTGGCTGCGCGCCTTCCAGGAGGCCCGCGCCGAGGACCGCCGCCACGACCACCTGCCCCTCACCACGCTGAACGCCCTCGGCGAACTGCCGCCCGGCACCGACCTGTTCGACAGCCTGGTGGTCTTCGAGAACTACCCCGTCGGCGACGCGACCGCGGGCGCCCACGGACTCGTCCTGCGGGACCTGGACGCCCGGGAGGCCACCAACTACCCGCTCACCGTGGTCGTCTCGCCCGGCGACCGGCTGACCGTCGAACTCGGCTACGACCCGCGGTACTTCGAAGAGTCCAACGCCGAATCGCTGGCCGGGCAGCTGCTGCACACCCTGGACGTCCTGGCCGCCTCGGACGGCACCGCCCGCCTGGACGACCTCGACGTCCTGCCACCGGCGCAGCGCGACCGGCTGCTGCGCGGCCCGATCCGCCCCGCGACCGGCCCGGTGCCCGCCGCCACCCTGCCCGCCCTCGTCGAGGCCGCCGTCGACCGATGGCCGACCGCAACCGCGCTCGAAGCGCTCGATGCCCTTGACGCGGGCGGCTCGGGCGGCACGGGCGGCGCGCCGCTGAGCTTCGCGGAGGCGGAGGACCGGGCCAACCGCCTTGCGCACCGGCTCATCGCCCGGGGCACCGGACCCGGCGACCTCGTCGCACTCCTGCTGCCCCGCTCGACGGACATGGTCCTTGCCCAACTGGCGGTGACGAAGGCGGGCGCCGCGTTCCTGCCCGTCGACCCGGCCTACCCGAAGGAGCGGATCGCCCTGATGCTGAGCGACGCCGCCCCCACCCTCACCCTCGACGCCCTGGAGATCGCCGACCTGCTCGCCGCCGCGCCGGACGGCGTCCCCGGACACCGGCCCACCGACGCCGACCGGACCCGCCCGCTCGACCTGGACGACCCGGCGTACGTCATCTACACCTCCGGCTCCACCGGTACGCCCAAGGGTGTCGTCGTCACCCACCGCGGGCTCGCCGCGTTCAGCGCCGCCGAGGCCGCCCACTACCAAGTCACCCCGGGAGACCGGGTGCTTGCCTTCGCCACGCCCAGCTTCGACGCCTGCGTCCTTGAGCTGTGCGCGTCACTGCCGCACGGTGCCCGTCTCGTCGTACCCCGGCCGGGACCGCTGCTCGGCGCCGAACTCGCCGACGTCCTGCGGGCCGGACGCGTCACGCACACCCTGCTTCCGCCCGCCGCGCTCGCCACGCTGCCGCCCGACACCCCCGGCACGCTGCCGGACCTGAAGACCCTGATCGTCGGCGCCGACGCGTGCGGCCCCGAACTCGTCGCACGCTGGGCGCCTCACCACCGTATGGTCAACTCCTACGGCCCCACCGAGGCCACCGTCGTCGCCACCTGGTCCGCACCGCTGGCCGCGGACGGCAGCGCACCGCCCATCGGCCGCCCGCTGCCCGCCACCGGCGCCTATGTCCTCGACGCCCGCCTGCGGCCGGTCCCCGACGGCGTCACCGGCGAACTCTGGCTGAGCGGACCGGCACTGGCCCGCGGCTACCTCGGCCGACCCGGTCTGACCGCGTCCCGCTTCACCGCCGACCCGTTCGGGCCGCCCGGGACCCGCATGTACCGCACCGGCGACCTGGTGCGCCGCGACAGCGCCGGCGAACTGCACTACCTGGGCCGTACGGACCACCAGCTCAAGCTGCGCGGCCACCGCATCGAGGCGGGCGAGGTCGAGGCGACCCTGGTCCGCCATCCGGGTGTGCTGGACGCCGTGGTGACGGTACGCGAGGACGAACCGGGCCTGCCGCGCCTGGTCGCCCACCTGCTCACGGCCTCTGACGCGGAATCGCCGGTCCCGGCGGAACTGCGGGAACTGGCCGCCCGCTCGCTGCCCGGGTACATGGTGCCGTCCGCGTTCGTGGTGCTCGACCGCTTCCCGCTCACCGAGAACGGCAAGACCGACCGGGCCGCCCTGCCCGCCCCGGCACCGGCCGAGGAGGAGCGGGAACGGCCCGAGTACGTGGCACCCCGCACCCCCACCGAGGAAGCGGTGGCGGCCATCTGGGAGGAGACCCTCCAGAGGGCCGTGGGCGCCGAGGACGACTACTTCCTGCTCGGCGGCGACTCGCTGCGCGCCCTGCTCATCGCCTCCCGCGCCAACGACGCGTTCGCCGTCACGCTCACCCCCCGCGACGTCCTGGTCTCCCGCACCGTCGCCGCCCTGGCGGAGCTGGTGGAGGACCAGGTGCTGAGCGAACTCGAGGAGACCGCGTACGACGAGGACGCCGCGTACGGCGGCCCCGACTCCGAAGACGCCGCGTACGGCGGCCCCGACCACGACAACGAACGGTGAGGATCCGACGACCATGACGTCTTCGACCCCTTCTGACTCCTCGTCCAACTCCTCGTCCAACCCCTCTTCGGACCCCGCCGACTCCGCACGGCCCTCTCAGCCCTCTCAGCCCTCTCAGCCCTCCCGTCCCTCCCGTCCCTCCCGGCGGGACCGTGCCGAGGCCCTGCCTCAGGAAATGCGGGAGGCGCTGCGGCGGCGGCTCGCGGGCCGGGCGGCCGGAGGTGTCGCCCCGGCCGCCCGGCAGGGCATCCCGCGGGCCGACCGGGAGCGCCCGCTGCCGCTGTCCTTCGCGCAGCAGCGGCTGTGGTTCCTGGACCAGCTGCGGCCCGGCGACGCCCGCTACAACAGCGCGGTCGCCCTCCGCCTCACCGGCGCGCCGGACCAGGAGGCCCTTGCCGCGGCCCTGACCGCCGTCGTGGCCCGGCACGAGGCGCTGCGCACCACCTTCGAGGAGACCGACGGCCGCCCGGTGCAGCGCGTCCACCCGGCGGGCCCGGTACCACTGCCGGTCCGGGACACCGGCGACCTGGACAAGGACCTCCTGTCCGAGTACTCCCGGCCCTTCGACCTGTGCGACGGCCCGCTGCTGCGCGCCCTGCTGCTGCGCGAGTCCGCGACCTCCCACGTCCTGGTGCTGACGGCCCATCACATCGTCACGGACGGCTGGTCGATGGGCATCCTCCTGGACGAGCTGTGCACCGCCTACGACGCCCTCGCGCAGGGCGCCGCGCCCACCCTGCCGCCGGTGGCCACGCAGTACCCGGACTTCGCGGTGTGGCAGCGCGGCCGGCTCTCGGGCACCCGCCTCGAAGGCGAACTCGCCCACTGGCGGGAGCGGCTGGCCGGGGCGGTGGCGCCCGAGCTGCCCCTGGACCGGCCGCGGCGCGGCGAGGAGGCGGGCGAGGGTGCCGTGAGCGCCTTCGCCGTTCCGGCCTCCCTGACCGCGCGCCTGCGCGACCTCGCACGAGAGCAGCACACCACCCTGCACACCGCCCTGGTCGCCGCCGCCCAGGCACTCCTTGCCCGCTGGTCCGGCCAGGACGACATCACCGTCGGCTCCCTCACGCCCGGCCGCTCCCGCACCGACCTGGAACGGACCGTCGGGTTCTTCGTGAACACCGTCGTGCTGCGCACCCCGGTGGACGCGTCCGGGTCCTTCCGCGAACTCCTCGCACGGGCGGCCGAGACGGTGGGTGACGCCTTCGCCCACGGCGACACCCCGTTCGAGCGGATCGTGGAGGCGGTGGGCGCGCCCCGCGAGGCCGGGCGCAACCCGCTGTTCGACGTGCTGGTCCTGCTGCACCCCGACCCGCCCGCCGCGACCGCCCCGCGCGGCCTGGCCGCCACCCCGGTCACCGTGCCCCGGCAGGCGGCCACCTTCGACCTGAGCATCGAGTTCGTACCGGACGGGGACGGCCTGACCGGCGTCCTTGAGTACCGCACCGACCTGTTCGACGCGGCCACGGCCGAGCGGATGACCGGACAGCTCATACGCCTCCTTGAGGGCGCCTGTGCCGCGCCGGACCGGGCGCTGGGCAGCCTGCCCCTGCTGTCCGATGAGCAGACCCGGCGCCTCGTCCACGACTGGAACCCCGCCCCGCTCCCCGTCACGGACACCACCCACCCCGAGCTGTTCGAACGCCGGGCGGCCCAGGCCCCCGACGCCCTCGCGCTCGTCGCGGGCGGCGAACGGCTGGACTACGCCACGCTCAACGCCCGCGCCAACCGGCTCGCCCACCACCTCATCGCCCGCGGCGCCGGACCCGAACGCCTGGTCGCACTGCGGCTGCCGCGCACCGCCGACATGATCGTCGCGATCCTCGCCGTCTGGAAGTCCGGCGCGGGCTATCTCCCGCTGGACCCGGCCCTGCCCGAGGAGCGGGTCCGGTTCCTGCTGGACGACGCCCGCCCGGCCCTGGTCCTTGACGAACCGGCCCTGCGCGCCGTGCCCACGACCGCCCCCGACACCGACCCCACCGACGCCGACCGGCGCACCCCACTGGTCGCGGACAACACCGCGTACGTCATCTACACCTCCGGTTCCACCGGCCGCCCCAAGGGCGTGACCGTCACCCACCGCGCGGCGGCGCACCTCCTGGCCGCCCACCGGGACGGCTTCGTCGCCGAGGCGGGCGGCGGCCCGCTGCGGGCCGCGCTCACCGCCTCCTTCTCCTTCGACACCTCCCTCGAAGGCGTGCTCCTGATGGCCGACGGCCACCCGCTGCACCTGGTCGACGAGAGCACCCGGATGGACCCGGCCGCGCTGGTCGAGTACGTCGTCGAGCACCGCATCGACTTCCTCGACGTCACCCCGTCCTACCTGCGGCAACTGCTGCCCGCCGGACTGCTCACCGACCCCCGGCACCGCCCCCGCGTCCTCATGCTCGGCGGCGAGGCGGTCGGCCCCGCGCTCTGGCGCGAGCTGGCCGCCCACCCGGACGTGGCCGCCCACAACTTCTACGGCCCCACCGAGTGCACGGTCGACGCGCTGTCCTGCCGTATCGACGGCGGTGACCGCCCACTGGTGGGCCGCCCCCTGCCCGGAGTACGGGCCTACGTCCTGGACGACCGACTCCGGCCGGTGCCGCCCGGTGTCGGCGGCGAGCTGTACCTCGCGGGCGGACAGCTCGCCCGCGGCTACGCCGGGCGGCCGGGCCTGACCGCGGCCCGCTTCCTGCCCGATCCGTTCGGCGGACCGGGGGAGCGGATGTACCGCACCGGCGACCTGGCCCGCTGGACCGCCGACGGCCGCCTGGACTACCTCGGGCGCGCGGACGACCAGGTCAAGGTGCGCGGCCACCGCGTCGAGCCCGGCGAGATCGAGGCCGCGCTGCTCGCGCTGCCCGCCGTCGCCGCCGCCGCGGTCGTCGCCGTGCCCGACCCGCACGGCCACAACCGTCTCGCCGCCTACGTCGTCCCCGCACCCGGCGCGCCCCGGCCCGCCCCCGCCGACCTGCGCACAGCCCTGCGCGAAGTGCTGCCCGACGCGCTGGTGCCGTCCTCCTTCACCTCGCTGGACGCACTGCCGCTGACCACCAGCGGCAAGCTGGACCGCCGCGCCCTGCCGACGCCGGAGAACACCTCGGAGGAACGGGAGTTCGTAGCCCCACGCACCCCCGGCGAGGAAACCCTCGCCGGAATCTGGGCCGAGGTGCTCGGGGTGGCCAGGGTGGGTGTCACGGACAACTTCTTCGAGCTGGGCGGCGACTCGATCCTGAGCATCCAGGCCGTCTCCCGCGCCCGCGCCGCGGGCCTGCACATCGGCTCGCAGGACGTCTTCCGCCACCAGACGGTCGCCGACCTCGCCGCCGCCGCGTCCAGCCGCACCACCGCCGTGCCCGCGCCCCGCCGCCCGCACGAGGACGGGCCCGCCCCGCTTACCCCCGTCCAGGAGTGGTTCTTCGCCACGCACGGGCCGCTGCGGCACTTCGCCATGTCGATGCTGCTCGACCTCCCGTACGACCTCGACGAACGGGCCCTGGACCGGGCGCTGCACGCCGTGGTGGCCCGCCACCCGGCCCTGCGCACCCGCTTCACCCGCACTGACGGCACCGACGGCACCGACGGCACCGACGGCACCGACGGCACCGACGGTGCCTGGCGGCAGCACCCCGGCACCGGTCCGGCGACCGGACTGCTCGCCCGCCACGCGCCCACGACCCCGCCCGCCGAGGCCGCGGAAGCGGCCCGCGCGGCCCTGGACCCGGCGACCGGCGCCCTGCTGCGCGCGGCCCTGCTGCCCGGCGGCGAACGGCCCCAACTCTTCCTCACCGCCCACCACCTGGCGGTCGACAGCGTCTCCTGGCGCGTCCTGCTCGCCGACCTGGAGCAGGCCTACCGGCAGGCCGCGGCCGGTGAGGAACCCCGGCCGGAGCCCGAGCACACCCCGTTCGCCGACTGGGCACGGACCCTCACCGAACGGGTCCGGGCAGGCGACCTCGACGACGACCTGCCCCACTGGACGCAGGAGGTGGCGGGGCCGCGCACCCCGCTCCCCGTCGACCTGCCCGGCACTCCGCTCGCCGGGTCCGTGCGCACCGTCAGCACGCGAGTGGACCGGGACACCACCGAGGCATTGCTGCGGCGGGTGCCGGGCGCGTACCGCACCCAGGTCAACGACGTGCTGCTGAGCGCGCTTGGCCGGGTGCTCGCCGACTGGACCGGCGCCGACCGGGTGACTGTCGCCCTGGAGGGCCACGGCCGGGAGGAGGAACTGGACGAGGGCGCCGACCTGTCCCGCACGGTCGGCTGGTTCACCACCCAGTACCCGGTCACCCTGACCCCGGCAGGCCCGGACGACTGGGACCACTGGGGAACCACCCTCAAGTCCGTCAAGGAACGGCTGCGCGCCGTCTCCCGCCGCGGCCTGGGCTACCAGGCGCTCGGCCACCTCGGCTCGCCCCGGCCCGAGGCCCGCGCACTCGGTCAACTGCCGCTGCCCGACGTGTGCTTCACCTACCACGGGCAGTGGGAGGCGTCCGCCGGAGGCGACTTCGCGCCCGTCGCCGACGTACCCGGCCGGGACATGGACCCCGACGCGCCGCTGGACCACCTCCTCGACGTGTCCGCCCTGGTGACCGACGGCCAACTGGAGATCACCTGGCACTACAGCGACCAGGTCCACCGCGAGGACACCGTCCAGGACCTGGCCGCGGGCATGGTGGGGGCGCTCACCGCCATCGCCGAGCACTGCGCCCGTCCCGGCGCGGGCGGACGTACGCCCTCCGACTTCCCGCTGGCCCGCCTCGACCAGGCCGGTGTGGACCGGCTCGCCGGTGACGGCGGGGACATCGAGGACCTGCTGCCGCTCACCCCGCTCCAGGAAGGCATGCTCTTCCACCGGCTGGTCGGCGGAGAAGACGACGTGTACGTGGACCAGGCCGCGCTGCTCCTTGAGGGCGTGAGCGACCCCGACGCCCTCGCCCTGGCCTGGCAGCGGGTCACCGACCGCACTCCCGCCCTGCGCACCTCGGTGGTGTGGGAGGGCGTCCCCGTGCCGCTCCAGGTCGTGCACCGACGGGTCGAGGTCCCCGTCGTCCAGTTGGACTGGCGCGAGCTGGACGCGGCGGAGCGGGCCGAGCGCCTTGACCGGCTGCGCGCCGATGACCTCGCCCGCGGCCTCGACCTCGGCACGGCACCCCTGATGCGGCTCACCCTAGTCCGGCTCCCCGACGCCCGGCTGCACCTGCTGTGGACCTCCCACCACCTGATCCTGGACGGCTGGAGCCTCGCCCAGGTACTCACCGACGTGTCCGAGGAGTACGCGGCGCTCACCACCGGTGCCGAGCCCCGGCCACCGGCACGTCGGCCGTTCGGCGACTACGTACGCTGGCTGGCCGACCGGGACACCGAGACCACCGACGCCCACTGGCGGACCGTCCTCGACGGGTTCGCCACCCCCACCCCCCTGCCCGTTGACCGCGTCCGGCGCCCCGGCCACGAGACCCGGTCCGCCGACGTGCACACGTGCGCGCTGTCCGACGAGGTCTCCACCCGCCTCGCCCACACCGCCCGGACGGCCGGGCTCACCCTCGGCACGGTGGTGCAGGGCGCCTGGGCGCTGCTGCTGTCCCGCTACAGCGCCGAACCGGACGTGCTGTTCGGGACCACCGTCTCCGGACGGCCCGACGACCTGCCCGGCGCCGAGTCGATGGTGGGCATGTTCATCAACACCCTGCCCACCCGCGTCCGCGTGGACGGCGGCCGCACGGCCGCCGCCTGGCTCAGGGACCTCCAGGAGGAACAGGCGCAGGCACGGCGGTTCGCGGCGGTCTCCCTCGCCGAACTGACCTCGCTGAGCGACGTACCGGCGGGCAGCCCCCTCTTCGACAGCATGGTGGCCTTTGAGAACTACCCCTTCGACGAGGCGCGTTCGGCCACGACCGGGATACGCCTGACCGACGTCTCCTCCCGGGACGCCACCAACTTCCCGCTGGTGCTGCGCGCCTACCAGGGAGAGCGGTTCGGCTTCGACCTCGCCTACGACCCGGAGCTGTTCGACGCCACGACCGTACGCGCCCTCGGTGACCGGCTCTGCCTGCTGCTCGCGGAGCTGGCCGACGACCCGGACCGGCCCGTGCGCTCCCTCGCCTGGACCACCGCCGAGGAACGGCGGCGGATGCTCGTCGACTGGAACGGCACCGAGGAGGGCAGGCCCGCCGACACGCTGGACGCCCTGTTCGCCGCCCAGGCCGCCCGCACTCCCGACGCCGAGGCGCTCACCTGCGGTGACGAGCGGCTCGACTACGCCACCCTGGACGCACGGGCGAACCGTCTCGCCCACCGCCTCGCCGAACTCGGCGCCGGACCCGAGGCGTTCGTCGCCCTCGCGCTGCCCCGCTCCGCCGACCTCGTCGTGGCCGTCCTCGCCGTCCTCAAGACGGGCGCCGCCTACCTGCCCATCGACCCCCGGCTGCCCGCGGAGCGCGTCCGGCAGCTGCTCGCCGACGCCGGGCCGGTCGCTCTGGTCACCACCCGGCAGATCGCCGCGGCCGGCCCGGACGTATCCCGTCTGCTCCTCGACGACCCGGAGGTGTGCGCCGACCTGGCCCGCCGCCCGGCCGACGGCCCGGCCGGGCGCGCGCTGCCCGAGAGCCCCGCCTACGCCATCTACACCTCCGGCTCCACCGGCCGCCCCAAGGGCGTGGTCGTCCCGCACGCCAACGTGGTCCGGCTGTTCACCCGCACCCGGCACTGGTTCGGCTTCGGAGCCGACGACGTGTGGACGCTGTTCCACTCGTACGCCTTCGACTTCTCGGTATGGGAGCTGTGGGGTCCGCTGCTGTACGGCGGCAGGCTCGTGATCGTCCCCGAGGACACCGCCCGCTCCCCGGAGGACTTCCTGCGCCTGCTCGCCGACGAGCAGGTCACCGTCCTCAACCAGACGCCGTCCGCGTTCTACCCGCTGATCCGGGCGGACGCCGAACTCCCCGCCGTCGGCGACCGCCTGGCACTGCGCACGGTCATCTTCGGCGGCGAGGCACTGGACGTGGGCAGGCTCGCCGACTGGTACGCCCGCCACCCGGACACCGCGCCCCGTCTGGTGAACATGTACGGCATCACCGAGACCACCGTGCACGTCACCTACGCGGGCCTCGACAGCGGCCTGGCCGCCCGCCCCGGCGCCGCCGCGAGCCCCATCGGCACCGGCATCCCCGACCTGCGGCTCTACGTCCTCGACGGCACGCTCCAGCCGGTACCGCCGGGCGCCGTGGGTGAACTGTTCGTGGCCGGTGAGGGCCTGGCGCGCGGCTACCTGAACCGGCCCGGACTGACCGCGACCCGCTTCCTCGCCGACCCCTTCGGCCGACCGGGCACCCGCATGTACCGCACCGGGGACCGGGCCCGTCGGCGGGCCGACGGCACCCTGGAGTACCTGGGCCGCGCCGACCAGCAGGTCAAGATCCGCGGCTACCGCATCGAACCCGGCGAGATCGAGGCCGCCCTGCACGGCCACCCCGGCGTCGGCGAGGCCGCCGTCGGCGTGTACGAGGACACCGCCGGGACGCGACGGCTTGTCGCCCACGTCGTCGGCACAGGCAGCGGAACAGGAAGCGGCAGCGGCACAGGCGCAGGCGCAGGCAGCGGCACCGGAACAGGCACCGGCACCGGAACAGGCACACGCACCGGCACCGGAACAGGCAGCGGAACAGGCACGGACACACACACCGGCAGCGGCACACGCACCGGAACCGGCACCGGGGAGCGCGCCGCGCCGCCGCCCGCCGCCGAGCTCCGCGCGTACCTCGAAGGGCTGCTGCCCGCGCACATGGTGCCGGCGGCCTACGTGCCGATGGCCGCGCTGCCGCTCACCGCCAACGGCAAGCTCGACCGCCGTGCCCTGCCCGCGCCAGGACCCGACGGCTTCGCCGCCGACGGCCCGCGGACCCCGCCGCGCACCCCGGCCGAACGGCTCGTCGCCGCCGCCTGGACGGACGTACTGGACACCGGCGAGGTCGGCGCGGACGACGACTTCTTCGCCCTCGGCGGCGACTCCATCCTCGCCGTCCGCGTCACCTCCCGGCTGCGCGCCGCCTTCGGCACGGATGTCTCGCCCCGCATGCTGTTCACCCACTCCACGCTCCGCGACCTCGCCGCCGCCCTGGGCGAACCGGGCGGCGCGGACACCGCCGACGTCATCCCGGCCACCGCCCCGGACACCCCGGCACCCCTGTCGTACTCCCAGCAACGCCTGTGGTTCCTCGACCGGTTCGAGCCGGGCAGCACGGAGTTCACGACCTTGTCCGTGCTGCGGCTGCGCGGTCCGCTGGACCATGCCGTCCTGCGCGCCGCCCTGGACGGCCTGGTCGCCCGGCACGAAGCGCTGCGCACCACGTTCGCCGAGCACGACGGCCAGGCCCGGCAGATCGTCCACCCGCCCCGGCCCGTGGACCTGCCGGTCCTTGACCTCCCGGACGACGCCGCCTTGGACGGTCTCGTGGAGCAGGTCGCCGCCACCCCCTTCGACCTGGCCGTCGGCCCCCTGCTGCGGGCACACCTGGCCCGGTCCGCCCCCGACGAGCACGTCCTCGTCCTGGCCGTACACCACATCGTCACCGACGGCTGGTCCATCGGCGTACTGGGCCGGGACCTGGGCGAGCTGTACGCGGCCGCCCTTGAGGACCGCCGACCGGAGCTGCCCGCGCTGCCCGTCCGCTACAGCGACTACGCGGCCTGGCAGCGTTCCCGCGCCGACCGTGCCGAGGACGAACTCGACTACTGGCGCCGGGCTTTGGACGGTGTGAGCCCGCTGGAGCTGCCCACCGACCGGCCGCGCCCGGCCGTCCGCACCCGCGACGGCGCCCTGGTGACCTTCACCCTGCCCGCCGCGCTCACCGAGCGGCTGCGCGCACGGGCACGGGAGGCCGACGCCACTCTCTACATGACCTTGGTGACGGCCTGTCAGACGCTGCTCGCCCGGTGGGCGGGCCAGGACGACGTCACCGTCGGCACCGTCACCGCGGGCCGCGAGCGGTCCGAACTGCATGATCTGGTCGGCATGTTCGTCAACACGCTGGTGCTGCGCGCCCGGATCCGCCCCGGGGTGCCCTTCCGGGAGCTGCTCGCCGAGGTGCGCGACACCGCTCTGGAGGCGTTCGCCCACCAGGAGGTGCCCTTCGAGCGCGTGGTGGACGCCCTCCAGCCCGAACGGGACACCAGCCGCACCCCGCTGTTCCAGGTCATGGTCGCCCTGCACAACCTCGGCGCCGAACCGCTCCGACTGCCCGGCCTGACGGCGGAGCCGGTGACTCCGCCGGTGCGTGTCGCCACGTACGACCTCGCCTTCGACTTCGTGGAAGGCGACGACGGGCTCACCGGCCACCTGGAGTACAACACCGGTCTTTTCGACACCGACACCGCCGAACGCCTCGCCACCCGGCTGCGCATCCTGCTGGAGGCCATCGCCGCGGACCCCGGGCAGAGCGCCGACCGGCTGCCGCTGATGACCGACGACGAGCGGCACCACGTACTGCGCCACGGGAAGGGCATCCGCCTGCCCGAGCCGGACACCACCTTCCCCGCCCTGTTCGAGGCGCAGGCCGCCCGCACACCGGAGCACACCGCCCTGGTCGCCCGCGACACCACGCTGGACCTCGCCGCGCTGAACCAGCGCGCCAACCGGCTCGCCCACCACCTCATCGCCCAGGGCGCGGGACCCGAGGACGTGGTCGCCGTCCGGCTGCCGCGCACCTCCGACCTGATGGTGGCGGTGCTCGCCGTCCTCAAGGCGGGCGCCACCCTGCTCTGCCTGGACTCCGCACTCCCCACCGAACGGCAGGACTTCCTCCTCGCCGACGCCCGCCCGCACACCCTGCTGACCGGCCTCGACGCGGTGCCCTGGGACCGGCTCCCCGCCCACGACCCGACCGACACCGACCGCGTCCGGCCCCTGCTGCCCGAGAACACCGCCTACATCATCTACACCTCGGGCTCCACCGGCCGCCCCAAGGGCGTCACCGTCGAACACCGCAACCTGGTCAACCTCTGCCACGACCACCGCGCGAACCTGCTCGCCCCGCACGCCACCGACGGACGGCGGCTGCGGGCCGCGCTCAGCGCCTCCTTCTCCTTCGACACCTCCTGGGAGGGACCGCTGCTCCTCGCCCTCGGCCACGAGGTCCACCTGATCGACGAGGACGTACGCCTGGACCCGCAGGCGTTCTGCGCCCAGGTCGCCGAACACCGCCTCGACCTGGTCAACGTCACCCCGTCCTACCTGCGCGAACTCACCGCCGCCGGACTGCTCGCCGCCGACCGCCACCACCCGCGCCTGCTGCTCGTCGGCGGCGAGGCCGTCACCGCGGGCGACTGGCGCGACCTCGTGCGCGCCGAACAGGACCTGGGCGTGGCGGTGTACAACATGTACGGGCCCACCGAGACCACCGTCGACGCCGTCTACGGCCGCTGCGCCGACCAGCCGCACCGCCCGGTCATCGGCCGCCCCGGCGGCAACCTGCGCGCCTACGTCCTCGACGCCGCCCTGTGCCCGGTGCCGCCCGGCACGCCCGGCGAGCTGTACCTGGCCGGGGCGCAGGTGGCCCGCGGCTATCTGAACCGGCCCGGCCTCACCGCCGCCCACTTCCTCGCCGACCCGTTCGGGGCGCCCGGCGAGCGGATGTACCGCACCGGCGACCGGGCCCGCTGGGACCGGGACGGACTCCTGGACTTCCTCGGCCGGGCGGACGAGCAGGTCAAGATCCGCGGGTTCCGCATCGAACCCGGCGAGGTGGAGGCCGCCCTCCTGGACCACCCGGACATCGCCGACGCCGCCGTCACCGCCCGCGAGAACGCGGGCCGCCTCATGCTCGTCGGCTACGTCGTGCCCGCCGCCGACCGCGTCCCGTCCGCGGACGCCCTGCGCCTCGCGCTGCGCCGCACCCTGCCCGACCACATGGTGCCCGCGGCGTTCGTCCCGCTGGCCCGCATCCCGCGCACCACCAGCGGCAAGACCGACCGGCGCGCCCTGCCCGCCCCGCCCGCACAGCCCGACAGCGACACGCCCTACGTCGCTCCCCGCGCCGGTACGGAAGAACGTCTGGCCGCGATCTGGGCGCAGGTGCTCGGCGTCCAACGTGTCGGCGCCCGCGACAACTTCTTCGCGCTCGGTGGCGACTCCATCCTGAGCATCCAGATCGTCTCCCGCGCCCGGCAGGCCGGACTCGCCCTCACCACCAAGGACGTCTTCCGCCACCAGACGGTCGCCGAACTCGCCCTGTGCGTACGGGAGTCCGCCCCGAAGCAGGGTGCCGCCGAGGAACCGGCTGAGGCGCCGCTCACCCCGATCCAGCACTGGTACCTGGACGGCCGCGAATCCGGGCAGCCGCTCCGGTTCACCATGACCCAGCGCCTCGAACTCGCCCCGGACGCCACAGGACCCACGCTCCAGGCTGCCACCGACGCCCTCGTACGCCACCACGCCGCCCTGCGCACGCGGTTCCGCCGCACCGCCGACGGCTGGCGCCAGGACGTCCTGTGCGAGGCGCCGGACGGCGTCTTCACCCGGCACGACGCGGCAGGCCTGGACGACACGGCACTGGAGGGCGAGGTGCAGAGGCTGACGGACGAGGCGCAGACCGCCCTCGACCCCGCCCACGGGCGGGTCGTCCGCGTGCTGTTCTTCGACCGCGGTCCGGGACGGCGTGGACAACTGGTCATCACCGCCCACCACTTGGTCATCGACGGCGTCTCCTGGCGCATCCTGCTCGCGGACCTGGAGACCGCCCAGCGGGCGGTGGCGCTCGGCCGACCCGTGGAACTGCCCCCGACCGGCACGTCCTACGGCCGCTGGGCCACCCGCCTCGACCGGCACACCCGCTCCGGCGCACTCGACGCCGACCTGCCGTACTGGACCCGCACCGGCACGGCACCGGCCGCCCTGCCCGCGGGCCGCCCCGGCCCGAACACCCACGGCAGCGCCGCCACCCTCACCGTCACCCTGGACGCGCGGACCACCGAAGCCCTGCTGCGCGAGGTGCCGCAGGCCTACCGCACCCAGGTCAACGACGTCCTGCTCAGCGCCCTCGGCCGCACCCTGGCCCGCTGGTGCGGACGCGACACCGTTCTGCTCGGCGTAGAGGGTCACGGCCGGGAGGACCTGTTCGCGGACGTGGACCTGTCGCGGACCGTCGGCTGGTTCACCGCCGAGTTCCCGCTCGCCCTGCGCGTCGCCCCGGACGACGGCTGGCACGACACCCTCCGCTCGGTGAAGGAGCAACTGCGCGCGGTGCCGCTGCACGGCCTGAGCCACGGCGCCCTGCGTCACCTCGTGCCCGACAGTCCGCTCGCCGCGGCCCCCGCCCCGCAGGTCGGCTTCAACTACCACGGCCAATGGGACGCGGGCACCGCCGGTGGCCTGCTGCGCGGCGCCCTGCCCCCGGCCGGACGGGACACCGACCCGGACACACCCCGGCCCTACCTCCTGGACATCACCGGCGTGGTCCAGGACGGGCAGCTCGAACTCGGCTGGACCTACCCCGCCGCCGTCTACGACCGGACCACCGTCCAGCAGCTCGCACAGGACACGCTCGCGGCCCTGCGGGAGATCGTGGCGCACTGCGCCCGCCCCGAGACGGGCGGCCGCACCCCCTCCGACTTCCCCCTCACCGGCCTCGGCCAGGAGCAGCTGGACCGGCTCCTGGGCGACAGCCGGCACGTCGAGGACGTCCTGCCGCTCACTCCGCTCCAGTCCGGCATGCTCTTCCACGGCCTCGTGGACACCGAGCACGCCTACTTCGACCGCACGGCCGTACGACTGTCCGGCGTGGCCGACCCCGAGGCCTTCGCCGCCGCCTGGCAGCAGGTCGCCGACCGCACCCCGGCGCTGCGCACCAGCGTCCACTGGCACGGCCTGCCGCACCCGGTCCAGGTGGTCCACCGCCACGCGGAACTGCCCGTACGCCACCTCGACTGGCGTACGCTCACACCCGCCGAGCGCACCGAGGCCACCGAGCGGCTGCTCGCCGAGGACCGTGCCGCAGGCATGGACCTCGGCACGGCGCCACTCACCCGGCTCACTCTGGCCGCCCTGCCCGGCGACGAGGTACTCCTTGTGTGGTCCACCCACCACATCGTCCTCGACGGCTGGAGCACCGGGCAGCTGCTCACCGAGGTCTGCGAACGCTACGCCGCGCTCACCGGTGGCCCGGACCAGGCACCCCCGGTACGGCGGCCCTTCGCGGACTTCCTGCACTGGCTGCGGGAGCAGGACGAGACGGCGGCGGAGCGGCACTGGGCCGACGCCCTCGCCGGGTTCACCGCCCGGACCCCGCTGCCGTACGACCGTACGCCCGCCGAGGCCCACCGCGCCCGTTCCGCCGCGGCCGTCCACCATGAGCTGGACGACGGGGTCTCACGGCGGCTGCGGGAGAGTGCCGCCCGCGCCGGACTCACCGTGAACACGGTGGTGGAGGGCGCCTGGGCGCTGCTCCTCGCCCGCTCCGGCGGACGCGACGACGTGGTCTTCGGCACCACCGTCTCCGGCCGCCCGGCCGAACTGCCCGGCGTCGAAGGCATGATCGGCATGTTCATCAACACGGTGCCGACCCGGGTCCGTATACCCACCGGGCCGGTGCTGCCGTGGCTGCGCGACCTCCAGGAACGGCAGAGCGACGCCCGCCGCTTCGACTTCCTCGCCCTGCCCCGCATCCAGGCCGTGAGCGAAGTCCCGTCCGGCGAGGCGCTGTTCGACAGCATGGTGGTGTTCGAGAACTACCCCGTGGACGAGTCGGCGACGGCCCGCACCGGGGTCCGGGTCGAGGAGGTCCGCGCCGACGACGCCACCACCTTCCCCTGGTGCCTCCGCGCCCACCTGGCCGAACGGCTCGGCTTCGACCTGGCCTACGACCCGGACCTCTTCGACACCGCCACCGCGGAGCGCGCAGCGGACCGGCTGGCCGGACTGCTCACCGCCCTCGCCGACGGGTTCGACACCGACCTGAACGACCTGGACATGCTCGCTCCGGCCGACCGCGAGCTGCTGGCCGCCTGGAACACCACCGCCCGCCGGACCGCGCCCCGCAGCCCCGTCGACCTGTTCACCGCGCAGGCCCGGCGCACCCCGGACGCGCCCGCGATCCACGACGGCGAACGCCGCCTGACCTACTCGCAACTGCTCTCCTGGGCCCACTCACTGGCCGACCGACTGCGGGCCTCCGGAGTGGCCCCCGAGGACCGAGTGGCGCTGCTCCTCGACCGCTCCGCCGAACTGGTCGTCGCCCAGCTCGCGGTGCTCCTGGCCGGTGGCGCCTACGTCCCCGTGGACACCCGCGCCCCCGAGGAGCGCCGCCACACCTTGCTCGCCCAGGCGGGCGCGACCCTCCGACTCACCGCCACAGAGGTGGCGGCGGCCCGCACCGGGACCCCGAAGACGTTCGCACAGCCCGCCGCGGCGGAGCCGCTGACCTCCGCGGACCCCGACCGGCCGACGCACGGCACGGGAGCCGCGCAGAAGTCGGCGCCGTCCGTCCAGCCCGGCCCGGCGGCGACCGGGGCGCCGGACGCGGACCGGTCGGCGTACGACATCGGGACCACGGACAGTCGGACGCCGCCCGCACAGTCCGCCGCGGCGGAGCCGCCGACCTCCGCGGACCCCGATCAACTGGCGTACGTGATGTTCACCTCCGGCTCCACCGGGCTGCCCAAAGCGGTCGCCGTGCGGCACCGTGACGTGGCGGCGCTGGCCACCGACAGCCGGTTCACCAGCGGGGTGTGCGACCGTGTGCTGCTGCACTCGCCGGTGGCGTTCGACGCCGCCACCTTCGAGGTGTGGGCACCGCTCCTCAACGGCGGCTGCGTGGTCGTGGCTCCGGGCGGCGGCGTCGTCGCGGCCTCGCTGCGGCGGATCGCCGCCGACGGCGGGCTGACCGCGCTGTGGCTGACCGCCGGACTGTTCCGGCTGCTCGCACAGGACGCGCCCGACTGCTTCCGCGGCCTCGCGCAACTGTGGACCGGCGGTGACGTCGTACCGGCGCAGGCCGTGCGCCGGGTGCTTGACGCCTGCCCCGGCCTGACCGTCGTGGACGGCTACGGACCCACCGAGACCACCACCTTCGCGACCTCCTTCGCCCTCTCCGACCCGGCGGCGGTGCCCGGCACGATCCCCATCGGGCGGCCACTGGACGACATGCGGGCGCTGGTCCTCGACGCCCGGCTGCGGCCCGTACCGCCGGGCTGCCCGGGAGAGCTGTTCCTGGCGGGTGAGGGCGTCGCCCGGGGTTACCTGGGCCGCCCAGGCGACACCGCCGCCCGCTTCCTCGCCGACCCGCTCGGTCCTCCCGGCGCCCGCATGTACCGCACGGGCGACCTGGCGCGGCGGCGCCCGGACGGCACCGTCGAGTTCCTCGGGCGCGCCGACGACCAGGTGAAGATCCGGGGCTTCCGGGTGGAGCCCGGCGAGGTCGAGGCCGCGCTCGCCGCCCACCCGGACGTCGTCGACGTGGCCGTCCTGGCCCGCGAGGACCGCCCCGGCGCCAAGCGGCTCGTCGCCTACGTCGTCGGACCGGCGGGCCAGGGCGGCGAGGAACTGCGGGCGTTCGCCGCCCGCGCCCTGCCCGACTACCTCGTGCCCACCACCGTCGTCCCGCTCGCCGCGCTGCCGCTCAGCCGCAACGGCAAGGTCGACCGGGCCGCCCTGCCCGCGCCGGACGCCGTGCCGGGCCGCGAGCGGGTCGAGCCCCGCACCGAGGCCGAGCGCCGCACGGCGGACCTCTTCGGCGAGGTGCTCGGCAGTGAACCGCCCGGCGCGGAGGACAACTTCTTCCAGCTCGGCGGCGACTCGATCCTCAGCATCCGGCTCGCCTCCCGCCTCGCCGAGTCCTTCGACACCGACGTCACACCGCGCGCGGTCTTCTCCCACCCGACCCCGGCCGCCCTGGCCCGCCTGCTCGGCGACCGGCGGGACCCCGGCCGCCCGGGCCTCGTCCCGGTCGCCCGCGACGCGGTCGCGCCGATGTCACACGCCCAGCAACGCCTGTGGTTCCTGCACGAGTTCGAGCCCGACGGCGCCGAGTACGTCACCACGCTCGCCCTGCGCCTGCGCGGCACCCTGGACAGCGACGCGCTGCGCACCGCCCTCGGCGCCGTGGTGGCCCGGCACGAGTCACTGCGTACGACCTTCGACAGCGTCGACGGACACGGCATCCAGCGCGTCCACCCGCCCCACGACGTGCCCCTGCCCGTGCACGACCTGTCCCGGCTCGGTGTGGGGGAGCGGGAACCGGCCGTGCGCGGCCTGCTCGCCGAGGAACGCGTCCGCCCCTTCGACCTGCGCGAGGGCCCGCTGCTGCGCGCCGGTCTGTTCCGGCTCGCCGAGCACGACCACGTACTCGCCCTCACCCTGCACCACATCGTCACCGACGGCTGGTCCACCTCCGTCCTGCTCGGCGACCTCGCGCACTTCTACCGCGCCGAACTCGGCGCTACAGGCAGCCACTTGGCGCCGCTGCCGGTGCAGTACGCCGACTACGCCCACTGGCAGCGCACCACCGGAGCCACCGAGGCCGCAGAGCACCTCGCCTACTGGAAGGAGCAACTCGCCGACACCGCACCGCTGGAGCTGCCCACCGACCGGCCCCGGCCACCGGTGCGCACCAGTACCGGCGCGACCACCCGGCTCGTGGTGCCCGCCCGGACCGCCCGACGGCTCACCCGGCTCGCCCGGGACCACGGCACCACCCTGTTCACCACGCTCGTGGCCGCCGCCCAGAGCTACCTCGCCCGGCTCTCCGGCGCCGAGGACATCACCGTCGGCACCGTCAACGCCGGCCGCGACCGGCCCGAGACGCAGGCCCTCGTCGGCTTCTTCGTCAACACCCTGGTGCTGCGCTCCCGGGCCGAGGCGG
The DNA here is from genome assembly GCF_053589195.1 of Streptomyces sp. NPDC003379. NCBI lineage: Bacteria > Bacillati > Actinomycetota > Actinomycetes > Kitasatosporales > Streptomycetaceae > Streptomyces > Streptomyces sp. NPDC003379. The sequence goes on along the minus strand of NZ_JBSFRK010000008.1, from coordinate 186,457 downwards.
ACCGGCCGTTCACCGCGTTCCTCGGCGACGTACGGCAGACCGTCCAGGACGCCTTCGCCCACCAGGACGTACCGTTCGAACGGGTCGTCGACGAGGTGCAGCCCGTCCGCGACACCAGCCGCAGCCCGCTCTTCCAGGTCATGGTCGTCCTCCAGAACACCCCGGCCGTCGCCCTCGACCTGCCCGGCCTGGACGTCGCCGACGTCGAACCGGACTCGGAGCATGCCGCGTTCGACCTCACCCTGGAGTTCGCCGAGACCGACTCCGGCGACCTGCACGCCCTGCTCACCTACAACACCGACCTGTTCGACGCGGACACGGCCGAACGGATGGCGGCACAGCTCGGCACGCTGCTGCACGCCGTCGCCGAGGACCCCCGCCGCCCGCTCGGCGCGCTGCCGCTGGCCTCCGACGACGAGCGGGAGAACCTGTTGGAGCAGGGCCGGGGCACCTTCCGCCCGGTGCCCGAGGCCACCCTGCCCGCCCTGTTCGAACGGCAGGCGGTACGCACCCCGGGCGCCGTGGCGCTGATAGACGGCGACCGGGAGCTGACCTACGCCGACGTGGAGCGGGCCGCCAACCGGCTGGCCCACCGGCTCGTCCGGGACGGCGTCGGACCCGAGCGCGTGGTGGCCCTCGCACTGCCGCGCTCGGCGGCGGCCGTGGTGGCGCAGCTCGCCGTCGCCAAGGCGGGCGGGGCCTTCCTGCCCGTGGACCCCGAATACCCGCCGCAGCGACGGGAGTTCATGGTTCGGGACGCGGGCGCCCACCTGGTCCTCGACGACCCGTCCGAGGTGTGGTCCACCGAGGGGCCGGACACGGCGCTCACGGACGCCGACCGCACCACCGCGCTCACTCCCGCCCACTCCGCCTACGTCATCTACACCTCCGGCTCCACCGGCACGCCCAAGGGCGTCGTGGTCACCCACCGGGGCCTCGCCTCCTTCACCGCGGCGGCCGCCGAACAGTACGCGGCGGGCCCCGGCGACCGGGTGCTCCAGTTCGCCTCCCCGAGCTTCGACGCGTCCGTCCTCGAACTGTGCGTCTCCCTGCTCAGCGGAGCCGCGCTGGTGACGGGCGAGGAAGGGCCACTGGTCGGGGAGCGGCTGGCGGAGGTGCTCGCCGAACGGCGCGTCAGCCATACGCTGATCCCGCCGGCGGCGCTGGCCACACTCCCGCCGGAGACCGCCTCCGCCCTGCCCCACCTGCGCACCCTCATCGTCGGCGCCGAGGCCTGCCCGGCCGACCTGGTCGACACCTGGGCCCCGGGCCGCCGCATGGTCAACTCCTACGGCCCCACCGAGGCCACCGTGGTCGCCACCTGGACCGGTCCGCTGACCCCGGGCACCGGCACCCCGACCATCGGCCGCCCCTCGGGCGCCACTCGCGTATACGTGCTCGACGCCGCCCTGCGCCCCGTACCGCCCGGCGTGACCGGCGAGCTGTACATCGCCGGGCCCGGCCTCGCCCGTGGCTACCTGGGCCGGCCGCGGCTCACCGCCCAGCGGTTCCTGCCCGACCCGTTCGACGCGCCGGGGGAGCGGATGTACCGCACCGGCGACCTGGTCCGCTGGACCGCCGACGGGCGGCTGCGGTTCGCGGGCCGCGCCGACGACCAGGTCAAACTGCGCGGCTTCCGGATCGAGCCCGGGGAGATCGAGAGCGCGCTGCGGCGCAGCCCGCTGGTGCGGGACGCGGCCGTGGTCGTCCGCGCGGGGGACGGGCCCGGCGCACCGGCCCGGCTCGTCGCCTACGTCGTACCGGCACAGCCGCCCACCACCACACCCGCCACCCCTCCCGGCCACCCCGAACCGACGGGAACCGGCTCCTCGGGAACCGAACCGTCCGGGTCCGCGCTGCCCGTCGGGGAGCTGAGGCTGCATCTGGCCGGGACGCTGCCCCCGCACATGGTGCCGTCGGTCTTCGTCACCCTCGACCGGCTGCCGCTCACCCCGAACGGCAAGACCGACCGGCGGGCGCTGCCCGCACCCGGGCCCGCCCAGGCCGCGGAAGGCCCGCGGACCGCGCCGCGCAACGACACCGAACGCCGTATCGCCCGTATCTGGGCCGATGTGCTCGGCATCGCGGAGGTCGGCGCCGACGACAACTTCTTCGCGCTCGGCGGCGACTCCATCCTGAGCATGCAGGTCGTCTCCCGGATGCGCCGCGACGGACTGCACGTGGCGACCCGGGACCTGTTCACGCACCAGAGTGTCGCCGAACTGGCCACCGTGGTCCGCACCGCGCCCCGGCGCTCCGCCGACGGCCCGGTGACCGGCGAGGTACCGCTCACCCCGATCCAGGAGTGGTTCCTCACCACACCCCGCGCCGCCCACCACCACTTCAACCAGTCGGCGCTCCTTGAACTCGACGGCCGCCCCGACCCGCGGGCGCTGCGCGCCGCACTCGACGCCCTCCTTGAGCACCACGACGCCCTGCGCATGCGCTTCACCCGGGACGAGCACGGCTGGCGGCAGTTCAACCCGCCGCACGCCACCTCCGACGACGACATCCTCGTACGTCACGACCTGACGGGTCTGTCCGCCGAGGACGCCGACGCGGCGATGGCGAAGGCCGCCGACGATCTCCACGCGAGCTTCGACCTGGCCCACGGCCCGCACCTGCGGGCGGCCCTGTTCACCGGGGACCCGGACCGGCCCGCGTACCTCCTCCTCGTCGCCCACCACCTCGTGGTGGACGCCGTCTCCTGGCGCATCCTGCGCGACGACCTGGAGACCGCCTACCGGCAGGCCCTCCAGGGCGATCCGGTCGCGTTGGGCGAGCGCGGCACGAGCTTCCGCGCATGGTCCCGGCGCCTGGCCGAACACGTCGCCGAGGGCGGCCTCGACCACGAACTGCCGCACTGGGAGCAGACGGCGGGCGCCGAGCCCGCCCCGACGGACCCGGACCCGGCAGCCGGGTCAGGACCGGCCGCCACGGTGAGCGTGGAACTCGACGAGGACGACACCACGGCCCTGCTGCGCTCCGCGCCCACCGCCTACCGCACCCGGGTCAACGACGTACTGCTCACCGCGCTCGCCCTGGCACTGGCCCGCTGGACCGGCCACGACCGGGTCCGCCTGGACCTGGAGGGCCACGGCAGGGAGGACCTGCTCGACGACGTCGACCTCTCGCGCACCGTCGGCTGGTTCACCACGGTCTATCCGGTCGCCATCCAGGTGCCCGACCCCGGCGGTCTCGGCCCGGACCGCGACTGGCGGTCCCTGGTGAAGTCGGTCCGCCGCCAGTTGCGCGCCGTGCCCGGCAACGGCATCGGTTACGGCGCCCTGCGCACCTTCGGCCCGCCCGAGGCCCGCGAACGCCTCGGCGACCGGGCCCACAGCCAGGTGGTGTTCAACTACCTCGGCCAGTGGGACGCACGCCCCGAGACGGCGGACGGCGGCCTGGTCCGCGCCGAACACGGCTCCTTCGGACAGGACCACGACCCGCGGGATCCCGGCTCGCACCCGGTGGAGGTGGTGGGCGCCGTGCAGCACGGCCGGCTCGCCTTCACCTGGCACCACCGGCCGGGCCTCCACGACACGGCGAGCGTGCGCCGGGCGGCCGAGGACTTCGCCGAGGCCCTGCGCCACCTCGCCCGGCACGCCCGGGGAGGCAGGTGACAACACCCCGGCCCCGCCAGGCCCCGTCCCGGCGGACCGCCCGGCACGGCCCTCGCGCACCCCGCGCCCCGACCACCCACCCCTCGACTACTCATCGATCAGCCGAACCGGACGACGAAACCGGACGACGAAAGAGGACGACATGGACGAGAACACCCGCTACCAGGTGCTGCGCAACGACGAGGAGCAGTACTCGCTCTGGCCCGCCGACATCGAGGTGCCCGCGGGCTGGCAGCCCGTCGGGAAGGAGGGCACCGAGGCAGAGTGCTCCGCCTACGTCGACGAGGTCTGGACCGACATGCGGCCCAGGAGCCTGCGCGAGCGTATGGAGAACGCCGGGGCCTGACCGGCCCGCGCACCCGCACGCCGGGCCGGCCGCACCGAGCCGGCCCGGCGCCCCGCCCCCACGCGTCGCCGTTCCGGCGCCCCACCGCCCTCGGCCCACCACCGCACGGCATCGCCCCCGAGGAGCCCGTCATGACCCCCGTCCTGCGCACCGAACGCCTGGACTTCCTCCCGTACCGACCCGACCACGAGGACCACTTCGTCGCGCTGCTGCGGGACGCGGAGGTGTGCCGCTGGATGGGCCAGGAGCTCGTACCAGAACCACAGCTGCGTGAGGTGTTCCGCACCATCCTCACCGACGTCTACCCCCGGCACCGGTTCGACGTGTGGGGCCTGTGGCTGGCGGACGCCTACATCGGGCACGCCGAGGTGAAGCGCACCGGCAACGTCGACGGCCATGAACTCGTCACCGCGCTCGCCCCCGCGTACTGGGGGCACGGGCTGGGCGGCGAGGCCGTACGCGGCCTGCTCCGCCACGCCGCCGACAACCTGGGGCTCAGCGAGGCGTACGGCATGGTCGGCGCCGAGAACACCGCAAGCCTCGCCCTCTGCCGCCGCATGGGGTTCCGCCACGTCCGGGATGTCGTCGCGGACGACGGCTCCGTCACGAAGATGATGGTCATCCCGGTGACGGACCCGAGCGAGACGGCACCCACCGCTGGGAACCCAGAACCCGAGAACGCGCGGAGTGCCGGGGATACGGACGACGCGGAGCCGGTCCCGGGCGGGGCGGCAGGCGCGGGCGTGACCGGCGCGGATGGTGGGGCCGGAGCGGCCGGGACCGCGTTCGCCGGGGACTCGCTGTGAGTAGGCCGTCCGTCGGCAAGGGCACCGCCGGGACGGCGGACGGCGGTCGGTCGCCGGGGCTGTGGCGCAACCGCGACTTCAACCTGCTGTGGTCCGGGCAGTGCCTGTCCGACCTCGGCGGCGCCATGGTGGAACTGGCGCTGCCGCTGCTGGTGCTCCAGCAGACCGGGTCCCCGGCGCAGGCCGGGCTCGTCGGCACCGCCGGACTCGTCACCACCCTGGTGTGCCGGCTGCCGGCGGGTGTCCTCGCCGACCGCCTCGACCGGCGCCGCCTGATGATCACCTGCGATGTGCTGCGGCTCGTCGGGTACGCGCTGCTCGGCTGGGCAGTGGCGGCGGGCGCCGCGAGCCTGCCGGTGATCGTCGCGGTGGTGATCGCCACCGCCGCCGCCACGGCCGTCTTCAGCACCGCGGAGCACGCCTCGGTGCGCAGCCTGGTCCGCCCCGACCAGCTCACCGCCGCCGTCGCCCGCAACGAGGCGCGCACGTACGCCGTTTCGCTGACCGGTCCGCCGTTGGGCGGCCTGCTGTTCGGGCTCGGCCGCGCCCTGCCCTTCCTCGGCAACGCGCTGAGCCACCTGCTCTCCCTCGTGGCCGTCGCCTGTATCCGGCGGCCTCTTCAGGAGGCCCGGCGGGAGGCGGCCCCGCCCGCCGCCGTCTCCGCGGCGCAGGGCCTGCGCTTCCTCCTCGGACATCCCTTCCTGCGTGCCCTGTTGGTGATCGCCGCGCCGCTGAACATGGCCTTCACCGGCATGATCTTCGCGATGACGCTCGCCCTGCTCGACGCGGGCGTCCCCCCGGCCCTGGTCGGTCTCGCCGGCACGATCTTCGCGCTGGGCGGCTTCCTCGGCGCTCTCGTGGCCCCCGCGCTGCAGCGGCGGTTGCGGCTGCCCGTCCTGATGAGGCTGCTGTGCTGGACGACCGCCGCGCTGATGGCGGTGAGCACGCTGCTGGCGGGCAGTGTGCTGGCCGCCATACCGTTGGCCGCCGCTGTGTTCCTCGGGCCCACGGCGAACGCGGCGCTCTTCGCCCACCAGGCCGCCGTCACACCGGACCACCTGCAAGGCCGCGTGGTCAGTGGCGTACTGCTCGCCGCAGGTTCCGCCGCCGCGCTCGCCCCCGCCCTGGCCGGTGCCCTCCTGGCCCGCTTCAGCCCGGCACCGGCCATGCTGGTCTTCCCCGCCCTGGTGGCCGTCGCCGCGGTGACGGCCACTCGCAGCAAGGGCATCCGCGACATGTCCGTCCAGGTCTGTTGAACGAGCCGTGGTGCTCGGAAACGGGCATGCCCGTTTCCGCAAAGGCCGGGTAGTCGCCACCCGATACGACCAACGCGCCGCCCGCGCATGACCAGTCATGCGGTTACGGCACTCACAGACTCCGCCATAACGCTGCACCGTTTCGCCCCAGTGAGCGAAGTCGAAGTGTTCGGCAGGGGATCTGGTACGGGCCAGGCCAGGCGACGTATCGCGGGCACTGCGCCAATCCGGCGGGCAATGCTGCCGCTGTGCCGTGTCCACGCGTGGCTGCGTATACTGCCCGGCTCACGACGTCGGCATTTGACACCTCCACCGAGGATGGCCGCGGCGCCGACAACGCTTCCCGGAGGGGCGGCCCAATGTCCTGCGCGAAGTACGGACTTGAGGTTCCGGTCGACGGCGGAGGCGGCCCGACACCAATGATCACCGGAGTCACCAGGGGAGCCCGCAGCATGACCGGCACCACGGAGGCCCTTGGCGGGCCGGCCGCAGTCGACGATGCAGCACGAAGCGTCGCGCGCCCGTTCTACGTATACGCCGTGCTCGCCAACACGCTGTTCCAGCGCGGCGTATTCGTCCTCTTCCTTTATGAGCGAGGCTTCTCCGCCGGGCAAGTGGCCCTCCTTCAGACACTGCTCTATCTGGTCAGCGGGCTTGCGGAGTTGCCGACAGGAGTCATCGCCGACCGAGTCGGCAGGCGTGCCGGCATCGCGATCGGCCAGGTGCTGATAGCTGGTTGCCTGCTCGGTCAGGTGACGTCCTCCAACTACTGGGTGTTCCTGGCGCTGTTCATCGGGCAGGGCGTGGGCATGGCATGTGTGTCCGGCTCGGACACCGCCCTGCTGTACGACCTGCTCGTGCGCCGTGGTGCAACGACCGGCTACGTCAAGATCAAGTCCCGGTTCACCATGCTCGGGACGGTCACCTCGGGAGCCGCCATCGTCCTCGGCGGCCAACTGCAGCAGATCTCCTGGGGAGTCGTCTACTCCGGTTCGGCGGCGTGCCTCGTCCTGGCCGTGGTGGTGCTGATGTCACGGGTGCCCGAGATCCGCGGCGCGGACGCGGTGGACGAGCAGGACGGAGCCGAGGAGGGGCACGGCGACGCCACAGCATGGCGGGCGATGCTTCGGGTCGCCACGCCGGCGCTCGTGACGCTTGTCGTGGTGTCCGGAGTGATGCATGCGACCTTGACGCCGTACATCATTTTTACGCAGAAGACCCTCTCCGATCAGGGAGCGGGCACCGCATTGGTCGGCGCGGTCATATCGGCGGGATTCTTCGTCGGCGGGCTCATTCCATTGCTGTCGGACCGCGCGGACCGGCGCTTCGGGTATCGGGTCATCGTCCCGGTGTCTCTCCTGACGCTCGCCGTGGCGCTCGGCCTGAGCGGCCTCGGCCTTGTCTGGGTCACCATCGCCGCGTTCCTGGTCCTGGTCGGAATTCCCGAGATCACCGCCGTGATCGCGGACAACGTATTCAACGAGGCAGTGCCGTCGCGCCACCGGGCGAGCCTGCTGTCGATGATCGCATTCGTGGAGTCGGCGCTCATCGGCATCGGCTATCTCGTTCTCGGCGTGCTCATGGACGGGTTGGGCTCCAGCGTGGGCATGGCCACCTACGCCGCGGTCCCCCTGCTGGCATGTTTCCTGTGGCTCCCGGTGCTCTTCCGAAGGGCACGGGTGACCACCGAGATCGAGAAGCCCGCCGTCGAAAAGGCATCCTGAAACAGGCCATCTCAAGCAACGCCCTGCCCGATGGCAGAGGCGTGGCTCGGGGAACCCGAGTTCACCGTCCCAGCTGGCGCGCCGACAGGCCGCTCTCTTCCGCCAACTCCCGCACGGCAGCGGCCGGTGCGGCTTGCCCTGTCTCGATCCGCCCGCCCGCCAGGCAGTTCCCATATGCCCCGGGTCGAGCGGCCCAGCAGGACCCGCCCGCAGGCGTGTGTCAGTATCGACCACCGCGCCGCCGAAGACCGCGTGCGCTTCGGGCCGCAGCTTCTCCTCCGCACTGAACGTCCCGGCCGGGCGCAGGAGAGGCACCGCCAGTCCGTACACCCTCTGCACGCAGCCGGGCAGCCAAACGCCGCAGAATTCGAGCGCGATCACCAACGAAGGCAACGGACAACCGCATCACTACCAGGTCGTAACCGTCCTCGGTCAGGTCGGTCAGGTCGTCCTGCTATACGACGGTCCGCGCCGAACCATTCACTGAACGCACGAGAGCCGCCCCTGTCCCTCCGGTTGCCCCAGGGGGTGGGGCGTCGGTCGCAGGGGTCTGCCGAGTCGGATGTCGCGGGAGCTGCGCTACGCGGTGCCCCACATCTGGGGGTGGCGATGGCCCCTTGGCTCATCCGCTGGCCCCATGGGAATGGCGAACGGGCCTTGCCTCCGGTCGCCGACGGCCTCTTCGGCCGGGCCCGGAGCGTCACGGTAATTCGGGTTGCCACGCGGCCTGTTGAGCACGGACGGTGAACCGCCTGGGCGCAAGGCGCCAAGGAACTTTGCGTTCTTCTGATGGACGCGTGTGACCGCTGCTCAGCGGAGCGTCTTCCGCTGGCCGGTGACGGGTTTCGGACAAGCATATGCCCGGGGTCGGACATTCCGCCGGGAGCGGTCTGTGCCGTCGGTGCGCCGGGGCGAGGATCGCGCCGCCACCGCTCCGGTGGTGCTCGATCAGGATTGTGATCAGGGGGGTTTGACCATGCCCATGCACACTCGGACCGTCAACGACAAGCGGACGGCGCACTGGCGCCGGGCCCTGGTGATCGCCGTGGCTCTGACCGCGGCGGGCACCACGCTGACCGCGGTGCCGCAACCGGCCCATGCGGCGCTGCCGCCGCAGACCATCGCGGACCCGGTGCACTACTGGAATGACGTGCTCCTGGAGGTCGTACGAAGAGAGGGCGGCGGTCCCGGCCCGATGGCCAGATCCGCCGCGATGCTGAACGCCGCCGTCTACGACGCGGAGTCCTCGTACCAGCTCAAGTGGAAGGGCAAGATCACTTCCGAGCCCTACATCCGCGCCGACAAATACGCGGGTTGGGTCGAGGGACCGCATGAGGAGGAGCGGGTCATCGGCCGCACGGCGTATAACGTGCTGCTCGGGCTCTACCCGGGGCAGACCCACTACCTGGACGCCCGGTTCCGTGAGCGCTTCGGCACCGAGCCGACCGAGTTCGACCTCCTCGATACCACGATCGTCGGGCCGATGGTCAAGCAGATGCGGGACGCCCGCAACGGCGACGGCTCCGACAACAACGAAACGTACGTCGCAGACAACAAGCCCGGCGCCTGGCGGCCCACCAGCTACCCCGACATGGTCGACCCCGACTGTACCCAGGCCAGCCAGGCCGTGTCTCCGTTCTGGGGTCAGGTCAAACCCTTCGCGCTGACTTCGGGCTCGCAGTTCCGGCCGCCGGCCCCCGGCTTGTACGGCACGTACGAGAAGTTGCTGGCCAGTGACGCGTACAAGCAGCAGCTCGAGGCGGTGCGCACGACAGGCGCCGACGGGCCCACCGCCAAGACCCCAGTCATCAAGCGCACGCTGGAGCAGGAAGCGGCGGCCTGGTTCTGGGCGAACGACGAGGACGGCACGTACAAGCCGCCGGGCCAGCTGCTCCAGGCCACTCGTGAGGTCGCGACCCAGCGTAAACTCAACACGTACGCAAACGCCCGGCTGTTCGCACTCGTCTCGATCGCGATGGCGGACGCCGGAATCGCGGTGAGGGACGTGAAGTACCTGACCTCGATCGACCTGTGGCGGCCGGTCTCCGCCATCCGGGACAGCGGCCTCGACCGCGAGTGGAAGCCTCTGCTCAAGACGCGGGCCGGAGTGAACTTCACCCCGTGCTTCCCGGCCTGGGCCTCCGGACACGCCACCTTCGGTGCCTCCTGGGCCGGGGTGATGAAACGCTACTTCAACAACGACGACATCGCCTTCACCATGACCACCGATGAACCGCAGTCCCCGGTCAAGTCCCGCTCGTTCACCAGCTTCAGTCAGGCTGCCCGCGAGGACGCCGAGAGCCGGGTCTGGCTCGGCGTCCACTTCCCGTGGGACGCCGAGGACGGACTGGTTCTCGGCGAGAAGATCGCCAACCACGTCTACACAACCAAGCTGCGCAAGCTCTGAAGCTACAAAAAAGCTCCGAAGCTCCGAAGCTCCGAAGCTCCGAAGCTCTGACGCTCTGCCCGAGCCCGGCAGCCGGTCACCGCGACGACTGGCTGCCCGGCGCGTACCGCGCCCGGCGGGACAAGCCGAAGAGCCGGGGCCATCAGGTCAGACGCTGCCTTGGATGCCGCGTAGGCGGAGTTGGCAGCAGCGGGGAATCCTCCATCCACGACCCCTCGGCGATGGAGCCGTACACCTCATCGGTCGAGGCGTGCACCACTCGCTGCACGCCCGCTTCCAGGCAACTGCTCAGCAGTGTCTGTGTGTCGCCGACATTCGTCCGTACGAACGGATCGGCGGATTCCAGCGAGCGGTCGACATGCGACTCGGCGATGAAGTGCACCACGGCGTCGTGCCCCAGCCGTAGCACCCACCGCTCACTGCCCCGCAGATCCCTCGCGATCACGGCGTTTCCCCCGTCCCGCGCGAAGGTGATGCCCTGGAAAGGCCCTGCGGTTACCTGCCGATTGTCCGTTTCGGGGGTGGGGCAGGTTGGTGGCCAGGTACCAGGTGGTCTTCTCCGGCAGGGTGGCTGGATCGGTGGTGGCCACGACAAGCCGGCAGGGTGAGTGGGGGCGTAACCGCCCAGTTGGGCATCCGCGGCCCACCAGGTCTCGGTGTGCCCGTCGCGGAAGTGACGCTTCACCGGTGTCCAGTCGCCGGGATGGTCGGCGTTCTTCCAGGTCAGGGGGTATGGGGCGCGATGGGGGTGTACGGCTGGCCGGCCGGGGCCCAGGTGCCGCGATGCGGTTTGAGGGCTACCACGTAGGCCAGGTCGGCCTCGCGCAGGGTGAGGTAGCAGTCGTCGCTGACGGAGTAGGCGCTGTCGGCGACCACTGCCCGGCAGCCGAAGCCCGCCTCCTTCCCCCGGGCCGCCAGAGCGGCGGCCCGTTGTGGTTTCGTACGGAAGGCCGGGTCGGACCGGGAGCGGGCGAAGTGGTGGGCGGGGGTGTAAGGAGTGGCGTGCAGCGGGTAGTAGACGCGGCGTCGGTCCACACTGTGGTCACCGTGACGATGCTATGGACGGTCTTGCCCAACCGGCCCAGCCACTGCCGGCCCACGTTGGCAGTGGCCGTGCCGTTCTTGCGATCCCCAGAGTCGTCGATCATGATGACCCCGCCGTCGTACGGAGCCGTCGCCGCTTGCTCAAGCAGCGGCCCCAAGCCGCCGGTCGTTGACCTGCTCCGCCTCCCAGGGAGACTCGGACAGGAAGAACTGCAGCCGCTGTACCCCCGGCATTCCCGCGCCGGCCACCGGCTCAGCCCCTGCCAGGCAGGGTACTCGCGGAGACCTCGCCGCTGAGTCAGGCTGAAGAAGAGGTCGTCGAACCGGGCCGCGTACCAATTAGCGGACTCCCGCTACTGACTTCCTCGGTGTGTTGTCGGGGAGGGTGACGGGTGGTGATCCCTGCGGTAGGCCGGTGGTATGCGGTATGCGCAGGGCGCCAGGCTGACCGCGGAAAAGGCAGCAAGCGCGTGAACGGATCCGGTTCGAGGCCGGCGGGCAGTTCGCGCGGGGTGGGAAGAACGCGGCGATCGCGAAGGGACTGCGGGTGAGCGAGCGGTCGGTGGAACGCTGGCGGCGGGCCTGGCGCCGGGGTGGGACGGTGGCGCTGGAGTCCGCCGGGCCGCCGAAGCCGCCCAAGCTGACCGATGACCGGTTCGCCGACCTCGAGAAGGAGTTGGCCCGAGGGACAGCCGTGCACGGCGGGGAGGACCAGCGCTGGACGCTGGTCCGCTCCCGGGCACTGGTCTTGCGGGCGGCCGGTCTGGAGTGTTCGCCGGCGGCGGTGTGGCAGCTGATGCACCGGCACGGCCGGTCCTGGCAGGTGCACTGCCCGCCGAGCCCTGGAACGCGACGAGCACGCCGTCGGGCTGTGGAAGAAGGATGTGTGGCCTCAGGCGGGCTGACCGCGGCGGTGCGGGGCGCGTTCCTCGTCTTCGAGGACGAGGCGGGATTCGGGATGACTCCGTCGCGGGCCCGCACCTGGGGCCGACGCGGGCAGAGTCCGGTGGTGCGGGTGCGCGGCCGGTCCTGGCGCCGCTACTCGATCGCCGCCCTGTGCTGCTACCGGACGGGCGAAACCTCCCGGCTGATCTACCGGCAGCCCCGGCACCACAAGTACTGGGGCACAGGCCGCAACAGAGACCCCCACCGCCCAAGGCATCCAAGTCGTTCTCCAGGGCGAGGAGGACCTCCGCGAAGCCATGTAGCCGGCCGCTGGGCTCGCTACACCAAGCCCAGCAAAGAAAGGGAAGGGCGGCTTCCGACCTCGTTCCGCTGCAGCAGGACCGCGCGGCGGGAATACATGACATCACTTTCGGGTCCCGGGGCCGGCATCGCCTCCTTATCGGCCCCAGAAGTAACGACAGGCCTTCGCTACGACAAGTACACACTGCTCGGCAACACATTCCTCGTCGTCTATGAGGGATGGAGCCCATTCGCAGAGGGTAGAGCCCGGTCGGAATTCGCTCGCTGGGCCCTCGACGACTATTTCGGAGTCGGCGGATCGGACAACGTCCTCTTCCTGGCTCCGACATCCGAAGAAGACGTCTTCGCCATCCGGATATTCGAGCACGACGGCAGCGAGACTCTCTCCCGTGGCAACGGGTTGCTGAGGGCCGGGCACTTCCTCTCCCTCCGTACCGGCTCGTGTCCATGGACCCTCCTTACGGAACTGCCTTCCGGGCGTCCGCGCCGCGCCCGAGTGAGCGCCGGAGAGCCCCACCTCGTGTTCACCGGCGAGCCCCACCTCTCGTTCATCTACGGCCGCGGCGCACCCGCCTGGGAAGAGCTCCTCTTCCCACCCGAGCGCACCGACGAAAGCGTGGCGCTGCTCGATTACCTCGGCCGCGTCATCAACCTCCGCCACAAGGACCGTTTCCCCCACGGAGTGCATGTCAACGCCGTCAGCATTGATGGCCCATCACCGCGATACCGACCTCGGAATTTCGGGGCCTGGCCCGGCAGGGCCCCCTGCGGCTGCGGCCCCGCCGCGCCAACTGGCACGGTCCTGGCACCGCCCTGCACGTCTCCACAAGCGTCCAGGGCGGCCTCGAACTCGAAGACAGACCCACGCTGGTCCGCTCCGGCACCGTGCCAGAACGGCAGCAGTCACCAGAGTACTGGCAGGAGAACGCGCTGTGACGACAACCACCTCCAACTTCACCACACCGGCAGTAAGCACCGAAATCGGACAGACCGAATTGACCGGCGACGGATACACCGATCCCGCGCAGGCCCTGCGCCAGGCCGGGCTGGACGTCCGGCCCCTGCCTCTGGCTGCCGACGACAGCGCTCAGGGGCTGCGGCGAGCCGTCGGACAACGCGAGGTCCCGCTCCTGTTTCACCATCTGACCGATAGCTGGCCCGCACGGCGAACCTGGCAGCCCGAAGCCCTACGCCGCTCTCACGGTGAGCGGGAGGTGACGGCGCTGATGGATCTGCCTGGGGACGGAGTGCTGTACCCCCGGGACCAGCATGCTTACGAGCGCACGCTGCCTTTGAACCGGTTCATCGACGCGATGACGTCGGCCGACGGGACATCCCCGTGCTACCTGGCGTACCAGCGGGCGGCGGGGTTCTTCGACACACGCGACTGTGACTTCGCCGGCCTGCTCGGATCCCGCCAGGAGCAAGGCAGTGACACCCGGGTGTGGATCGGCTCCCGGGGGACCCGGTCCATGCTGCACTCCGACTTGAAGAACAACCTCTTCTGCCAGGTGTCGGGCCACAAGACGGTGACCTTGCTGTCATGGAAGGACAGCAAGGCCGCCTACCCCTTCTACGACAACCTGGTCAACAGCCAGGTGGACGTGGTCCACCCGGATGTGGCGCGTTTCCCCCTGCTGTCCCACATCACCTTCTACAGCGGCACCGTCGGCCCGGGCGACATCGTGTACATACCACGCGGCTGGTGGCACGACATCCGGGCATGCACCGCCTCCGTCTCGGTCAACCACTGGTTCGGCCCTGCGCAGAGCCTGAGCGAATACCTGGCGCTCCTCGTGCGCCTCGGTCCCCCCTACTGGCGGCGCACCGCCTCGGACTTTGTCCAGCACGGCCTGCTCGGGCGCCGGGAGGAGACCCGCTTCTTCTTCTCCCCGCCCTCCACGGGCCGTCGGCTCTATCAGGCGCTGCGCACCAGGAATTTCAACCACGACAACGACCCCTCCACCTGAGGAGCGCCACCGATGACCACCAAGGCGTTCGGTGTCGAGGTCGAGGTCGAGGTCGGTGTCGAATATCTGGCCAACGAGGGCGTGGTGACGGTCGACGGCGAGCACGCCACCCTCTGCCCCGAGGCGCGCAAGTACGCCGAGTTCCGCAGTTGGTACACGTTCCTGGTCGGCGGCTACGCCACCCCTGCCGGGCAGGTGGGCCAAGCCCTCCGCCACGGCTCGGCCTTCTGCACGCGTAACGGACGTGATGCCGGTGTGGAACCACGCACCATCCTGGCCCTTGGCCGCGGCGATACCCTGTACGTGATCGACATGTGTCGGCGGATACCGGGCGCCACCGCCTGGGGCGCCGAGCCCGACCCGGCGGCGTTCAAGCAGGCACAGGCCCACGTGGAGGCCGAGGGGCTGGCGGACCGCATCAAGCTGGTGAACACCTCGGCGGAGAAGTTCCTCGCCGCGCCCCCCGACGGGTGTGCCCCCGACACGATCGTCTTCGGCTACGTCCTTCAGGATGTTCTCGGCCAGCAGGGGGAGGACACCGTCCTGACCATGCTCAGCTCGATGGTCGACACCTTCCCTCATATCAACATCGTGGTCATCAACATCGTGGCCATCGAGGTCGCCAACGAGGTCGGCAACCCCACCGTGATGCGGCATGGGCTGGCCCGCAATTTCTGGAACATGTACTACCTGGTGCACTACTTCACCCACCAGCATCTAAAGAGCTGGCCCTTTGGGGAGAAGCTGTTCACGGAGGCCGGACTGGTGCAGCACGGCTTGGTCACCACGCCCATCAGCGCTGACAGCACCGGCGTGGAACTCGGCTACCTCCTGCGCGGACCGGAGGGGGAGGCATGAGCGGGAAGGTCCTGGAGCAGGTCACCCGGTGGGCGCAACGTCAGCAGCTGACCACCCCCGTCCAGCTCCTCTGCCGACAGGCCGTCACCGATGCCTTGGCGCGGCTCAGGCAGCACCTCGACGCCCGGACCTCCTATGCGGTCAAGGCCAGTACCCACCCGCTGACGTTCCAAGCCGTGCGCGATGTGGTGGACGAGTACAACGTCACCAATCTGGCGCACCTGCACCTGCACCTGCACCTGCGCCTGCTGGTGCAGGCGCGAGTCGACCCCCAGCGGATCGCCTACGTCAACGCGGTGATCGAGGAGGACACGGCACGAGCCACCGTGGAGGCCGGCATCACTCGCTTCGCCATCGACGATGAAGGGGGGTTGCACCTGCTGGCGGACCGAAGTTCAGGGTTACGGTCCACTCTGCGGCTGCGACCCTCCCGCGATGGCAAGTCCCCACGGTCCGTCATCCGCTTCGGCACGACACCTCAGGAGATCGCCCGCCTGGCCGGCCTCGCGACGGACCTCGGCGCCGACATCGAGGCGCTGTCCTTCTTCACCGGCACGCAGAGTGCAGACCTCACCGCCAGAGCCCCTTACCGGCGTGCTCTCGAAGAACTCGCCGAGGTAAAGGCCAAGCTCGCCGCCGGGAGGCTGGAGGTCCCAGAGGTGAACATCGGAGGCGGCTTCCCGATAGCCCGGCGTCGCTTCCACCAGGACTACCCGGACTTCTTCGCCCGGGTCAACGAGCATTTGCGTGCCGTACCGCCCGACCCGGTGACTGTGGTGTGTGAACCGGGCCTCTTCCCGGCCGAGCAGCCCTCGGCGACTCAACCGCTCGACCCGATCATGGACTCCTTCGACGCGAGCAAGCGCGACGCGTTCATCCCGCGCGTCGAGGACGGCGCGATGACCCTCCTGCCCAACACCGAGGCCCACTCCTTTCGTTGCACCGCAAGCTGTGAGGGCCTGCGCCAACCCCACGTGGTGCCGCTGCCATCGGAACTGGACCAGCTCACGGCCACCAACTGGTTCGACTGATGGCGACATGTGAAGAGCCCAGAAGGGTGCTCGTCACGGGCGGGGCATCCGGTATCGGAGAGGCGATCGCGGCCGCGTTCCTCCGACAGGGGGCTCGCGTCGCCGTCCTCGACCGGGACCCCGAGGCCCTGGAGCGTTCACCCGCAGGACGCGACGGTGCCCGTGGCCTGCTGCTCGCAGCGGATGTCGCAGACCCCGCGGCTGTGGAGGACGCCTTCTCCCGGATCGACAAGGACTGGGGTGGGCTCGACGTGCTGTGCAACAACGCCGGCATCAGCATCCGCCGGCGCTTCCTCGATACCACGCTCGACGACTGGAACCGGACACTGGCAGTCAACCTCACCGGCGCCTTCCTGGTCGCCCAGCACGCGGCACGCCTCATGAGCCGCACCGGCGGCGTCATCGTCCACACCGCGTCGGTCAGCGGCATGGTCGGCATGCCGCATTACGCTGCCTACAACGTGACCAAGGCCGGCCTGATCGAACTGACCAAGACCATGGCACTGGAACTCGCCCCGCGCATCCGGGTCAACGCGGTCTGTCCGGGCTATGTCCTGACTCCCATGCAACACGCCGAGTACACCGACGCCATGCTCAGAGAGTGCGCGTCGGACATCCCCCTGCGCCGTCTCGGGGCCCCCGAGGAAATCGCCGCGCTCGTCTCCTACTTGGCCTCCCCGGAAGCCGCGTTCGTCACCGGGCAGAGCTTCGTCATCGACGGCGGCGAAAGCGCGGGCGGCCTGGCCAGCGGGGCCTGAACCGTCGACCGCGAGACCGGCCATCCATCCCAGTTCACCCGACTCCCACAAGGTGGATACATGCTTCGCAACATTGTGACCGGCCGTTCCGCTGACTCCCGCCGCGCCGACACCAGTCCGGTGCACTCCTTCACCGAGTGGGACCCGCTGGAAGAGGTGGTGGTGGGCCGTCTGGACGGTGCCGTTTTTCCCACCTGGCAGTCCTCCATGACGGACACGACGCCCCAGAGCGCATGGGACGCCTTCAGTACACAGGGCGGTTCTCCCTTCCCGCACGGACACCTGAAAGCAGCCCAGGAGGAACTGGACAACCTGTGCGAGGTCCTCGCCCGTGAGGGCATCCGCGTACGCCGCCCGGAGGACGCCCCACACGGGCAGCCGTTCGCGACGCCCAACTGGTCCACGTCGGGCGGCCTGTACGCGGGCATGCCGCGGGACTGCCTCATGGTGGTCGGCGACGCCATCATCGAGGCACCTATGTCATGGCGGTGCCGGTACTTCGAAACGGATGCCTTCCGCGGGCTGATCAAGGACTACTTCCTGCGTGGCGCCCAGTGGGTCCCCGGCCCCCGGCCCCAGTTGACCGACGAGCTGTACCGCGACCAGTCCACCGACGGCCACGGCGGCTCGGCAGTCACCGAGTTCGAGCCGGTCTTCGACGCCGCCGACTTCATGCGCTTCGGCCGAGACCTGGTCGTCCAACGCAGTCACGTAACGAATCGGTTCGGCATCGAATGGGTACGCCGCGCCCTCGGCAACCGGTATCGGGTCCACGAGATCGAGGTCAACGACCCGCACGCGATGCACATCGACGCCACCCTTGCACCGCTCGCCCCCGGCAAGCTCCTGGTCAACCCCGACCGCTACGTGCACAACCCGCTGTTCGAGGGATGGGACATCCTGCCCGCACCCGAACCCACCCTGCCCTCCGACTGGCCCATGTACTTCTGCAGCCCCTGGGTGAGCATGAACGTGCTCTCCATCAGCCCGGACACCGTGGTGGTCGAAAGCCACGAGGAACCACTCATCGAGGCCCTCACCCAGTGGGGCTTCCACTGCCTGCCTGTCAGCTTCCGCCATGTCTACAGCTTCGGCGGCTCCTTCCACTGCGTCACACTCGACGTGGCCCGCTCAGGAGCCAACGGCACCTACCTCGCAGCAGGGGACGGCGCCGATGCCTGACCTGCCGATGCCTGACCTGATGAACACCGTACGGATCACCGGCCCACGCCAGGCCACCCTCACCGTCAAACCCATGCCGCGCATCGACCGGGACTACGTGCTGCTCCGTGTCATGGCGGCCCCCATGTGCAACGAGTACGTCGCCTACACCGAAGGGATCTACCTGGAGCGCAACCGGCCCGACTCCCTCGGACACGAGATGGCAGGCGAAGTGGTGCAGGCAGCGCCCGGGGCCCCGGTACAGGCGGGGGACCGGGTAGTGGCCCTGTGCGGCTACCCCTGCGGACGCTGCGAGCCGTGCCACCGTGGCTACTACTCGCACTGCGCTCGGACGGAGGATCCGCTGGAGGTGTGCGGCAGCGAGTCCGGGGAGTGCGGCTTCGCGCAGTACGCCGTGAAGCCCGCCTGGATGCTGGAGCCCATCCCCGACAGCATGTCCTACGAACACGCCGCCATGGCCTGCTGCGGCCTCGGCCCCACCTTCGGTGCCATGGAGCGTCTGGGCGTCACGGCCGGGAGCACCGTCCTGATCACCGGCCTGGGGGCGGTCGGTCTCGGCGGTGTCATCAACGCCAAGGCCCGCGGAGCGCGCGTGATCGCCGCCGCCCGTAGCCCCTACCGGGCCGAACTCGCCCGGAAGCTGGGGTGTGACCGCGTGGTCGGCACCTCCGTGGACGAGGTGATGGAGGCCACGGAGGGCCGCGGAGCGGACCACGTGATCGAGTGTTCGGGCCAGAGCGTCTACCACCGGCTCGCCGTGGACTCGGTGGCCCGCCTCGGCAAAGTGGCCTTCCTCGCCGAGCCCGGCCGCCTGGACCTCAGCGTCGACGAAGACCTGGTCCAGCGCGGAGTGACCCTGCTGGGCACCCTGGACATCAACCGCAACGACGCACGCCGGCTGCTGACCCTCATCAAATCCGTCCGCGACCAACTGGACTGCTACATCACGCACCGGCTGCCGCTGGAACGCGTGGCCGAGGCGTTCCAGGCACAGGCGGCGTTCGAGACCGGCAAGGTGATCCTGTTCCCGCACGGTATGAAGGAGGCCAGGTGACCGGCACACCCCGCCCCGCCCTGCTGCGGGTCGGCGGCGCCGGACCGGCCCCCTTGGCATCGACGTCGCAGTCACGTCCATCGAACAGGCCCGACCCCATGGCCTGTCCGTACACCTCATCGGCCACGCGGAAGACCTCGCACACGCGACGGTGCGCATCGCCCAGGCACCCGACCTGGCAGGCACCCGGCCCGACGTGATCGACCGCATCCCGAGCAAGGCGGACTGCCGACGCTATCTCGCGGGGCCGCCGACTTCCGCCAGCCCGCGGTCCACCCGCGCCGCGATGTGACCCGGGCCTGGCAGGCAATCGACCGACGGCTCAACCGGACCGTGGGTGATCAAGCCTCGCATCGGCATCGGCATCGGCATCGATATCGGTATCGGCAGCGGCAGCGAAGGGGTGACTAGCTGTGCTCAATCCACTGACCTGTGACGCTCCCTCGGTGAGCGGAGACCAGGGCCTGTCCGGCGGAGGATGTGACCAAGCGGCCTTGTCGCGTTGGGGGAGCGGACCTTGTCCCCGGCGGCCCATCACGCAGAGGCTGCGCCGACGCAGAACTCGTTGCCCTCCGGGTCGGCCATCAGGACGTGGTGTCCGTCGAACGTCTCCAGGATGGTCCCACCCCCCTACACCAGGCGTTCGGAGGACTCCGCCTTGATCCGTGCCCATCGCTCGTCGGAACTGCCGTGTCCTGGCACTCGGACGTCGATGCGGAGCCGGTTCTTTGCTGTCTTGGGCTCGGGGACTTTGAGGTTGCTGAGACGCGGGCCGACACTGTCGGGATCACAGAGCCATGCGCCGTCGTCCACGGAGTCGCAGGCGGGAGCTGCGGGGCACAGGACGGCCGCGAAGTACGCGAAGTACGCGACGTACGCGACAGAGCCGAGCGGGGTCTCCCCAACCGCTTGGTGGCCGCTGGACCTTCGGGACGCGGAGAGCGTCTCAGCCGTGATCGACGAGGTGAGGCCGCAACTCGTCCTCAACGTGTCGAGTGTGGCTGCCGACTGGGCGATCACGGCACAAGGTCGCACGAGAGAGTCGTGCACGAACTCGCCGCCCGTACACGCGACGGCGTCCTGTTCCGCGACGATGTCCGTTGCCCGGTGCACGTCGCCGACCTGGCCGCTGCTCTCTTGGAGCTGGCGGTCTCCGATGCGGCTGGTCCACCACCTCGCGGGACCTGACGCTGTGAGCCGACACGAGCTGGGCACGCTCATTGCTCACCGCGACGGTCTCGACGCCTCTCAACTCCCCACGGGATTGCGGGCCGACAGCACGCTGCCCGGTGCTCTCGACGTACGCCTCGACAGCCAGGCGACTCAAGGAATCTCGCGGACCCCACTGCGCGGTGCCCCGCCAGTTCTGCATCGAGCCCGAGTGACCACCATGCTCGTCGGCATATGAGGACCGGCGCGAAACGGCGGTACGACCTGACGCGGACCGAGAAGCCGGGCTACCGTCCGAGTTCCACTAGAGCCAACTGGCCCTCATGCTGGTTACCGCATCTGAATCCACACCGGTTTTGGGCTGGCCAAGTTCCCCGGCCCACACGCGCTCCAGCAAGCGGCGGACGGTGTCCACGATCTCAGGCGCCGCTGAGCGAAGACTGTCTGCGTCCGCCGCCGAGACTTCGTCCGGAGAGATGCCGGCCTCGCTCAAGAAGCTGGGGATGTCGGTCAGCTTGCCGGTCAGCCAGGCCAGCGGCTCGTTGGACAACTCCTCGACGAACGTCCGTGGGCCGGGTTCCCAGCCGACGATGTCGGGGTGGTGGTGTGTCCGGTCGAAGGTGTTCGGGGCGGCGTCCGCGTCTTGGAGGAGGTCTACCCGCCACAGCGGGCAGCCGATGGTGATCGGGCGCGCTGCGTAGATGGAACCGGGCAACTCGCCGCTTTCGAAGACTCGCATCTCCAGCCGCACGCCGCGCTCGGGGGTATCCTGCCCGTGCAGCGGATTCGGGTTGACGAAGTAGAGGTCGCTCACCACGACGCCGACCCGCTCAAAGGCGAATGCGTACAGCACGCCAACCCCCAGGGCTACTCGTGAGACAGGCGAGTCCTGTCTTGCCGAGCCTACGGAAGTCCGCCCCCGCCCACGATCCAGAATCGGCCAAGCGATGCAAGCATCCCGAGCCAGAGGCATGGGGCGGGCGCGGTCGCGGCATCGAGTTGGGCCAGGCGTCGATCGAGAGCTGTGAGGTCGGGGGAGTTGGCGACGGTGGCGATGCCGTTGACGTTGACGTTGACGGTGACCTTGAGCGGGTCGGCGAGGAACTGCGCGATGCGCTCTTTGTAGGACTTCACAGGCGACGGCCCGGACGGCGCCGAGCCGCTCGTAGCGGCTGGCCAGAGAAGGGGCGTGGTGGGGAGCCGGTGCTGCCCACCACGCGTGGGGGGCGACGGACTGTCTTCAGCAGTGGTCAATCGGCTTCAGGCTTCAGGCTTCAGGAGACTGTTGACCCAGATGATCGCTGCGCGGAGATGAAGTCCGGCGAGGTAGCTCTCGGGCTTCTTGTCGTAGCGGGTTGCGATGCCTTGCCAGTCCTTCATCTTGTTGATGGCTCGCTCGACCCTGTTGCGGTCGCGGTAGAGACCGGTGTTGTGGGTGACGGGCCTGCCGCCACGGCTGCCTTTCTTCCTGCGGTTGGCGGCTTGGTCCTTCTGCTGCGGGGTCACCGTCTGGATGCGTCGTTTGCGCAGGTGGGCGCGGTTGGCGAGGGATGAGTAGGCCTTTTCCAGCAGGGCCGCAGAGACGCCCGCGTCACGCCAACGCATGCAGCCGCTTGGAGTACGGGCCGAACCTGCCGACCGGCAGCAACAGCCCGATGAACTCCCAGTCGCGGGCTTCACTGCGAGGTCCCAGACCAAGTGGCGGTACTTCCCGCACGAGCGACCAGCGGTCTTCTGCTCAGGGACCAGTGAGCGTGTCGAAGGCGCCGATGCGCCGCAACCTTGCGATCGCCCTGGCCCGTCGGGGTCGGCGATTGCCACGAGAGCGTGGGGGAACTCGTCGGCAGGCTTCACCGGGTACGCCCGGTTCTCCGGGCGGAGACGGCCAGGCCCGCGACGGCGCGGGCGATGGCCCGGTTGGCTTCGGGCCGGGTCAGCAGGTGTTCGTAGGCGTGCTTGTGGGCGATCCCGGGTGGCGTGAAGTCGGTCATGAGGCGGCTTTGTATCCGGGTGCTGTGCAGGGTCTGGCGTCCGGCAGGCAGCCGCTCGCTTTCGTAGGTGTCCAGCAGCGCGCTGCCGGTGGGGTCGTGGAGCTGAGCGGCGAGTTTCCAGCCCAGGTCGAAGGCGTCGTGCAGGCCTATGTTGAGGCCTTGGCCTCCGGCGGGGAAGAAGGCGTGCGCGGCGTCCCCGGCCAGCAGGATCCGGCCCGCGCGGTAGTGCGCGGCCTGGTAGGAGGCGTCGCCCACCACGGCCAGGCGTTGAGGCTTGTGGATGCCCAGGTCGTTTCCGCAGACGCGCACCAGTGCGGCACGGATGTCATCCAGCGCCAGGAGCTGTGATGGCGGGGTGCGGGCACCGTGTTCGTCGACGACCACGATGCGGGTGAGTCGGCCGGTGACCGGCTGCAGCAGCAGCACGCCGCGGGCGTTGTTGCGCGGCACGCTGCCGGGTGGGGGAGGACGATCCACTACCGCGTCGGCGACGAGTGAGACGGCACGGTCCGGGCGGCCGATGAAGGCGATGTCCGCCTGGGCGCGCACGGTGCTGTGGGCGCCGTCGCAGCCGACCAAGTAGGCGGCCTGCAGTCGGCGCAGGCTGCCGCCTGGCGTGCGCAGGGTGATCTCGACCCGGTCGGCGTGCTGGAGGGCGGTGATGAGTTCGCAGGAGCGCCGGATCGTCACGCCCAGGGCGCGCGCGTGCATCTCCAGCACTTCTTCCAGCCGGGTCTGGGGCAGGCCGAGCATGAACGGGAAACGGGTGTCAAGAACGGAGAAGTCCAGTGCGACAGGCAGAGCGGCGAAGTGCCCGCACGGCATGCGCCTGCCCTCCTGGACGAGGCGGCTGGCCAGCCCGCGCCGGTCCAGCAGCTCCAAGCTTCGCGCGTGCAGGCTAAGGGCCCGCGGATGGGGTGCCGGCGCGGGCCGTTTGTCCACCACCAGCACCTGGATGCCGGCCAGCGCCAGCTCTGCGGCCGTCATCAGCCCCACCGGACCCGCCCCGGCCACGACGACGGGGAAGTCTGCCGGATTGCCCCTCCGGTGCCTGTGGTGTTCCGTCATGGCGCACGGCGGCCGCCTGCCGGCAGCACGCACCGACGAACGTCCCTGCGGACTGGCATACCCTGGCCGGGCCCCGAAGGCCCCGTCCGTCGGCTTACGGTCGGTGCGCCGGGAGCGACGTCGGCATGGAAAAAGCCGGTACAGGCGAAGGCGAAGCACCGCATGCAGTCCTCCCTCGGTGCCTGATGTCACCGCGTGCCGGTGCGGGTGCCCGTGCCGGGGGCGGACAACCGGATGACGGCGGCGGCTGGCCGGTCGCCGCCCAGGCCGGGCCGCCGCGCTGGGCTCGGCTGTCGACGCGTGGGCGGGTGCGGCCGAGACCGGCAGCGGCCTGCTCCTGGTTGCCGAAGTGGCGGGCGGGGAGTTCCGGCAGCGGCACGCTTTCTCGAGCGTGGCCTGTCACCGTCCACGGGCCCGTGTCCGGCCATTCGCCCCTCGCCGTGCCCCGCTGTCCGGCCGTTCGCCCCTCCCCGTGCCCCGCTTGCCCTGGCACGGGCACGTATTCAGCGGTAGACGTGGTCCGTCGGGAGGCGGGCTGCGGTGCTCACGAGGGGGCTTTCAGAGGGGTGAGCTGGTGGGTGTCGTATGCCTCCCGCACCCGGATGATCTCTTCCTGGCTGACGTCGCCGCCCCTGGCGAACATGCCCGCCACTTCCTTGAGGTAGAGCTCGTGCTCGGGCGGCGGGGAGGTGATCCCCAGGAAGCGGGCGGGGGCGTCGCCGGTGTTGCGGAAGGCGTGCGGGCATCCCGGCGGAACGTAGACGCAGGCTCCGGTGCCGGCCCGGACCGGGCGCTGCCCGTCTTCGGCCTGCCAGGCGCCCCAGTCCTCGCCGGTACGGTGCTGCGGCTCGAAGGCGAACACCTCGAGCTCGCCCTCCAGGATGTAGAAGCACTCCTCGATCCGGTCGTGCAGGTGCGCGCCCACATCGAAGCCGGGAACGACGATGTTCTCGTACACCGAAGCGTGCTGTGCATGCGCGCCGGTGACTTTGAAGATCAGATTGATGGTGTCGGTTCCGACGCGTTCTCCTTCGCCGGGCATCACGACCAGTCCTTGCGTCATAGGTCTCTCCTCACTGGCGAGCGGCGTGGGGACAGCGATGCCCAACCAGCGTCCACAGGGCGCCGCCACCCACCACGGCATTTGCGGCCTGAGCCCCCTGTGTCGGCCGGGCCCCGGATGAGCGGCCCGTTCTTCCCCGGCCCAGCAATGGACGGTGCGGGCGGAGGCCAGTCTCCTAGCCGCTCGATATAGCTGGATACCCCCACATATAGGGTATATGGGTTTCCATCGGGGGGTCGCAAACCCACTGTCCTGAGTTTGTTGGGACGATGGCGATGGGGGAGGGGGAGTTTATGGCCGGGGCGTGGCAGGAGGCGCGGGCCTTGACCCCGGGGCTTCGTGGGGATGAAGCACGATCCGCCGAGTCCCCCTGCCCGGCCCGGCCCCGCCCGGCCCTGCTCGCCCGCGCGGACCGAGGACCAGGACGACCGCGCCGACAGCGGCGAGGACCCCCAGCGGCGAGCGTCGGCCACCCGCGCGAGGACGTCCCAGCAGCGAGGCCCGCCATGCACACCAGCACGCACACGATCCTGTACGACCCCGACGGCCTGATCGAGATGGAGCTCCCGCTCGATCGCGAACAGTCCGAGTGCCTGGTGAAGGCCGTCCTGGCGTGGACCGGCGGCCCGAAAGCGCTGGCTGAACGCGACTACGAGCATCGCGCTCCAGCTCACCGGCCACGCCCGCGCCGTCGCCTCCGACGTTCGCCGCCGCGCCGCCCAGATGCGGAAGGACAGCGGCCCCCGGGCGCCCGCCGACGTCGTCCTGCGCGAGGCGGAAGGCCGGCTGTCCGTGACGATTGAGGGCCCGGTGCACTGCGTCCAGAACCGCGCCCGCCTCGTCCGAGCCCTCTCCGAGAAGTGGCCTCGGCTCCCCACTTGCTATGACCGGTCGGACTCACCTGTCAAACGGTCAAGAACATCTGCCAGGAAAGGTGCCTGTCAGCGGACGATCATCTCTACGGCGTCGGAGTCGACCGGGCCCTCCTGGTGCGCCTTCCGCGACCGCCGAGTGACCTCGGCAGCGAGAGCATCAGCCTCTCCATGGACTTCACGAAACGTCCGCTCAGGCACGCCGAAGTCAAGGAGACGGTTGCCGATGGCTCTTCGTCGGGAGACCACACGCCCGCTGCCGCAACCCCGGCCGTGAGGGCTGCGGGCGTGCGCGCGAAGCGGATGAGCCGGTAGGCGTGTGCCCTGCTGATGCCAAACTCTCGCCTCGGTGAGCTGCCGCGCGGTGACGGTGGCCATCAGGTCGCCGCCCTGTGTACCGCTTGGGACTTGTGAGATCGACATCCGCTTAGCGTGGCAGCGAGCAACGTATCCCCACGCCGACGTGGACGGCTGCGCAACACGGGTCGCAGGGCGCGCATAGAAGCACCCCAGTGAAGATCTGCTCATCGCACCGGGAACGACGCACGAAGCCCCGGGTGCTGCCATGACAGCCCGGGCCCTCACACGTGTCCGGCTCAACGCCCGTCGGCGGGCGGCGTCGTCACCGACCGCGCGTCGCCTCGCCCGTGACACTCACACCTCAAGGCCTGTTGCGGCCGACGTCAACGTCCCGTCCCCTCGAACGTTGCTGGTTCTCCATCGACATGTGCGGGCTCCGCGCTCCCCGAGCACTGTCCGAAACCTCGATAATGCTCGCTCCCACCTACAGAACCAGGCGTGTCTGTCACCTGGATACACTGCCCCCGTCCGAGGAGCTTTTCCTCTGGCCGTGCCGGGACGGTCGGCAGGCGGCTTGTTGTGAAGGAGTTGGAGCGTGGATGCCCCACATGTGGTGGGTGGGCCCGCCCCGGCGAAGCCTGGGAGGGCCGCGTTGGAGGTGAGCCCGTTGCCCGGTCGTTCCGGGATCCGAGCCCGCGGTGAGATCAGCGCCCTCACTCGCCCGTCTTGGGAGCAGGCCCTGTCCGAGTTGGCCCGGCAGCACGCGGGTGTGTCGTACGTGGAGCTGTCGGATGTGGCGTTCGTCGACGTGGCCGGGGTGACCGCGCTGGCGGTCACCGCCATGAAGCTGCCCGACGGGAGGGTTGTGGTCGAGAATCCCCCGCCGCAGCTGCCGCGGGTTTTGGAGATGTTCTGGCCGGGCCTGGACCGGATCGAGGTGGCTCTGTGATGAGCACGGTGACCACCCACGAGGCGTTCGTGCACCCTGCCCTTTTCTACCGCACCGAGCAGGAGTACACGCGGCAGACGGTGGCCTTCCTGCGCGAGGGCCTGACCAACGGCGAGCCGATGGCCGTGGCGGTGCCCGGCCCCAATCTGGAGCTGATCAAGGTAGGTCTGGGCGGGGACGCCGAGGGCATCCTGTTCCTGGACATGACCGAGGTCGGCCGCAACCCGGGGAGGATCATCCCCAAGGTGTTGCGCGGGTTCGCCGACGCCCACCCGAAGGGGCGTGTGCGGATCATCGGCGAGCCGATCTGGGCCGAACGTAGCGCGGTGGAGTACCCGGCGTGCGCGCAGCACGAGGCGCTGATCAACGCCGCGTTCGAGGGCCGGGCAGTGACGATCCTGTGCCCCTACGACGAGGTGCGGCTGGACCCGGAGATCATTGCTGATGCGAAGATCACCCACCCGACCGTCATCAGCGGGGATGGACGTGAGTCGGTCAGCGACGTCTACGACTGGCAGGCGGTCGTCGATCGGTACAACCAGGCGCTCGCGCCGCCTGCACCGGACGCCGCCGCCTTCTCCTACGGTGATGAGGACCTTCCGGCGGTCCGCCAGTTCGCTCTCGTTCAGGCGATGCGGCTGGGCCTGGCCGGGGAGCGGCTGATGGATGTGGAGCTGGCGGTCGCGGAGCTGACGACCAACAGCGTGGTCCACGGCGGAGGCCGCGGGGCACTCGCGGTCTGGGCCGAGCAGGGGCAGCTGGTGTGTGAGGTCCGCGATGCGGGCCGGATGGCCGATCCGCTGGCCGGCCGCCGCCCACCGGAGCGCGGCCAGCTGGGCGGCCGGGGCCTGATGCTGGTCCACGAGGTGGCCGACCTGGTGCGCGTGCACACGGGCGACGACGGCACGACCGTGCGCTTCTACCTCAGCTTGTGACAGCGCTCGGGCGGCCACTGTCCGGGTGGCCGTCCGCCCCGCTGTCTCGCGACCTTGTATTCCTGCCAGCCCCCCGCCGAGGGCCGGTAGGCGTCGTCCAGCCTTGTGAAGACCATCCGCTCCATCCCGACCGACGCCCACGTCAGCCACTCGCGCACGATGTCGGCCTCGGTAGTGGACGGGCACAGCGCCCACGGCGCAGTGTCTGGCTTGACGAGGTCGGGTTACCCGGTGACGGCGAGCCGGCCTGGTGCACGCGCCGTGGCCGGGTACGGCCGCTGACCTACTGGGCGGCCCGCCGTATTCTCCAGCGGGCAACCGAGCACGAGCATCTGGGCATGAACTGGACTACTGGACTCTCCATGATGCGAGGCACACCGCGGCCACCAGGATGGCCCGCGACCCGAATCTCACCCTGGTGGAGGTGCAGTCGATTCTGCGGCATGCGCATATCAGCACCACCACCCTGTACACCCCTGTACACCGCTCTCAGGTGGCCGACTGTAGTGCGCGGCGAGTTTGTCGACCAGGTCGTCCAGACCCACACCCGGAGGCGCTGTCCACTCGCACCCTGCGCCGCCTCACTCAGGCGGCGCAACGCTCGGCGAGGCCGCTCCCGCCCTGCCCGGCGGTGAGGCGCAGTGACTCAAGCTCGCCACCGAACTCGACCGCGACCAGCACGACGCCTTGTTCGTGCGGGGACGAACCCAGCGTCGGCCTGTACCCGCTCGACGTCCGCGTCCTGCTCGGTGTGCTGCAACGCCTGGTCGACAACGGGGCCACCGTCGTCTTCATCGAGCACGATCTCGACACGATCGCCAACGCCGACCTCGTGATCGACCTCGGCCCCGGTGGTGGCGTGCACGGCGGACGCATCACCGCCACCGGCACCCCCGGCCAGGTCGCCGACAGCCCCGACAGCGTAGGTGCGGGCTTGTGCCGCGCCCGCCTCACATGCCGGTCTTTGTTTCGCGGGCCGCGAAGGCGGCCGGTTAGTGAGACCGGTGTGGCTACGGAAGAAGCGGCCGAAGTTCGCGGGATCAGTGAAGCCGAGATGGATGGCTACAGCCCGGGCGTCCCAACCGGCACCTCCCAGCAGGCGCCGGGCTTCGAGCAGCCTCCGCTCGTCGATGACCTCACGCACCCCCTTGCCGGTGGCGTCCCGGGGCGCGCGGCTGAGGGTGCGAACCGAACAGTCGAGCAGCCCGGCATAGTCCACGGCCCGGTGCGATTCCCGGAAGTGCAGCCCCAGGGCGTCCAGGAACCGTGCGTACGTGTCCCCACGGCCCGCGCCACTGGCCGCCGCGCCGGTAGGGGTGAGGTCCGGGGAGTGGGCAAGGCGCAGCAGCAGCGACTCGAGCAGGCTGCGCCGCAGGGCGTGGTGGACATCGAGGCGGCGGCGCCCCAGAGCGCGGTGCTCGTCCAGGAGCTGGAGCGCCGTCTGCCGCAGCCAGGCCGCGTCATCGGGGTCCGGGCTGAGAACGGCAGGGGCCCCGTGCTCGGTGAGCGGGGCCAGCAGGTGGGCTGTGCCGGACGGCAGCACATCCGGCTCGAACGGGATGAACGGACCGCGGGCAGTGCCCGGCGGATTCCACGGCCAGTCGTCGTGCTCGGCAAAGAAGTCCTCGACGGTACTCACCTCAAGGCCGTACGGAGTACCGACCGGGGGCTGGAAACCGTACAGCGGAACTGCGGCCTGCCCGCTGCGTCCGACTCCTGGAGAACGCCCGGGGTGTCGCTTGGCGACCATCACGTGTCCGCAGTTTACTGCCCGTTTTGCCCGCTTCGGGGAAAGGATGGGGGGTGTACCGCCGCGATCACGTGGCGCGCCGTCCACTGTCCTTGGTCGGTCTCCCCGCCCCTCGCCTCCCCCAGGAAGGAAGACGCTCATGAACGGAGCGACCCTGCAGACGTTCGCCGCCGGTTGTGCGGAGGGATTTCCCGGAGCCCAGCTGGAGCATCCCTTCGGCCCGGACTGGGAGGTCTTCAAGGTGCACGGCAAGGTGTTCATGCTGATGACCAGCGTGCCGGGCAAACCGGTCGTGATCCTGAAGTCGGAGCCGGGTGAGGGTGAGGCCCTGCGCGAGACGCATGCCGACGTCACCCCCGGCTACCACATGAACAAGAAGCACTGGATCACGCTGGAGGCCGGCGACTCGATCGACAAGAAGCTGGTCGAGGAGCTCGTCACCGAGTCCTACCGGCTCGTGGTCGGCAACCTTCCCCGATCGAACCAGCCGGTCGATCCGGAAACGTACGGCACCCGTTCCCAGGCTGCGCGACGATGACGATCACCGGAAAGCGGCTCCAGGACGTTGCGCGCAGTACCGCGGGGAATCTGCCCGGTGTCAGCAACGGTCGCCCGTTCACCGAGAAACTGGACGTCTACAAGGTGGCGGGGAAGGTGTTCCTGATCGTCACGGACGACCCCGACGAGCAGATCATCACCGTCAAGGCCGAGCCTGACCGCGCGCGGTCCCTGCAACAGGAGCACGAATGCGTCGCTCCGGGGCGATACCTCGACAAACGGCACTGGATCTCCGTGAGTGCGGGTCAGGGCATCACCACAGGGACGGTGAAGGACCTCGTCGGCTATTCCTACGACCTCGTTCTGGAATCGGTGCCGCGCAAGCGGCGGCCCCGGGAAGCGGGACAGTAGTCGGCACAGCCGGACACCGCCGGGCACGCACGGGATGCGCTGACCCTGCACACCATGTCGGGTGGGGAGTGGCGCGCGTTCGTCCAGGTCCTTGACGCCGTGGACGGCGCCGGTGGGGGATACGACGGCCCCGGGATCGCCGGCCGGGCCCGTGCGGCAGGTGGAGTTCAACGCGTTCCTCGACGACGACTGGCTCAAGCAGCACGGCGTCTACTGACAGGCGAGGGGGGCGGGGAACGGCCTCTCCCCTCAGCCAGTCCTCCTGAGCGGAGGCCCGATCGTTGTTCAGAGAAGCGGTGATCTTCCACAACGCCCTGGACATCGCGGAGATCGTCCGCCAGCTCCTTGAGGAGTGCTGGGAGATCGACCCGGAGGACCTGGCTCCGCGACCAGGCCCTACGCGCCGAGGGCTTCAGGACCGCGGCCTGACCGGGCGAGGCCGGGGGCGGTGCGGTCAGGCCGAGTCCCCGAGCACGGCAGCCTGCCCCGCCAGGGCGGGTGGACGGCCGTCGCCGGTGGCGACGGGCCGACCCACTCTGTCTGTCTTGTGGGGAACTACGGCGGTCAGTCGCCCGCAACCAGCGTGCCGAGGGCCGTGCGCTGGTGGGTGACCGAGCGGCCTGTGCGGGTCGTCGTCGCCATGCCTGCCGATCTGAGCGCCGCCGCGTGGGACGAGGCCGTCGCGTTGCTGACGTGGAGGGCGCGGGCCAGGGACGTCGTGGTGTGAGGCTCGGCGAGGAGGCGCAGGGCGTCCAGCCGGGTGCGGCCCAGGACGGCGGCCAGAGTCTCGGCGACGACGACCGGGCGCCCCGCAGTGGGCGGGAGCCCGGGACCGGCTGGGTACGTCAGGACTGCGGGATGGCCCGGGGTGTCCTGAAGAAGTGGGCCCGCCGGGTGGTGGAAGGTGGGCAGCAGAACCAGGCCGCGCCCCTCGAGGCAGACGTCGCGGTCCGGCGCTGCGCCGGGCCATTCCCACACATCCTCGTGGAGTCGGCTGCCCGGGGCCAGGCCGGTCAGCGTGGCGGCCACGCCGTGCTCGGCGACCGTCAGGGCGTAGCGGGTGAACTCCTCGCGGTGCAGCTCCTGTACGACGGACCAGACCGGGGCGAGGACCTTCTCGTACGCGGCTTGCTGGGCGCGGTGCAGGGTGCGCCAGGCCGTCTCGTCGCCCGCGTGCAGGCCGCGGATCCAGCGAGGGGCGGGCGCCGCCCCGTAGACCCGCTCCAGCTCGGAGCGGACGAGACCGGGGCTGGTGGCGCGGATCTGTTCGAAGCCGTCGGCCATGGTGTCGCCGAGGACGTCGAGGAAGGAGGGCGGGCGGCCCGCCGGAACCAGGTCGGCGAGCGGGTCGATTGCGGCCGGGAGGGAGCGCAGGACACGGCCGCGCCACGACGCGAACAGCGGCCCGCCATGCTGGGCCACGGCTGTCGTCAGGGCGGCGTGCAGCTCCTGGAGCGGCGCCGGGCGGGGTGCGAAGCGGATCCGGGCGTAGTCCTGCGCGGTGAGTTGGATTCGCAGCACCCTCACAACTCCTCGTCCTGGGCCAGCCTTTCGGCCAGGGCCTGAACCTTCGCACCGTTACGGCCCACGCCCCAAGGATGTTCGTATGACTTCTCGACGCACTCTTCTGAAAGGCACCCTATTCGGGAGTGCCGCCGCCCTGCTGCCCACGGCTGCGTCCGCCTCCGCCGGCGGCCCGTTCCTCCGCCTGCCCGCGCCCGCCGGCCCGTACCCGGTAGGCATGCAGACGGTCCATCTGACGGACCCGGCCCGTACCGACCCGTGGGTGGGGGGCGTGCGGGAGCTGATGCTGACCGTCCTGTACCCGGCCCGATCGGTACGCGGCTTCTCCCGGGCCCCGCAGCTCACCCCGGACGAGGCCGGGGTGTTCGCCGAGTACGCGCCGCACGTTCATCCGGGACTGCCGGAGCCGGGAGCGGTGAACTGGGGCGCAGTCCTCACCCACGGGTACGTGGGGGCGCCGCCGCTGCCCGGGCGGCGGCCGGTACTGGTGTACTCACCCGGCGGCGGTGACTCCCGCACGCTCGGCACGACCCTCGCCGAGGACCTGGCGAGCCACGGCCGGGTGGTCGTCCTCGTCGACCACCCCGGTGATGCTTCTCAGGTGGAACTGCCGACCGGGATGCGAACGACCGTCCTGATCGGACCGCCGGACCCGGCGACCTTCCGCACGATGATCGACACCCGGATCGCGGACCTCCGCCTGGTTCTGGACCGGCTCAGCGATCTGCCGCTCGCACCGGTCATGGACCTCTGCCGGATCGGGTTGTACGGGCACTCCGCAGGCGGCACGGCGGCGGTGTACGCAGCCCACCACGACCGCCGGGTCGGCGCGGTCGCGAACCTGGAGGGCCACCTCGACCTGTACCCGACGCCGGTCGAAGCCCACCGGCCGCTGCTGCTGTTCCGCACCGACGGATTCGAGGGCGCCGCCCGTATCGAATCCTCCTGGGCACGCCTTCCCGGCCGCCGCGTGCTGCTCGCCGACGCGAACCACTGGGCGTTTACCGACTACGGCTCGCTCGTCGCACGGCTCCAGAGCGCCGGCCTGGTGACAGCGGCAGCGCGTGCCACGCTCATCGGCACCGGCGACCCGGTTGTGACACTCGCTGAAGTGCGGCGCCGGGTGGGGACCTTCTTCGCCCGCCATATGTTGTAGCGGGACTACGAGGAGGCGACCGGTGGCCTGCTGCGGCCGCACGACAGGGCGTCGGTCGTCGGTCGTCAAACGAATGACGACAGGCGCGACGGGCGTCCAATGAACTCGGCACTCCCGGGCCTGACGGCAAATCAGTTCCGGGTGGTGGCGAAGCAACTGCGGGTCAGTGTGCGGTCGGTGCAGCGGTGGCGCCGTTCCTGGCAGCACGGCGGCTCGCAGGCACTTCGTTCCCGGGGACCGGCCGCGCGTCCCAACCTGAGTGAGGCCCTGTTCGCAGTGCTGGAGCAGGAGTTGGCCAGGCCGCGGGGCCGGTCGCGCACGGCCTGGCCGGACCAGACCTGGACCCTGGCCTGGATCAGGACACTGATCGGGCGCCGGTTCCACACGTCGTCTCTCGCGCTGCGGCCACGTGTCCTTCACCCAACCGGTGACCCGGCGGAAGCACCGCGGCGGCAGTAATTGCTCCCTCAGGGTGAGGCGCACCGTACGCCACTTGCGCACGGCGTTCCAAGATGCGTACGGTGTGTGCAACTGGAGGACGACGTACGCACTGGACAGGGGTAAGCATGTCGAAAAACGTGAACTGGGACGAGCAGGGCAACTGGCACGCCAAGGGCGAGTGGGGAACCCGCAATTCGGCGGGCCGGAATCTGGACCTCGCCCACTGGCAGTCCCGGCTCGACGCCCTGCGCGCCAAGCACCACGTCCCAGCGGCCTCACTGGCGATCCTCACCAACGGGACCATCCATGAACTGGCCAGCGGCATACTCCACCGCGGAACGAACGTCGAGGCGACAACCGACTCCGTCTTCCAGATGGGCTCGATCGCCAAGGTCTACACCGCCACCCTGATCATGCAACTCGCCGATGCGGGCCGACTGGACCTGGACGCACCCGTCACAGACGTACTCCCGCAGTTCTCAACCGCCGACTCCGAACTGACCAAAGCAATCACCACACGCCGACTGCTCAGCCACACCAGCGGCCTCACCTGCGACTTCACCTATGACAGCGGACGCGGCGACGACTGCCTCGCCACATACGTCGAGGCCGCCAAGGACGTACCACTGGACTGCCCGCCCGGCGAGGCACTCTCGTACAGCAGCATCGGGTACAACGTGCTCGGCCGCATCATCGAGGTACTGACCGGCAAGGTCTGGGACGAGGCACTGAAGGACCTGCTCCTCACCCCGCTGGGCCTGGACCACACCATGACCCTGCCCGAGCAGGCCCTGCGGTTCCGCGCAGCGATGAGCCACCTGGGCGAGCCGGGCCAGGACCCCGACCCGGCGCCGTCCTGGGACTTGATGCCGCGCTCAGCAGGCCCCTACGGCCGGGTCATCGCCACCGCCGGAGACCTCGCGCGGCTCGCACAGATGCACCTCGCGGGCGGAGTGGCGCGGGACGGTGCCCGGGTACTCTCCGAGGAGACCGTCGCGCTGATGCAACACCGGGTCGTGGACTCTCCCGACAAGTGGTCGGTCAGCGCCGACGGCTGGGGCCTGGGCTGGACCCTCTACGACTGGAACGGCATCCAGGGCTACGGCCACGACGGCGCCTCCATCGGGCAGTACGCCTATCTGCGCGTCGTCCCGTCGGCGGGCGTCGCGGTCGCGCTGCTCACCAACGGCGGCGGTGCGCGCGAGCTGTACGCGGCGCTCTACCGGGAACTCCTCGCAGAACTGGCCGGGGTGACGATGCCGGACGCCTTCACCCCGCCGGCCAAGCCTCCCGTGGTCGACTTCGCGCCGCTCGTCGGCACATACCGACGCGAGGGCGTAATCATCTCCGTGACCGAACGGGATGGAGAGGGACACATGACGTACGAATTCGTCGACGGCATGAAGGACTTCTCCGAACCTCTGGAGATCGAACTGATACCGGTGACAGAAACGGTCTTCGCCGGTACAGGGGTGGGCGCGGCGTTCAGCGAGGGCCACATGCCCGTGATCTTCTCCACGCTGCAGGACGGCACCGGATGCGTGTACATCGGCATGCGCTGCGGCCCCAAAGCCGCATAACACGGCTACACCGACCGAAGCCAAGAGGCGGCCCCCGCGTGCGCCAGTGAAGCCGGAATACCGGTGCGGGGAGGCCCTCATCAGTGACTGCTGGCCCGCGGTCGGCGAGTGCGGCGCTGTCCAGGAGCGGTTCTTCTGATCAGTAGGTGCAGTGGGCGGGAGGATTGCAGTGGCTCGGTAGCTAGTTGTTGCGGCCAGGGGGAAACGTTCACGGCGAGCACAATCCGTCCCGCGAAGCGCGGCATCGGCAGAGAAACCAAAAGGTCACGCAGGGCGTTCGGGGACCGGGAACGTTGCGCCGGAGCCACGGCCGCGCAGGCTTCGCCCTCTTCCGCCACCACAACTTCCTTGGACAGCAGCACGGCCCATTACCACCGCATGCGTGGCAGGGCCGTTCGTTGGGCAGATCCGTCAGGCGGTTAGGTGGGGCTGCCGCCCGTTGAGGAGGGCGATGCCGAGGGGGGTGATGGTGTACAGGGTCGTGTTGCGGTGTCGTCCACTGTAGACGAGCGCGGCCTCGCGGAGGGCGGATAGGTGGCGGCTGGCGTTGGACGGGGTGGTGCCTACGAGGCGGGCGAGTTCCCCGGTCGTCGCGGTGCCGTCTGCGGTGGCCTGTAGTAGTCGGGCTCGTACCCCGCCGAGCAGGTCTATCAGAGGGGCCGCCGGGGCCGGGGCGGCACGGTTGGAGTGTGTCCAGCCCGGTTGGTGCGTGATGGGGTAGACGAGGACGGGCGGCCGGTCAGGGTCGTACAGGCCGGTGGGGCTGTAACGGCAGAAGAAGGACGGCTGGAGTACGAGACCGCGCCCCTGCAGATGGAGGTCTCGATCGACAGGGTAGTCCAGCTCCAGTACGGGATACCTCCAGCGGGCCGACGGATGCAGGGTGCTCAGGGCCGCCTCCAAGCCCCCTTTCGCAAGCAGCGTCGTGCGCCGCAACCGGTCCTGCGCCACCGCACCTCTGACGTGCTCCCAGTAGGGCGCCAGACACGCGTCGAAGTAGTCGGTCGCCGCTCGGGCCAGGCGGTCCATGGCCTCCGTCCCGCCCTCGGCCAGGCGGGACGACCAGGAGGGGAACCGCACTGCCGGATGCTGTCGGCGGAACTCCTGCAGATCGTTGCGGACAACGGTGGTGGGTGTTGCTCGCAGGTCCTCTGCCTGATCCGCCAGACTCGCGCCCCGGGCCAGGGTCGGGGTCAGGAAGTCCACGCAGTATCCGCGGGCGGGGGCGAGGAAGGACAGCATCCGTGTGCCCGCCGGAACTCTGGGCAGGACGCGGGTTCTCCAAGGTCCGAAAAGAACGCCCGCGTCGCGGCGCTGCAGCCGGTGCAGGCTGATCGACACCTCCCACAGCGGATCTGGTTCTCCCATGAACACGAGGCGCGTCAGGTCCTCGCCGGTGAAGTGGATCCGTAGCACTCGCCCACCTCCGAACAGGGTTTTTGCGCCCAGGCGCACAGACGTACCGATCGGAGGTAGATCTGACCAGACTTGGACGGGCACGGACGGCGAACCACGCTCCACCCCCGATCCGTGCGCGACTCACGGCTCCGGGCTCAACTTACGGATTGGGCCTCGACGCCGACAAGTGTGCTCCCGGCCAGCCGAACCGCACGGCCGGGGCGAGCGACCCGACCGACCAAGACGAAGGAGATGCACTCGATGAAGTCCTTGCGCCGCACGGCGGCAACCCTGATCGTCACAGCGACCTTGGCGGGCGCCGGCCTCGCCACGACGGCGTCCCCCGCGGCAGCCCGAACCGGTGCCCCGGCGAATACCGTTCAGGACATAGCCGACCAGGACGCATCGGTTCTCGCGCTGTACTGCGGCTACGACGACGCGGTGACGCCGCGCACCATCCGGCGCGGAAGCACAGGGAACACGGTGCGCGAGGCCCAATGCCTCTTGGTCTATTGGGGCTTCAGCGTCGGACCCTCAGGGATCGACGGTGACTTCGGCACCAACACCCACAACGCCACCATCAGGTTCCAGCGCAGCCGCGGACTCACCCAGGACGGCGCGATCGGACCCAACACGTGGCGCGAGCTGCGGGACCGCTGAGGAAGAGGAGTGGAGCTGGTGCGAGGGAACCTGGCAAGCCACGGCCGAAGGGCGGCCACCGCGGTCGCCGCTGCTCTGCTGACAGCGGGCCTGACCGCCGCGACGGTCCAGACAGCCGCGTCACAGCCCCATCCGTCAGCCCCAGCCCCAGCCACCGCCAGTGACGTGGGCTGCGGCTACTACAACGGGCCGCCCGTGTCACTCAAGCCGGGAGACCAGGGCAGGGCGGTCAAGGAGCTGGAATGCCTGCTCGACCGCTGCGGCTACGATCCCGGGCCCATTGACGGGGTGTTCGATCTGAGAACGCGCGATGCGCTGGTCCGGTTCCAACGGGATCACGGCCTGGTCATCGATGGGCAGACCGGCCAGGCGACCTGGCGGGCCCTACGCGCCTGCGGATCGACCTGAGTGACGTCCGCGGCCCTGCGGATGTGAGCGAAACTGGCGCTTGTCCGCTCACAGCGAGATACCCCCGCAGGGCCGCGGCGCCACCGTGGCCGCGTGAGCTTGTGCCTTGACACCCACCCCGGCCATATCGTCACTCTCGGAGCGGGCGCCGACGGCACCGTACCAGGGCACCGAGAAGGGCTGCCCGCGCGGGACGACGCACCGGGGACCAGCCGAGCTGACCCCTACCCAGGCACCCGTGCAAAGGCGCCACGCTCAGGATGCCCCTCGGTGCCCTCGCCGTGAAGTTGTCCAGCTGGCGGCGCTGACCAGCGTCGATGAGGCTCCCCGGCACCGCGATACTCGGGGGGCGTGTGTGTGACGTTGCCTCGCGGTTCGCCTTCGAACTCCGCGCTGCTGGGAGCCGACGTCTATCCGATGACGCGACGTGTGGGGAGATCCTTGCGCGCAAAGCGGCCGCGGGCATGGCGGCTGCCGAACTCCTCGAGTTCGCGATGGAGACCCGGTGACCGTGCACCCGCTCGTCGAGGCGAAGAAGCAGAGCAACCACAACGTCAAACGCGCGTGTGAAATGCTCAAGGTCTCCAGAACCGCCTTCTACGCCCGCCGCAACGGTACTATCGGCCCTCGGCCGGGGTCCGTGACCTGGAGCCGACCGAGAAGATCACCGAAGTCCACGAGAGCTCGCGCGGCACCGACGGAGCCGCAGGACGCGCTCTTCGAGGATCTTGGGCCTTCCTCGGTCAGACCCCCTTCATGCCATGGCGCAGCCGAGTGCCAGGCCCAGGCAACCCACACCCAGGCAACCCGGACCCAGGTGCTCGGATACGGGTAAGACGCTCACGAGCGTGACAGTCCGCTCCGGTGGTCGTGGCACTGGTCGGCGATCTTTTCCGAGCTCCGTTCTCAACGCCGTAACGGTCACTTAATTTTCGAACTCCGCATTTTCCGCCGAGCGTTGAGGAGTTCGACGTGCGCCGTAGAGTCGTTTCGAGACTTGCGGTCTTTGCCGCCGCAGTGGCGACGAGTGCCGCCACGCTGGTCGGCCCGCAGGCTCTCGCCACCGAGCACGTGTCGGCCGCGAGTATCTCCGCGCGTGATTTCGCCAAGGGGCCCGACCCGACCGAGCAGTCGGTGCGGGCCGAGCGGGGGCCGTTCGCCACGGCCACGACGGTCGTGCAGGGGGAGTTCGGCCGTGGCTTCAACAAGGGCACGCTGCACTACCCGACCGACACCAGCCAGGGCACCTTCGGTGCGGTCGCGGTGATTCCAGGTTTCATGGAGCCGGAGTTCACCCAGATCTGGTACGGGTCGACGCTGGCCTCTCACGGGTTCGTGGTCCTCACCCTGGAACCCATCGTGGTCAGCGACTTCCCTGACCCTCGTGGTGACCAACTGCTCGCGGCGCTGGACTGGATGGTGGAGTCTTCGCCCGTCCGCGGCCGGATCGACCCCGACCGGACCGCCGTGATGGGCCACTCGATGGGTGGCGGCGGCACGCTTGCCGCGGCGAACAAGCGGCCTTCGCTGAAGGCGGCGATTCCGCTGGCGCCGTGGCACACCACCAAGGAGTTCCCGAATGTGCGGGCGGAGACGCTGATCATCGGTGCCGACGGTGACGCGATCGCCTCGCCGGCGGGTCACGCCGAGCCGATCTACCAGAACCTGAGGAGCCCGGCCGAGAAGGCGTACCTGGAGCTGCGCAACGCGGATCACTTCACGACCAATTCCTACACCCCGACGGTGACGCGGTTCGTGGTGTCGTGGCTGAAGCGATTCGTCGACGAGGACACCCGGTACGCCCGGTTCCTCTGTCCGCCGCCCGCGCCGGACCCCACGTTCGTCGAGTACCGCAACACCTGCCCGGTCTGACCGGAGCCGTCGGCCGGAGCCATCGGCCGGGGCGCCGCGCGCGTCCCGGCCTACGGACCGGCCGGCTACCAACTGTGCGCATTCCCGGAAGAGGTGGCAAAGGTAAATGCGGCGGCTCTTCGTGCTGTTTCTGCTGCCTGTCCTCGTGGCCGTCAGCACTTCACTGGGAACTCCCGTCGCGAGGGCGGAAGGAGGCTTCGATACTCGTGTCGTAGACGTCCCCGGGCATAAGGGTGTGACGCTGCGCTCGGTCGTAGTGCAGCCGCGGTCGCGGGGGCCGCACCCGCTGGTCCTGATCCCGTCGCCTTGGGGTGGCAACGCGCTGTACGGCATGCAGGTCGCGGCCAGGCTGGCCGAGCGCGGGTACGTCGCGATCTCCTACTCCGAGCGAGGCTTCGGCGGCTCGACCGGCCGTGTCGAGGTCGCCGGTTCCGGGGATGTCGCCGATCTGTCCGCGGTCATCGACTGGGCGCTGGGCGCCACCACCGCCGACCCTGAGCGCATCGGCGTGGTGGGCACTTCCTACGGTGGTGGTGTCTCCCTGCTCGGCGCCGCGGCCGACCCGCGGATCGACGCGGTCGCAGCCCTCAGCGGCTGGTCGGGCCTGTTGTCCTCACTGATCCTCGGTGACACCCGCGCCCGTATGGTCGGCCTGGCCCTGTACCGGTCCGGGATCAGCAACGGCAGCCTGACCGCCGACGCCGACCGGATGTTGCGCGGGTTCATCGATCCCGGCCTCGTGCCGGAGGAGGAGCTGATGCGCTGGGCGCAGGAGCGCTCCCCGATCGGCGTGGTCGACCGCATCAACGACAACGGCACGGCCGTCCTGCTCGGACAGGCGTGGAGCGAGACGGTGTTCCCTCCCGGTCCGCTACTGGATCTCTTCGATGCCTTGAGCGGGCCCAAGCGCATCGAACTGCAGCCCGGCGACCACGCCTCCGTGGAGGTTCCCGGCCTGCTGGGGCTGGGCTCGGTGATCTGGGACTCGGTGTACCACTGGTTCGACGCGCATGTCGCGGGCACCGGCCCGGGGCCGCGCCAAGGGGTCGTCATACGTCCGCGGCCCGGCCCGGAGCGGGCCGAGGAACACTATCCGGACCGGGCGTCGGCGACCCTGCCCGCGCGGAAGCTGCACCTCGGCGGCGGTAACGACGGTGTCCTCGCCGCCCGGCCGGCCGCCGGACCGGCGCACACCATCGACCTGGGCCGCGACACGATGGCCGCGGTCGGCGTCCCCTTGGCGACCTATTCGCTGGAGGCTCTCACGGGCGATCCGCCGACCACCCTGTTGCCGCTGGTGGACCGCTCGGCCGCCGGGGTGTGGCACGGGTCCGCCGCCATGACGACCACCCGGCTACGCGGCGCACCGAGGCTCTCCCTCGACGTGGTGCCCAGTGCGGGCCAAGGCACACTGGTCGCCTACCTGATGGCCGTGGACGGCAATGGTGTCGGCCGCATGATCGGGCATGCCCCGGCCAGCTGGGAGGGCGCCACCGCGGGCGCCCGCCGGACCGTGGAGTTCCGCTTCCAGCCGACCGCGTACGACTTCCCTGCGGGTGACCGGATCACCCTGGTCGTCGACGGCCAGGATCTGCTGTACGCCGACCTGAACAACCGGTCCGGTTCGATCGCCTTCCCCGCGGGTTCTCCGGGCTCGCTGGCCCTTCCGGTGTCGCCATGACTGCCCGACTGTCCCGCGCTCGCCCGTCCTCCAGCCGCCCGCTGGCCGTCATCGCACTGGTCGCGTTCGTGGCCACCGCGGACAACACGCTTCTCGTAGCGACCCTGACATCCATTCAGGCCGAACTCGGTCTGGGGATCGCCGGCGCCCAGTGGCTCGGCATCGCCTACATGCTGACCTTCGCCGGACTGCTTCCGGCTACGGGAGCGCTGCTCGACCGCTGGGGACCGGCAGGACTGCGGGCAGGGCTGGTTCTCTTCGCCTCGGCGTCGCTGGCCGCGGCGCTGGCGTCCGACGCTGCCACCCTCATGGCCGCACGGGTGGGGCAGGGCGCGGGTGCCGCGGTCGTGGTACCCGGCGCTCTGCGGCTGCTGCGTACTCAACTCCCGGCACGTCACCGCGCGTTGGGTGCTGCGGTCTGGACCGCGGCCCTGGCCGCGGCACTTGCCCTGGGGCCGTGGCTCGGCGGTGTGCTCACCCAGCACGGCCACTGGTCATGGATCTTCCTGGCCCACCTGCCGCCGCTGGCCGCCGCGGCGATTCTGCTCGGCAGGCCGGCGCACGACAGGCCCGAGCAGGCCCACACTCCGGTCCCCGTCGGTTCCGCGCTGCTCGCGGTCGCCGCGAGCACGGCGCTGATGGCAGGCATCGTGGGACTTGGACACGGCTGGTCCTGGCTGTCGGCGGCAGCAGGCGTGGCCGCGCTGACGATGCTGGTGCGCCACGACCTGCGCAGCGCGACGCCACTGATCCCCCGCAGGATCGTACGGAACCGGGCCGTGCTCGGTTCGGTCGCGGTCCTGCTGCCCTGGGGGATCGGAGTCAGCGGGGCCGTCTACTTCACCCCGATGGTCCATCAGGGCGCGCTCGCACAAGGGCCTGTGGCGGCGAGTCTGCCGCTGGTCGTCATCGCGATCGCGGTGGTGGTCGCCGCGCCTGCCGTGGCGCCGATGACAAAGCGGTTCGGGGTACGTGCGACGGTCGTGGCGGGCTGCCTGACGGGTGGCTGCGGGTTTCTGGCGCTCGCGGGCACGGCCCATGCGCCCGACCTGCTGTCGCGGGTGCCCGGCATGGTGCTGCTGGGCGTCGGGGCGGCCTGCACCGCGCCGCTGACGGCACACCCGCTCGACACCGTCGCCGAACGGGACTCCGGCACGGTCGCGGCACTGCTCACCGCGGCACGCGAGGTGGCCGCCGCGCTGGGTGTCGCCCTGCTCGGCCTGGTGCTGGCCCGCAACGCGGCGGCGGGTCCCGCGAACGGCTACGCCACGGCGCTGGTCGTCGCGGCCGGGCTCCAGGCCGTCGCCGCGGCCGCTGCGGTGGCGCTGCCGCGTCCGCCGAGGCAGGTGCCCGCGTGACCGCCCACGATCGCGTTCCTCGCCCTGTCCCTTCCATCCTTGCTGAGAGTCCGATGAAGCTGCAAAGAGCCGAATTCACCA
Organism: Streptomyces sp. NPDC003379; assembly: GCF_053589195.1. Classification (NCBI taxonomy): domain Bacteria; kingdom Bacillati; phylum Actinomycetota; class Actinomycetes; order Kitasatosporales; family Streptomycetaceae; genus Streptomyces; species Streptomyces sp. NPDC003379. The sequence goes on along the minus strand of NZ_JBSFRK010000008.1, from coordinate 144,026 downwards.
CCACCTCCGACCCCGACGCCCCGGTCCTGGAGCCGCTGTCCGGCCTGCTCCGCCGTTCTGCCGAATCGCGCGGTGACGAACCCGCTGTCACCTACCTCGATCACTCCCGAGTCCGCGACGGCGTAGCTGTCACCGTGACCTGGAGAGAGCTTGACGCACGCGTCGACGCCGTGGCCGCGTGGATCCGGCCCCGGGCGTCCGCGGGGGACCGGGTCGCCGTGATGTGCGCCCAGTCGATCGACTACCTCGCGTCGTTCCTCGGAGTGATCCGCGCCGGGCTGATCGCGGTGCCGCTCTTCCCTCCGGGTGACGCCCGGCAGTGGCCGAGGTTGTCCGCCGTACTCGCCGACTGCGCGCCGAGCCTGCTGCTCACCACCTGGCGTGAGGTCCACGCCGTGCAGGAGTTCGCGGGCACCGAGGGTCTGTCCGACGCCGGAGTGGTCGCGGTCGACGCTCTGCCCGCCCCCGGTGAGCGGTTCGCCGAACGCGCATGGACCGACCCCGACGACGTCGCCTACCTGCAGTACACCTCCGGGTCCACCCGGGTCCCGGCCGGCGTCATGGTGAGCCACCGCAACGTCCTTGTGAACTCCCGGCAGGTCGTCGACGCCTTCGGCATGCGGTCCGGGCACACCGTGAACGTCTCCTGGCTGCCGCTGTTCCACGACATGGGACTGGTCGTCGGGCTCACCGCCCCCGTGGTGTCGGCGACCCGGTCGGTGCTGATGGATCCGATGGCGTTCCTGGCCGACCCGGGCCGGTGGCTGCGCGCGATGTCGGCCAACCCGGGCGCGATCACCGCCGCTCCGAGCTTCGCCTACGCCTATGCCGCGACGCGTGTCGCCGAGCCCGATCGCCTGCTGCTGAACCTCGGCCATGTCGTCGCGCTGGTCGACGGCAGCGAGCCGGTCCTGCCCGGGAACATCGAGCTGTTCCGGGAGTCGTTCGCCGCCTGCGGCCTGCCGCCCCAGGCTCACCGCCCCGCCTATGGGCTGGCCGAGGCGACCGTACTGGTGTCTGCCTCCCCCGCCGGGGAAGGACCGCGGGTCATCCGCCTCGACCGCGACGCCCTCGCGGCTGGACGCGCCGTCGAACCGGTAGGCAAGAAGGCGGTGGCCATGCTCGTCAGCTGCGGGCTGCCTGCCGACCAACGGATACGGATCACCGACCCGGCCACGGCCGCGCCGCTGGCAGCGGGCCGCGTGGGAGAGATCTGGGTCAGCGGCGAGAACGTGGGCCTGGGCTATTGGGGCAGGCCTCGGGAGACAGCGGCCGTCTTCGTCGAGGACGGGGAGAGCCGCTGGCTGCGCACCGGCGATCTCGGCGTGGTCGTCGACAGCCACCTCTACATCACCGGACGCATCAAGGACCTTGTGGTCATCGACGGACGCAACCACTACCCGCAGGACATGGAGATCACCGCCGAGCAGGCACACCCCGGCATACGCAGGCACGCGGTGGCAGCCTTCGGAATCCCGACCGGCGACGGCGAACGCCTGGTCCTGCTCGCCGAGCGGGCCAAGGGCGTAGAGCCGGGCTCAGCCACCGACAGCGACATCATCACCGCGGTGCGGGCCGCGCTCGCCGACGTGCACGGCATCGGCCTGAACGACATGGTGCTGTTGGAGCCAGGAGAGCTGCCCCGTACTTCCAGCGGCAAGATCAGCCGGTCCGGTGGCCGGGCACGCTACCTGGGGAGCGCGTCGTGACGGCCGCGCCGCGCGACGAGCGCGAGTGGCTGCTCTGGCTACGCAACCGCGTAGGCGCCGAGTCGGGTCACGAGCTGACCGACGCCGACCTGTCCCGCCCGCTGCGTGACTGCGGGCTGTCCTCGCGGCAGACAGTCGCCATCGCCGCCGCCATCGCCCGCCGGACCGGGCGCGATCTGCCCCCCACTCTGCTGTGGAGCGCGCCCACGGTCACCGACCTGGCGAAGGTGCTCGCCGACGCCGCCGGCCCGAAGGAAGCGGCTGAGGCTCGCGCGGCCGAGTTCCCGCCGATCGCGGTGGTGGGCCTGGCGTGCCGGGTTCCCGGCGCCGCCACGGCCGAGGAGTACTGGGCGCTCCTGCTCGAGGCCCGTGACGCGGTCGGCGAGGTCCCCGCACAGCGCTGGCCACAGGCAGGCAACGACGTGCCGCGACAGGCAGGGGTGCTCGCCGACATCGCCTCGTTCGACGCCGAGTTCTTCGGGATCTCCTCCGAAGAGGCCGCAGTGATGGACCCGCAGCAGCGGCTGCTCCTGGAGGTCGCCTGGGAGGCCCTGGCCCACGCCGGAATCCCGCCGGGGCGACTGCGGGGCACGGACACAGGCGTCTATGTCGGGTTGTCGGCCACCGAGTACTCGCTGCTCACCCTCGCCGACGCGACCAGGGTCGACGCGTGGTCGAGCCAGGGCGCGGCCGCCTCGATCACGGCCAACCGGCTGTCCTACGCCCTTGGCGTCCACGGCCCCAGCATGACCATCGACACCGCGTGCTCGTCGTCACTGGTGGCCGTGCACCAGGCGGCGCGCGCACTGGCACTCCACGAGGCCGACACCGCCCTGGCCTGCGGAGTCAACCTGCTGATCACACCAGGGGTGAGCGCGTCGTTCGCCGCCGCCGGCGCGTTGGCCCCGGACGGCCGGTGCAAACCGTTCGACGCCGCCGCGGACGGCATCGTCCGCGGCGAGGGCTGCGGTGTCGTCGTCCTCAAGCTGCTTGCCGACGCCCGCCTGGCGGGGGACCGGGTTCTCGCCGTGATCCGTGGCGGAGCCGTGAACTCCGACGGCCGCTCCAACGGGCTGCCGGCCCCCAATCCGCTGGCTCAGCAGCGACTGCTGCGCCAGGCGTACGCCTCGGCCGGGGTCCCGCCGTCCACCGTCGACTACGTGGAAGCGCACGGGACCGGCACCCTGCTCGGCGATCCCATCGAGGCGACCGCCCTGTCGGCGGCCCTCGCCGCCGACCGCCCCGACAACCAACCGCTGCTCACCGGTTCGGTCAAGAGCAACATCGGCCACCTGGAGGGAGCCGCGGGCATCGCCGGTCTGATCAAGACCGTGCTGGCCCTACGCCACGGCCGCATCCCGGCCAGCCGCAACTACACCGAGCCCAACCCCCACATCGACATGGAGCGGCTGCGGGTCGTCACCGAGACCACCGCGTGGCCTCGCTACTCGGGCCATGCCCGCGCCGGGGTGTCCGCGTTCGGTTTCGGCGGCACGAACGCCCACCTCGTCGTCGAAGAATGGCCGCACGCCGCACCACCGGCCGGGCAAGCGCAGCGGCGTCCGGCGGTGATCGGGCTGGGGGCCCCGACCACCGACCGGCTCGCCCGCGACGCCCGAACGCTCGCCGACTGGCTGACCGAGCGGGATGTGAGGCCGGATCAGCTGGCCGCCGCGCTGGCCCACGGCCGCGACCACGGCACCTGCCGCGCGACGATCGTCGCCACCGAGCGATCCGATGTCCTGGCCGCCCTGAGAGCCCTCGCCTCGGGTCGCCCCCACGAACTGCTGGACACCGCGCGGCCCTCCCCTGTGCTGGACAAGGCACCGGTGTTCGTGTTCTCCGGCTACGGGTCTCAGTGGCCGGCGATGGGCGCCAGACTCCTCGAGGAGGAACCGGAATTCGCCCGCAAGGTCTCCGAACTGGACGACGACTACGCCGACCTGGCGGGATTCCTGCTCTCGGAAGCCCTGGGCGACAACGTGGGGGCCCAGGGCTTCCGGATCCACCAGCCCGCACTGTTCGGCATGCAGCTAGCGCTGGCCGAGCTGTGGCGCGCCCACGGCGTGACCCCCGGCGCGGTGGTCGGACATTCCGTCGGTGAGATCGCCGCCGCCGTCGTGGCGGGGGCACTGACCGCCCGTGACGGCCTTCGGGTGGTGCTTGCCCGCTCCGCCCTGCTGGCCGGTGTCGAGGGCGCCGACACCGGGGCGATGGCCGTGGTCGAACTGACACCGGCCGAACTCGCCGAGCTGGGTGGGACGTTCCCCTCCGTCACCGTCGCCGTCTACGCGTCCCCGGCACAGTGCACCGTCAGCGGGCCGCGCGAACAGGTCGCCGCCCTGGTCGCCCACGTCGACGCGCGCGGCGGCATGACACGGACACTGAACGTGGGCGGAGCCGGACACTCAGCGGCAGTGGACCCACTGCTGGGCCGGTTCCGCGCCGACCTCGGGCGGATCCACTCCGCCGCACCCACGATTCCCCTGTACTCCAGCGTCACCGACGACCCCCGCGGAGAGGCCGCCTTCGCCGCCGACTACTGGGTGGCCAACCTGCGCCGGCCGGTCCGGTTCACCCAGGCCGTCGCGGCCGCCCTCGACGACGGCCACCGGGGCTTCGTCGAGATATCCCCGCACCCCATCGCGACGATCGCCGTCGAGCAGACCGCCGCCGGCCGGGAGCCGGCCGCCTACGCGCTGGCGACCGTACGCCGTGACCCGGACCGCTTGACAGGGGGATTCGCCGCCGCGGTGGCGCGCGCCCACGTCCTGGGCCACCCCGGCGCCCTGCTCGCCCGGCACCCCGACCGAGTGGTGCTCGACCTGCCCGCGCCGGGCTGGGAACACCGCAGACACTGGGTCTCGCCCGCCCCGGCGAGCCGGCCCGCCGGCGGTCATCCCATGCTGGAGGCGGGGAACGAACTACCCGACGGCGACGGGCACGTGTGGTTCGGCGACGTCGGCCTCGCCGACCACCCATGGCTGGCCGATCACACCGTCGACGGCGTACCGGTGCTGCCCGCAACCGCTCACATCGAGCTGATGCTCGCCGCCGGACGGTCGGTGCTCGGTCCTGTCGAGGTGCACGACGTGGTGCTGCACCGCATGCTTCCGCTGTCCGAGCGCGCACGGGTATGCCTGCGCGGGCGCCGGACCGGCACCGGACTGGCTGTGCGCGTGTACGGACCGGCGGGGGACCGGCACGTCCTGCTGGCCGAAGCCACCGCCGTGCCGGCCCGGGGCAACCGGTCCGACGCCTTCGCCGTGCCCGACGGCGACCCGGTCGATCTCTACCCGCGTCTCGACGGCGTCGGCCAGCACTACGGCCCGGCGTTCCGTGCGCTGCGTACGGCCACGACCTCTGGCGGCACGGCCCAGGCCGACCTCGCCGTGCCCGAGCACCTGCGCATGCGCCGGTTCCACCTGCACCCCGCCCAGGCCGACGCATGCCTGCACGCGCTGGCCGCGGCGGTCGACGCCGACGAGGCCGCACACACGGCGTGGCTACCGGTCCGGTTCGGCAGGGTGCGCCTGATGGGTGACGCTGCCGCCGGGGTGCGGGTCCGGGCCAGGCTCGCGCCGGCAGGAGAGGGGACCGTCCGCCGAGGAGACGTACAACTCCTCGACGCCCGTGACCAGGTGGTGGCGGAGTTTGAGGCCGTCGAATGCGCCCCCCTGCCCGCAGGGGAAGTCCCCCTGGGCCTCGACCGGCTCGGCCACCACGCCGTCTGGACACCGCTGCCGCACGACGAGCCGCTGCGGCGGGCGGGCACTCACGTGTTGCTCGAGCACGGAGCCACGTGGACGGCCGAGCTCGCCGACGAGATCACCGCACGCGGGGGAAAGGTGCACCTGGCCCCGGCGCACGAAGCCGCCGCCCACGCCGCCGGCCGTGACAGCGTCGTCCTGGCCGTCGGCGCCTCTTCCGCACCGCTCGATCCGCGATCAGCCCGGACACTCGTCGCCTCTGTCGCGGGCGTCGTCCGTACCCTGGCCGAACTTGACGCTCCGCCGCGGCTGTGGATGGTGACCCGGGGCGCGGCCTCGACCACCGACGATCAGTCAGGGGACCCGGGTCGGGCGGCGCTGCGTGCGCTGGTCCGCGTACTCGCCTTCGAACACCCGGAACTGCGTGCCACCCTGGTGGACATCGACCCGGCGGCGCCCACCGGACAGGCCGCCGCGGAGGCTGCCGCGGACATCCTCGTGTCGGCGCCGGACGACGAGGTCGCATGGCGCGCCGGCGTACGGTACGTGCGCAGGCTGCGGGGCGGGGCGCCCGAGCCGGGCACCCCGCGCACACCCGTCGTACGGCCGGGCTCCTACCTGATCACCGGCGGCCTCACCGGCCTCGGCCTGGCCACCGCCGAGTGGCTGGCCGAACGGGGCGCGACCCGGCTGGTGGTCGCAGGCCGCCGGCTCCCCTCGCCCGCCGCGGCCGAGAGCATCGGCCGGATGCGCTCGGTGGGCATCGAGGTGGCCGTGGTCACCGGAGACATCGCCGACCCCGACACCGCGGGCCGCATGGTCGCCGAAGGCAGTGCGGACGGTATCCCGGTCCGCGGCGTGATCCATGCCGCAGGCGCCCTCGCGGACGCGGCCGTGGTCTCCCTGACCGACGACCGACTCGCCGCCGCCTGGCGCGCCAAGGCCGACGGCGCCCTGCGGCTGCACGAGGCGACAGAGGCGCTCGATCTGGACTGGTGGGTGGACTACTCATCGGCCGCGGCCCTGCTCGGTTCCCCGGGGCAGAGCGCCTACGCCACCGCGAACGCCTGGCTCGACGCCTTCGGCGCCTACCGGCGGGCCCAGGGCGTTCCGGTGGTGACCGTCCACTGGGGAGCCTGGTCCGGCATCGGTGCCGCCGCCGCGACGGCAGAGTCCGCGGCCGCTCGACTCAGCCCCGACGAAGGGTTTGCCGTGCTCGGGGAGCTCCTGGCCGCGGGAGTGCCCCAAGTCGGTGTGTTCCGGCTGGACATGACCGCCGTGCGCGCCCTGTTCCCCGAAGCGGCGGACCGTGCCTACCTCGTGGAGCGGGCGGCACCGGCGCAGTCTTCGACGAGGCCGGTCGTCGACGACACGCCGGAGGCGATCACCGGTCATCTGCTCGCCGTGTTCGGCGAGCTGCTGCGCGTCGATGTGGCAGCACTGGATCCCGATGTGCCGCTGACGTCGCTGGGTCTTGACTCGCTCACCGCCATGCGGGCCCGCTCCACCGTCGAACGCGACATCGGGGTGCCACTTCCCCTCCCGCTGCTGCTGCGTGGCGCCTCGACCGCCGAACTCGCTGCCGCACTGGCCGAGCGGCTCGCCACCGGCACGACAGCGGGGCCCCGGCAGCGGGCGAGTACCGAGAAGGCGCCGGGACCAGGACCGCGTGACACCGCTGAGCGCTGGGTCGCCCGGCACTGGCGTCGCGTACTCGGCGGCCACGGCCACACCGTCGACGTCACGCTGGACACCGCAGGAGCCGGGGAGTCGGAGCTGACCCGCCTGGCGCAGGAGTTGACCGCCGGTCTGCCCGGCACCGGCCCGGTCCGGCTCACCGGCACGGACACGATCGCGGCCATCGCCGACCTCCGGCGCGACCGCATCGAAGGGGGCACCAACGGTCCGGTACGCGTGCTCGCGGACCACGGACGCGACCTCGCGCTGTTCCTGTTCCACCCGGCGGGCGGGCCCACAACGGTCTACCAGCCACTTGTCGAGCAGATCGGCCCGACGGCGAACTGCTACGGGCTGGAGCGGCTCGACACCGTCGACGCCATGGAGGACAAGGCAGCCGCCTACATCGACGTGATCCGCCGCCTGCGCCCGGACGGGCCCTACCGGCTCGGGGGATGGTCCTTCGGCGGCTGCCTGGCATACGAGGTCGCGCGGCAACTGACCGCCGCCGGGGCCGAGGTCGACCTGTTGTTCCTGATCGACTCCATCCTCCCCCTGCCCACCGACGACATCGAGAAGGCACGCCTCGCCCGGGTCGCGCGGTTCGCCGAGCACATCGAGCACACCTACGGCGTGCCGCTCGGTCTGGACGTTCCCGGCAACGGCAACGGCAACGGCAACGGCAACGGGACTGACCTCGACCTGTTCGACCAGGTCATGGCACGCATCCGCGAGCGGGTGCCGGAGATGGGACAGGCCGTCCTGCGCCACCAGTACACCTCCTACGTCGACGCACGCATCGCCGAGGGCTACCGGCCGGAGCCGTACACGGGCCCGGTCCTGCTCTTCCGCGCCGCCGAACCGCACCCCCTCACCACCTCGCTGGACCCACGCTATCTGCGCACGGACACCGCCCTGGGCTGGGGAGCCACCTGCTCCGACCTCGAAGTCGTACACGTCCCCGGAGACCACATCTCCATGATCGATCCGCCCCACATCGACGTCGTCGCACAACGGCTGGCCTTCGAACTGGAGCGGAACACACGCGTCACAGGAGGCCACCGTGCATGACGGCAACCCCGACAGCACCTCCTTGGGCATCGCGGACCTGCTCGCACGCGACGAGGAGGTCCTGCGAGTCAATGAGAAGAACGCGGTCGAACGCCAGCACTCCAAGGGCAAGTTGACCGCGCGCGAGCGGATCGACCTGCTGGTCGACGCAGGCTCCTTCAGCGAGTTCGACCGCTTCGCCCGGCACCGCTGCACCGACTTCGGCATGTCGGGCAACCGCCCCTACGGCGACGGCGTGGTGACCGGCCAAGCCACTGTGGGGGGACGCCCCATCTGCGTGTTCTCCCAGGACTTCAGCATCCTGGGCGGCAGCCTCGGCGAGGTCTTCGGCGAGAAGGTCATCAAGGTGATGGACCGGGCCCTCGACATCGGGTGCCCGATCGTGGGCATCAACGACTCCGGCGGGGCCCGCATACAAGAGGGGGTGGCGTCGCTGGCGTACTACGCCGAGATCGCCATGCGCAACGTCGCCGCTTCCGGCGTGGTGCCGCAGATCTCGCTGATCCTCGGGCCTTGCGCGGGCGGGGCGGTCTACACCCCGGCCCTCACCGACTTCACCGTGATGGCCGACGAGACGGCGCACATGTTCGTCACCGGACCCGACGTCGTCGCCGCCGTCACCGGGGAACGCGTCAGCGCCGCCGACCTCGGCGGCGCCGCCGTCAACAGCACGGTGTCCGGCAACGCCCACTACCGAGCCGGCGACGAGCACGACGCCGTCGACTGGGTCCGGACCCTGCTGGGCTACCTCCCGGCCAACAACGTGGATGCCGCTCCCACTTACCCATCCGCCGCCGGCGACGAGCTCACTGTCACCGACCGGGCGCTGGACTCTCTCGTCCCCGGCGACCCCAACCAGTCGTACGACATGCGCAAACTCGTCGCCACCCTCGCCGACGACCGCGAATTCCTCGAAGTGCACGACGGCTTCGCGCCCAACATGCTCTGCGCATTCGCCCGCATCGAGGGCGACACGGTCGGCGTCGTGGCGAATCAGCCCCGCCACATGGCCGGAGTCATCGACATCGACGCCTCCGAGAAGGCGGCCCGCTTCATTCGGTTCTGCGACGCCTTCGGTATCCCGCTGCTCACCCTGGCCGACGTCCCCGGCTACCTGCCCGGAGCGGCCCAGGAGCGGGCGGGCGTCATCCGACGCGGAGCGAAACTCGTCTACGCGTATGCGGAGGCGACTGTTCCGAAGGTGACCGTGGTGGTCCGCAAAGCCTACGGGGGCGGCTACGCGGTCATGGGCTCCAAACACCTGGGAGCCGACATCAACCTCGCCTGGCCAACGGCGGAGATCGCGGTCATGGGCGCCGAGGGCGCCGTCGCCATCCTGCACCGTCGCACTCTGCGTGAGGCCGATGAAGGCGACCGTGACCAGGTCCGACAAGCACTGGTGGACGACTACCGGGCCAGGGCGGCGTCGCCGTACGCGGCGGCCGAGCGAGGCTACGTCGACCGCGTCATACGCCCGGCGACGACGCGCGTCGAGGTGGCGCGGGCGCTTCGCTCGCTCCGCTCGAAACGCAGACGGCTCCCCGAGCGCAAGCACGGGAACATCCCGCTGTGACTCCCGCCCCCCATGGAAGGAACGAGCAATGAAGTCTGTGCGCGGACGTCGTACGGCAGTCGTGGCACTCCTGGCCGCCGCACTGGCCGGGAGCCTTCTCACCCCCGGCGCCGCCCCCGCCGCGGAGGCCGCCGCGTCCGTGCGCGCCGACGACGGCGCCGGCGTCGTGCGCGAGACCCGTATCGACGACCGCACCCTTGACCTGGAGATCAGCTCGCCCGCACTCGGCCGGCGAGCGATGGTCCGGGTCCTTCTCCCCGAGGGCTGGGACAGCCGATCCGACCGGACCTGGCCGACCCTGTGGCTGCTGCACGGCTGCTGCGAACCGGCCGACTACCGCTCATGGACCCAGTTCACCGACGTCGAGAAGTTCACCGCCGACAAGGAGGTGATGGTCGTCATGCCCTCCGACGGCGCGGCCGGAATGTACACGGCCTGGTGGAACTACGGTCTGGGTTCCCAGCCCGATTGGGAAACCTTTCACGTGACCGAGACGCGGCAGATCCTCGAACGCAACTACCGGGCGGGCACCCAGCGGTCCGTGGCCGGCCTGTCCATCGGCGGATTCGGCGCCATGCACTACGCGTTCCGGCACCCGGACCTCTTCGGGGCCGCCGCCTCCTACAGCGGAATGCTCAACACGCTCTCCTTCGGCGTGCCCGGACTGATAAAGACCATCCTCGTTCGGGAAGGGTTCTGGAACTGGACGGCCCTGTGGGGCGAAGAGCGCTGGACCAAGGAGGTGTGGCGGTCCCACAATCCGTACGACAACACCGAACCACTGCGCGGGAAGCCGCTCTACGTCTCGTCCGGAAACGGTCGGCCTGGTGATCTCGCACCGGACGAGGGCGCGGACGCGCTCGAACCCGCAGCTCTGGGTACGTCCCAGGAATTCGTCGAAAAGGTCCGTGACAACGGAATTACGGTGACCAGTGATTTCTACGGAAACGGCACACATGATTGGCCGTACTGGGAACGCGCGTTGCACCGGTCCTGGCCCACTCTTGCCCAAGGGCTCGGTTCGTGAGAAGAAGCTGTGTGCAGGAGACCACACCGTGTCGGCTGGAGGTGCTCCGAGTGGGAAGGAACAACGTCTCGGCCCACGACCCTTGGCTGGAGTTGCCGGTCGAGATGGCCCATGTGCTGCGGCCCCGGCTGGACACCATCGCCGCCGAGATGATCGAGGCCATTCAGCACACCGTGGCCAGCTACCGCAGTCCACTCGATTCCTACGTCGGACGCGACTTGGTGGGCGCGGTCCGGCGCGCCGTGTACCAGTTCGTGGAACTCATCGAGTACCCCAGCCGGCCGCAGGACCAAGCTGCCGCATACTTCCGCGGACTCGGCCGCACGGAGTTCTTCGCCGGCCGCGACCTCGACCACCTGCAGGAGGCGTACCGCGTCGGGGCGCAGGTCGCCTGCCGACGCTACGTCGACTTCGCCCGTCAGGCCGATCTGCCGCTCTCGGCGGTGCTGCGCCTGGGCGAGGCGGTGCTGGTCCACATCAACGCCTTGGCCAACGAGTCGACCAAGGGCTATGCCGAGGCCAAGGCGGTGAGCACCGACGAGGTCGCCCATCATCGCCGCGCGTTGGCCGAGCGCCTCCTGCAGCGATACGGGGACGAGGGCACTCCACTGGAGGTCCTGGCCGACAAAGCGCGGTGGCCGCTGCCCGACCGGGTCTCCTGTCTGGTCGTGGAGAACCAAGCCATGCCACCGCTCGGACAGTTCGACGACGTGCTGTACGTCACGCGCGGCACCGAACTGCGTGCGGTCTTCCCGGCCACGGGTCAGCTCGAACGGGAGCACCGCCTGCGGGCGGCATTTCCGGACAGACGTACGGTCGTGGGCCCCGCGGTTCCCCTGGCGAAGGCGTGGCTGTCGCTGCACTGTGCCCGCCTGACCGTGCACCATATTCGCCGAGGCCACCTTCCCGGCGACCAGTCTCTGGTGAAGGCTGAATCACATCTGACCGACCTCATTCTGCTGGCAGGCGAGCCCATCAGCGAATTGGTGGTCGAACGGCTGATCGGCACCCTTGAAGGACTCTCTCCGAGCAAGGCCAAACGCCTTGAGGAGACGCTCCGTGCCCTGCTCGCCTCCTGGAGCCGGTCCGCGCCAGAGGTCGCCGCGGCACTGGGGATCCACCCCCAGACCGCGCGCCACCGGCTGCGTCAGCTCGATGAACTGCTCGGTGACCGCCTCGGCGACGCGGACTTCCGGTTCGACGCCGAGCTGGCTTTGCGCCTCGCGTCCACTTTCGCATGCTGGAGGCAGTGGGCCGGTGCGGAGTTGGCCGGAACGCCCAGCCCAGGGAACGCCTCAGCCAGGGCGCTGGCCGGCGGCCGTGACGCCCGTTCGACGCCAGGCCCCTCCCCCTTGCCGCGTCGTGAGGGTCAGGGGGCCGGAGGGGCCTCCTGAAGTACGAGGACATGGCGGAGCCGAGGGGCGGAGCGGTTCGTCCGCCCCTCAGCCGCGGGACGCGGCGTGTTACGCGATGACGGGCCGGCTGTCGGGGGCAGCCGGTGTCAGCCGTCCGCTGCGGTGCAGGCCGTTGAGGGCCACGGCGCAGGCGAGGCCGAGCGCCAGGAGCGCTAGCCAGGGCAGCGCGGGAAGGCCCGCTTCCCGGGCCGTGTCGAGTGCGGCGCCGGTCAGCAGGTTCCCCAGGGTGATGCCGATGCCGCAGATGGTGCTGTAGAGCCCGTAGTGGGTGGCGACGAGGCGGTCCCCGCAGAGGCGGACGATGGTGTCCATCTCGAAGGGGTACGCGATCATCGTGCCCACTGCGAGCAGAAGGGCCGAGAGCGCCGGCGGCACTGCCGCGAGCAGCCAGCGTCCTGGGCCGCCGTCCGGCACGGGCAACGGCATCACGGCGAGGAGCGGCACGAAAGCCGCGCCCATGGTGACGAGCCCCCATGTGAGCGCCCGCCCAGGCTCCATCCGCTCCTTGCACCAGGCTGTCACGCGTGTCTGAAAGACGATGGTGGTGAGCCCGGAGACGGCGAAGAGCAGAGCCGTCGCCGCTGTGCCGGCCTCTCCGGCGCCTCCCAGCCGGCGTACCTCCAGCGGCAGCGCCAGGTAGACCTGGAAGGAGAGGACGTACGAGCCGATCATGGCCACGGAGAAGAGCAGGAAAGGCCGGTTGGCCACCATCGCGCGCCACTGCGCCAGCACGCCCGCCCGCTCCGTGCCCACGCCGGTGCTCTTGTCGGCGGCCCGGCGCGCGGGAAGCGCACGTACCTGGACCGCGCTCAGGAGCGCGAAGATGCCCGCGGACACCAGGCAGGTGGTGCGGAAGTCCACGGCCGTCAGCATCATGCCGACCAGAGGGCCGAGCAGGATGCCGGCCTGGTAGAAGACGTTGAACAGCGCGAAGGCCTCAACTCGGCGATCGCCCGAGTCCACCGCGAGGTAGGCGCGGACGGCCGGATTGAACAGTGCTCCGGCAAGACCGGTTGCCGCCGAGGCGGCCAGTAGCGCGGGCAGCGAGTCGACCAGGCCGAGCGTTGCGAACCCGACGGTACGAAGGACACATCCAGCGATGATCAGAGGCTTGTACCCGAACCGGTCGGCGAGCGTACCGCCCACCAGGAACATGCCCTGTTGCGTGAAGTTCCGTACCCCCAGGACCAGCCCGACCACCCATCCGGCGAGGCCGAGCGAGCCCGACAGATGCGCGGCCAGGTACGGCATCAGCATGTAGAAGCCCAGGTTGATGGTGAACTGATTCACCATCAGCAGCTGCACGCTGCGCTCGTACGTTCTGACCTGCCGCAGGGTGCCCTTCATCGGACGTCCTCGGTCGCGGCGGCCAGGGTCAGCGGGTCGACGACGTCCGTGCACCGGGTCCAGCGGGTGACTTCCTTGTCGTCAGGCCGCGAGATCTCATCGGGTTCGGCAGCCGGGGGGTGGTCCAGCAGGCCGTGGGCCTCGCAGTACTCGTCGTCGTACACCGTCCCGAGGTAGCGCTGCGGGCCGTCGGGGAAGACGGCTGCGATACGGGTGTCGGCGGGCAGGGTCCTGGCCATCCAGCCGGCCGCGAGGGCGACCGCGCCGACACTCCAGCCGCCGGTCGTGTAGTGCGAGGAGGCGAGCTGGCGGCAGGTCCACACCGCCTCGGCCGGGGCGACCCAGTGCACCTCGTCGAAGTTCTCGTACGCCACGTTGCGGGGGTAGATGCTGGAACCGAGGCCGCGCATGAGACGCGACCGCGCGGGCTGGCCGAAGATCGTCGAGCCGATGGTGTCGACACCGACGACGCGCAGGTCCGGATAGAGCTGCCGCAGTACGCGGGACACGCCCGCGGAGTGTCCGCCGGTGCCGACACTGCACACCAGTACGTCGACATGGCCGAGCTGGGCGGCGAGCTCAAGGGCGAGCGGGGTATAGGCGGTGGTGTTGTCGGGGTTGTTGTACTGATCCGGGCACCAGGACCCGGTGTACTCGGTGAGCAGTTCGGTCACGCGGTCGCGGCGGGCCTGCTGCCAGCCACCCTCGGGGTGCGGCTCGCCGACCACATCGACCTGGGCGCCGTAGGCGGCGAGAAGCCGGGTCATGGACGGCTCAAGACCGGGGTCGGTGACCAGGGTGACGGGGTGCCCGTACACCATGCCGGCGAGCGCCAGGCCGAGGCCCAAAGTGCCGCTGGTCGATTCGATGATCCGGCCGCCGGGCACCAGTTCGCCGCGGCTCCGTGCGCGTTCGACCATGTGCAGGCCGGGACGGTCCTTTATGCCGCCGGGGTTGCAGCCCTCCAACTTGGCCCAGAAACCGTGCCCTTGCGGGGTCAGCGGCTCGGACATGTGCAGGACCGGTGTGTTGCCGACCAGCCCGGAGATGGCTGTTCGTGTGGCGGGCGCATCGGTGGTGATCAGGGAGTGCATCGTTTCGCTCTCGTCGAAGTCGGCGTGTCCGGTGCGGGGTTCGGCGCGCGCACCGCGGTGCGGGCGGCGGCCGTGTGTTCACGGCCGCGGAGACGAGCCCTATATGCGCCACCGACAGACGGCGATGAGCGTTGTTCTGGAGGTCGCGGCGTAGGCCGTTCTGACCTGCGTGAGTCCGCAGGACGGGCGCGTCGTCGCCGCGGTCACTCCGGTGCTGGATGGCGCGTCACGGGGAGGTCCGCCGGTGTTGCGCGGAGCGGTCCTGCTGTCTCCGCCACGATCGGACGAGCAGGTAGGCGAATCATCCAGCGCCTGACGAGATACGAACCCATCCGTCGACGACGCCTCCACGGCGCTGAGCGGCCGCACGCCGGGCCCGTGCCCGTCACCTGCCGCGGTCAGATGGTGCGGACAGGCGAGGGCGCTCGCCAGCAGTACGGCGAAGACAATGGCGACGAAGTGACGGGTCCAGGGCGGCGCTTGGGGGACCGGATGACGCGGGAGGAACGACAGCACAGCGGCTCCGCACGGCTGCCCGAGCCCGCGCGAAGAACACGACGGAGCGGAGGACAGCGGTCAAGGATCGGTGAGATGGCAGGCGGGGCCGTCGCGTGGCAAACACGTACACAGCGGAGCGAACGAGGAGCGGTTCGCGCGCCGATGACGGCCGACTGGGGCTGCTGTCGGACCTAGGTCCGAAGGACCGCTGCCTGCTGGGAGGGTGGCGGGGCATGGGCCTCAGGCCCGGAGCCGCCCGAGGAGGTGATCCCGCCGCCCGGGCCGCCGTACTCGAAGGCCGAACCCAGAGCCGAGACGCAGGGCGCCGCGAGGGACGGGCCGTCCTGAGGCTGCCCGGAGAGGCACTCGCCCGCAGCGTGGGAAGAGCCTTCGTCGTGGCCGTGGCCGCGGGAGCCGTCGCTGGCGGGCTCGGAAGTGTCGGCGTGCCCCGCAGCCGATTCAGAGGCGCGGTCCACGGCGATGGAGGAGGTCACTATCGCCGGGGTTGTGTGCGCCGACGCGCCTTCCACCCCGATGCCGTGTGCGTAGAGCACAGCGAGGAGGAGGGCACCCAGCCACCACAGGCGCGACGTACGCGGCGCGCAGCCGGTACGTCGTACGCCGAAAGGCGACCGGGTCGTCATCATGACGTGATGCTAACCGTTGTGGTGCGAGAGCCCGTGCACACCTCGTGGAACTCGGCGTTAACAAGCCATGAAGCGTGTCGCAGGTGGTTCAACTGGCTGAGGGCTGTCAAGGGTGCCTCTTCGGCCATCTCTCAAGCCATGTCATGACTTTGACATCATGATCGAGGACCATCGGCGGGTACTGCTGTCGGAGCGGCTGCTCGATCACGGTGGCCTGCCCGGGCCCGAGCACCGACCGCCGTGGAGCTGGAGTACCCACTCGTGCTGACCCGAGCACGGCTCCTTCGTGCACAGTCGGCACCGCGCCATCACCTCACTGCGCCGCCGTGCGACCGACCCCTCGGTGGGCACCGGGGTGCAGTGGCGGGGGCTGCCCGAACGCTTCGGCCCGTGGAAGACCGTCCACAAGCGGCACTTGCTGTGGTCGGCCGACGGCACCTGGGACAGGCTCCTGCGGCACGTTCAGTCCGCCGCCGACGCTGACGCCGAAGGCGGCATCGACTGGAACATCAACGTCGACTCCACCATCACGCGCGCTCACCAGCACGCCGCAGGAGCACCTCGGGCTCCACCGCCCCCGCCGATCCCTTCAAAAGGGGGAGGCCGAAGGTCAGTGCGCGGCTGCCGCCCATGGCGATGCCGCACCAAGATTCACATTGCCGCGGAGGGCCACGGCGAAGCCGTCCACGACGCCCGTGCGCGATGGGGCGACATGGTTGGGGACGAAGCCGGGTAAAGCGTGTCCGTGCTGTCCTTACCCGAGTACACCCGTGTCCTGCACGACCGCTTCGCCGCCGACGGCTACCTGCCCCTGCCCGCACTGGTGCCGCCTGAGGTGCTGCCGGTCCTCGACAGCGAGGTGAGACGGCTGGGAAAACTCGCCGTACGACGGGACTTCTCCATGGAATGCATGGACCGGTCACCCCGGCACATGACCACCCTCGGCGGCAACGCCATCGCCCGAGACTCCGAACTGATCCCACAGCTGTACCGCGACGAGCATCTGCTCGACCTTCTCAGCCGGATCGCGGGCCTTCAGGCCGTCCCAGTGAGCGACCCCCTCGAACGCCACGTCATCAACAGCCTCCACCAGCAAGGCGATACCCACGGAGCTCACACCGACGACTACCCCCTGGCCCTGGTGCTGTTCACCGAAGCCGCGGCCGACCCCGCCCACGGCGGACTCCTGGAATACGCCCCCCACACCGTCAACCTGAACATCCTCCGGACCGACGCCGCCAGACTGGCCCACCACCGGCCCGGTGACGGCTACCTCCTGCGCAGCGACACCACGGCCCATCGCGTCACTCCTCTGCGCCGACCCGGCCTGCGCCGTACGGTCCTCAACTTCGCGTACACGACACCAGAGCGGCAACAGGCTGTGACACACTCCGCCTCCCTGCTGTACTGACCACGCTGTACTGACCACAGCACCGTCGTCAGCTGCCTCACGCACCTTGCCCCTGACGTGCGAACCGGCCAACGGTGGGTGAGACGGAGGCAGGCTTGGCGGGATGGGGCAACGGTTCAGCGATCTGCCCCTATGGTGGCGCTGCTACCGGCAGCCGGAGGAGTCACACACCCACTTCCGCAAGCCCGGCAGGTCGTAGTGCCCGCTCTTGATGATGCCCTTCCCGAAGGAAGGGTCAGCCGGGTCCCATGTGGCGTCGGCCAGACCGGCGTCCTGTCCGGAGATCTTCCGGAAGGCCGCCCGATCCAGGTCCATTCGGTCCTCGTCAGGCCCTGCACGGCCGTGATCCGGCTCAAGTCCATGTCCGAGCCCTTGACCCCGCAGAACACCCGGTTGGTGTCCAGGTCCTTCTCCGCCTGGTAGTCGTGCCAGGAGACGCCTGGCTGCCCTTGAGCATGCCCGCCATGGGAGCTGCGGGGATATGGGCGGGCCGAGGCTAAGTGGCCGGGCCTGCGCGGAGCCGGCGTCCAGCGTCACCGGGAGCAAGGCCAGGCCTGACAGGAGTGCCGCAGCCGCGGCCGTCGTGGTCTTCACGACCCATCAACGACCCCACCGTCGCTCTTGGGCAGTGCGGCAGCAGCGCAACAGTGGGCGCGACCCTCGTCGCAACCTCGTGCTTCTGGCCGGCCGAGGCGGCCGGTCACGCCGCCCGCCTGGACCGCTCCCCGGGCGCGGGCATGCTTCTTCGTATCCTCGTTGCTGAACTCCCATACGTGCAGAGCTGAATGTCATCCCGCGTGGAGGCGACGGAGTCATCAGCTCCATAGTCCGGGGCAGGCGCCGGTAGAGGTCAGCCAGGAGGCCGAGGTGGGCCAGCGTTTATCTCTGCACGTCCGAGGCGGGTGATGACGGCAGTGCCGTCGAACGGGCCCAGACTCAGCAGCCGCATACCGTCGGGCCAGCCTGGTCGGCCGCGCCGCGAACTCCACGACGGCTGCCTCACCGCCACCGGCCCGAGATGGAGTACGACCGTCATGCCGCAGCGAAGATTCCGCACCCCGGACGAAGGTCATCGCATCTGCCTGTGGTTGGCCAGGGCTTCAGCCCTGCATGAAGTCGAGGGGAGAGGTCGCCGCGCTGAGGCGGGGGACGCAGAGCGTGCTCATGGTGTGCGCACTGGGGTGATCGAGGTCGGAGAGGGGCAGCGGTTGCACGGAGGGTCCGGCCGTGCTGGTGCCGGAGCTGGCGTGGACGTAGTGCACGACGTGGTCAGGAGGGTAGAAGCGAAGGAGGTGGTCGCGCAGTTCGGTCATGGTGGTGCTGGTCTCCATGCGGGGTTCCGTTCGCATGTCAGGTCCGTGTTGGACACCGAATACGGGGGCTTGGGGCAGGACCAGGTTGGCGTCGGTGTTCGGCCGCACCCGACGGTGGACGAAGACGGTGGCTTCCCATACTTCGAAGCCGAAGAAGGGCTCGATGTTGAGGTCGGCCCAGATGCTGTCCAGGTGTGAGGCTGCGTGGGTGACGTGGACAGTCAGACCACGAGTCGGTGCTTGCGCAAGAAGGCGGTGGCTGACCAGTGTGCCTACCATGGCGCTGCCATAGGTCGCGAGGGCCACGGGAGGAGTGGCTGCGGCGGCGTCGAGCACGATGTCGAGCCACTCCTGGTAGGTCTCCAGTCGCTCCTTCTGGCTACCGTAGTGCGTGAAGAGGTTCTCCATGGGCGGCAATCCGAAGTCGGGCGCGTGCAGCGGGGGGATACCGAAGACGCGGTTGCAGCGTTTCAGCACTGCCAGCGCCTCGAGAGTGAGGTCGTTGGGCAGGCGCATGCCGTATCCGACGAGGTGGATGTCGGCTTCCGGCACGACGAGGTTCCACGGGACGTGCAGTTCGCCAGCGGTGGAAGGGGACGCTTGAGGGTGTGCGGTCATGGCGTACTCCGGTTGTGGTGGTGACAGTGCCAGGCGATTGCCTGGCGCACGGCTGAGGGCAGTGGGCTGCCGACATCCACGGTGAGCCGGCACAGAGCGGGTGCGTCAGGACCGCTTTCGTGATTGACGAGCCGGAAGGCGACGTCCCAGCAATCCCCGCCCGTACGGTGCAGCCTGCTCTTGTCCACGTCGATGTGCTGCAGGACGTGTCCGTGGGCGGTGGCGTAGGTGAGTGCGGAATGTGGCTGCAGTGCGGCGCTGACGGCGAAGTTCAGGGCCCGGTGACGTGCGGACAACCCGGGGTTGCGCAGCTTGCGGGAAAGCCACGCAAACAGGTCGTGCAGCGCTCGGCTGCTTCGGTGGCTGTCACCGCAGGAGGGAAAGGCCCGTTCGGGATCACAGTGGTGCACTCCCCGTGGAAGCTCGATGTCCACCACGGGGACACTGCGGCCGGAGGCCACGGTGACGCTCTGACCGCTCAGTCGGCCAGGTACACATACCCAGCCGCCGTATGTGCCGCTCTGCTCCGCCAAGAGCCGCCGCAGGAGGTGCATACCGCGCGGCGCGAAGGGGCCCACCGTCCGCAGGGCATAGAGGGGGACGCCGTCCCGGTCGAGGGTCAAGGAGGGCGCACGGGTGCCGCCGTGGAGCGAGGCGTCGGTTCCGTGCCGGTCATGGGGCATTCGCATTCGGGGAGCCAGGGGCTCATCAGGGAGGCGGGCAGCAGGAGCCAGGGTGCCTGTCGCGTAGACGAGGGGGCGCAGCGCTGGTGTTACGGGACGCGACGCGGGACTGTGCGGGCTCGTGCTTGTCGAGCGACGTACCGACCGGAGCACTGAACGGGTCGCTGCCGGTACGTCGAGCCTTCCTGCCAGGCAGCGCGCCGCGTCTCCCTGGGCTTGTTCGGAGGCGGTTGACTGAGCGGTGCCGAGCAGTGCGTTGCGGATCACCTGTGTGTCCACGTGTACGCCGTGTTGCTGCTGGAGGCTTGCCAGCAGCGCTGCTACACCGCTGACGATGGGGGTGGCGATGCTGGTGCCCTGGTGGGTGGTGGTCCCGCCGCCGGGGACCGCTGCGCGCAGGGCTGCGCCCGGTGCGACGATGCCGTGGTGGCGAAATGGTGGGCCCCAGTTGCTGTACTGGAACACGTGGCCGTTGTCACGGTGGGCGCCGACTGCCAGGACTTGGGGCAGGATCCCAGGTACGACGTAGTTGCGGCCGTAGTCGTTGCCGGTCGGTGCGATGACCAGCACACCGCCGCGGGTTGCGGCGTCGATCGCCTGGGCGAGCAGAGGGTCGACTCCCTGGGAGCGAGTGGGCTGGGCGGCAGTGAAGTGGATGATGTGGGCTCCCGCCTGTACCAGGGTGTCGATGGCGCGGGCCGCGTTCAAAGGGTCTAGTACGGTGTGCTGGTCTCGCAGGGCGGGAACCAGGACACCTCGGCAGCGCGGGGTGAGGCCGGCGGCCGAAGTGCCGTGCCGGCCGAAGAGGATGCTGGCCGTGAAGGTGCCGTGTTCCCGGGCGAGAGGGTGGACGGGGCCCGCGGGTAGCCAACTGGGACGGATGACTGTCAGGTCCGCGCCGTCGAAACACGGATGTGCCAGGTCAGGCGGCCCCTCAACCACCCCGATGACCACGCTGGGGTCTCCTGTGGTGTGTTGCCAAAGCTCTGCAATGCCGGGAATGGCCTCGATTTTCGTCATGAGCGCCGCTCCACGGCGGTGCCCGCGGTACGCGCGCGGGTGATGTCGCGGTGAGGTGGCGCAGCCGGGGGCTGCTGGGTGGAGAGGCGCATGCGGTTGTGGTCGGGGAGGAGGAAGGCCGGCGGGTCGTGGACGACGGAAGCGGGACCGGAGTGCAGTGGCATGTCCGGTGCCGTTCGTTCAGATCGAGGGGGGGATGCCCGGGGCACCGGCGGGGACTGGCTGGGCAGCAACGCCGGTTGGTCCGGTTCGTCGATCAGCTCTCCGGCCACGCCCGTACCTCTCCTACGGAGACGGGGAGTACGTCGCTGACGTCGACGGTGAAGCGGTACACCCGTTTGGCACGCCGACTGTTCTCCGGATCGAAGAAGCGGAGCTTGATGTCCCAGCAGTCGCTGTCTTGTCGGCCGAACGGGCTCTTCTCCACGTGGATGGAGTCCAGCGCCATACCGGCGGCGAGGGCCCCGCTGAGGCTCTGCGTGATCTGGAAGGCGTTGGTGGCGGCGAAGTTCAATGCGCGGTCGCGTGAGGTCGCGCCCAGGTTGCGCAGGTCGAAGTACACCCTGGTCAAGAACTCGCGCAACGACGTGCGGATCGTCGCTGTGTCGGCGGTCGCGGACTGCGCTGCTGCGGATTGGATGGCCGCCTCGGCCAGGCGGTTCACCTCCCAGCCGCAAAGGCCGCGCGGGTGCTCGACCTCCACCACAGGCACCGTCTGGCCACTGAACAGCCTGACGGTACGGCCGCTCAGCCGCCCCGGGAGCGCGATGCGCTCGATGTGGTCGTCGGCGTCGGCCGCCCCTGCGGCCAGCAGCCGCACGAACCTGCTGTGAACGTCGGCCGCGTAGGCACCCACGGGCTCGATGGCGTACACCGGGGTCATCTCCAGGCTGAGAACCCACATGAGGGCGGAAGCCTCCGACGGAGAGGCCAGTAGGTGGTCGACCATCCTCCGCACGTCGTAGGGATTGGCGTGCGCTACGTGACCGTCCCCCGGCGGCGCGTCCATGACCTGCCTGAAGGCGTCACGCCGTGCCTCCGTCCCGAAGTCGTAGCCGAGCGTGCCGATGGCGTAGACCAAAGGAGTCCATGGAATGTCGCTCGGCATGTCAGGGAAGCCCGCCGCCTCCGCACTCCTCGAACAGGTGGCAGAGACCGGGGGGATGGCTGCCGCGAGGGATACAGAGCCGGTGCCAACGTCCCTAGCAGGGCCCGCCTGGCCCGCCCCAGAGCTGTCGTCCCAGCACCGGCACGATGGCGAGGCACGCTCTGTGTCATCGGTGGCGTCGGGAAGATGCAACTGGTCATCGGCCATGGCTTCCACTGCTCTTTCCAGGTTGAGGCTTCCGGCGAGGTATCGGACGCAGAGCGCGGAGTGGGGTTGCGGACACGGATCAGCGCTGGCCAACAGAACCGCCCCGACACCGAGTGGGTCCGGTCTCCGCCCGGATTGCACCTGCATGCTCAGCAGCAGTGCGGCGCTGCCGGCCACGATCGGAGCGGCCAGACTGGTGCCGCTTCGCCGACCTGTGCCTCCCCCGGGAAGGGCGCACAGGATGTCCTCACCCGGCGCCGTGATGCCGTGCTGCCGATACGCGGTGTCCCAGTTGCTGCAGGCCATGGGGCATCCGGTGTTGCCCAGTGCTCCCACAGCCAGGACCGAAGGCAGACTGGCCGGCACATGGATTCCTGGGCGTCCATCGTTGCCCGTGGCGGCCACGACAAGGACGTTGCTCTCCCGGCAGCGTCGGACAGCGGTGTCAAGCAACGTTCCCGCTCCACCGGACGAACTCAGCTGGCCACCGCTCACGTTGACCACATGCGCCCCGGCGGACACCGCGTACTCCAGGGCACGTGCGAGTTCTACCTGCGAGACCTTTGTACGGGTGTTGGTGAACACGGGCACGCTGATCCCCGTGCATCCCGGGGCGACGCCGGGCACCGGGCCACCATGCTGACCGAACAGCACACTGGCCACCATCGTCCCGTGGACCGCGCTCAAGTCGCCGAAATCGCCTTGCGGCCAGATCCCGGCAAGGGAAGTGAGGGACCCTCCCGCGAAGGCCGCGTGATCCGCGTCGACGGATCCGTCGACCACGGCGACTCTGATCCGGCGGTCGCCGCGTGTCCGCTCCCACAACCTACTCAGACCGCAGACAGCCAGCGACTCGTCCTCAGCCACACTGCCCGACCCCCGAAGCTCACCGCGATGGGCCGGGAGGCCGGATGGAGGGGTGGTTCCCACCTGTCCGGCGCTCCCAGCCATCATTCTGCTAATCGTCACCATCGTCGGCGAAGGTGAAGCCGCCGATGGTGACGCCGAAGATGGACTGCTCGGCCCCTTCGTCGTCCCTGGCCGCGCTGCAGGGCTTGCGTGTCACCGGCGGACTCATACGGGGAGCCACCAATTCGATGAGATTATCCGACAATTGTCTTCCCCTTCTCTTTGACGGAAACAAGGGAACATGTATGCGCATTTTCCAGAAGTCACTCAATGCATGCCGTGCCGCGACTGCCGGGTATTTCTTGCAGCGCTTGACGTCGAGCGTCCTACTGGCGATGCGTATACGCCGCCTCCAGTTTGGCGGTTGTACCTCTCCTTCCAGGTTGCCCGCCTGAAAGCGACAAAAACATCCAGAAGGTAAACGGCCGAAGGGGTGGAAATTAACGCGTCGGCCGGAAGGCGTGGCGCCCTCTTTGCCAACGCGACAGAAATATGCACCGAGCCGTTTTCACCCTCGGTTTGAGCTGGTCAGATGCAGGCAGAGGATGGCTTGAATGAGGGCCGTGATGGGGGGTGAGTAACTCGTCCGGCACTTGCGGGGTGTTTTGACCCGTTGTTTGGCCCCGTTCTGCGTACTTATTCTGTTTCGTGTGCCTCGCCAGGTTGGTGTGGATTCACGTGTTATGCGCGGGTCATGAGGGCGATCATTGCGCGGTAGATCATTGCGGTGGAGCGCCGCGCTGACCTGTTGGACCTGGGCGACTGCTCCGTGGACGGATCACACGTTCGGGCACTCAAAGACATCTCAGGGGATCACGTCGGCCCCTCGCCCCTCGCCCCTCGTCCGTCGTCCGGACCCGCCCCTGATGGCTGCCGCTCGCCTCATCGGGGTAGCTTTGCGGTGCGTTGGGGGTGGGCCGCGGTGATGTACCGCATGGCGGTGTGAGAGGAGATGCCGAACAGACGCATCAGGTGGAGCGGGTCGTCGACCTCGAATGCCTCGTCGCGAATCCGGTCCTGCCGCAGCGTCGGCATCGTGAGCCAGGTGGGCCGGAAGATGGCGGTGAACGTGGTGCCGATGGGCAACTGGGTGGTGTCTACCGCGGTCCATCGGTTGATCAGCACATGTGGGTTGGTCGTGACCGGCCAGCGGCGGTGACGTTCACGGCGCCACGCGGAGGCGCAGCGGTAGGTGAGTTCGTCCAGGTAGATGATGTGCCGTTTGCCGGGACGCCGGACGACGAGCCGCTCACGGGACAGGTCGAGGTCGGTGAGCAGCAGCCGGCGGATATCAGTGCCGCTGAGCGCGGGCCGGTGTCCCCTTGCGGGTAGCGATTGCCCTTTTGGCGTCGTCGCGGGTTATCTCACGTATCTCACGCAGGCTCTCGATGCCGTCCGCGAGCCACCCCTTGAGGATCGGGTCGAGACCGTGCCAGTAGCGAGCGAGGCTCCGGTAGATGCGGCCGGTGTGGTGCCACTTGTCCTCTCCGCGCACTGCCTTGATCCAGACCGAGAGTTCCTGTGCGATCGTCTCGGGCAGTGCGGCGAGCTCGACCTCCAGGCGCTTCTGCTGCACGTCGCGGCGGAATGCGGCATCCGGGATCAGCAGCTCTCGGGTCTCAAGGAACTGTGTGACCCGCCGTCCGCTGAACTTCGGGGGACGGTTGTCGACGAGCGCGCGGATGTCGGTCTCCAGCAGCGGGGCATCGGCGCCGGGCCAGGACACCAAGACGGTCAGCGTGTGTCGGGTCTTGGTGGCGGGGACTGTGGACCACATCTCCTGCTTCATCACGCTGTCAAGGTCGGCGAGCAGCCGCTTGGCCGAGTCCGTGAGCGTCGGCAAGTCCTGCCGCGCCAGCTCGGTCACCGGGCGCCAGTCTTGCCGGACCTCGAACAGCCTCTCCTGCCCCGGGGCCACCAGGGGCCACCGGGGGCCACCGGGGGCCGCCGGGGGCCGCCAGGGGCTCGGAGACAGGACGGCGCAGGATAGGCGGGGCCACGTCCGAGCCACGCAAGCCTGGGTGTGCCGGGGCTGGTGGGCCAAACCACAGCTGGGCTCCGAACCGGGCGATGTCCCCTGGGCCCTGGGCCGTAGTTGGCCACGTGCCGGCGGCATCCGCGGCAGTGTCCGTCAGCCAGCGGCAGGCCGACACGGTGGCAGCGGTCGCACGCTCCCGTGGATACCGGGCGGTTCCCTCTCGTCCGGAAGGCGAAGGCCGAGCAGGGCTCGCAGGTGACCCTCATCTTCGCAGTGAACCATCAGCCGCACTGCTGGCAGAACCTCGCTGTCATGGTCCGGGGCGGCCAGAGACGGCGCGTAGTCCGCGATGTCCGTGACCGCTGGGGGCGGTCAGGTTCGGGGGGCTCTGGCAGCAGCCTGAGCATCTGCGCCCGCAGAAGGACCGTCCGGACGGACCGGCCGTAGTTGGGGATGTCGTCGAGGACCAACTCGTCGACGAGGTCGTCGCCGTCTGCGTCGCGCACGGCGAGCGCGAGGCGCAGCATCTCGTGCAACTCGCGCTGCATGGGTTTGCTGATGCCGGTCTCCGCCGCGAAGGCCGCAGTGTGCTCGACGACGTCGCGGTAACCGGCGAGCGGCCTTTGCGGAATGCGCCGGCAGACATCGATGGACAGCATCCGGCGGACCGGGAAGAGCGGCAGCTGCCCCGACAGTGAGTGGGGGGACGGCAGGGTCGTCCCGCGTCGGCGCCGCG
This sequence comes from Streptomyces sp. NPDC003379, assembly GCF_053589195.1. NCBI lineage: Bacteria > Bacillati > Actinomycetota > Actinomycetes > Kitasatosporales > Streptomycetaceae > Streptomyces > Streptomyces sp. NPDC003379. The sequence continues at coordinate 118,275 of NZ_JBSFRK010000008.1, read as the reverse complement.
GCCGCGCGTATGTGTTCCACCCAGTGCAGCCGCTCGCGCTGATCGGCGCCTGTGCGGCCGGTGCGCCTGCCGTACTTTTTCAGCGGTTGGGCGTGGGTGGGGGCGAGGCCATAGTAGAGGAACATCAGCTGGCGGCTTCGTGGGCCGGCGCCTTCAGGGTCGGTGACCCACGCGGCATCGGCGTCGAGTCGGACGGCGTGCAGACATGCCCGGCACAGACGGTCGGAATTGAGGTTTCCCGTGTGACGGCAGCGCAGACATATGCCTCATATGCCCTGCTCGGATGCTTCTTCCGCCATTCCGTGCACCCCTGACACATGGTCAGCCATTCGGCGGGAACGAGCGACGGCTGCCCTGCCGATGGGGCATCGGCCGTACGGGACCCCCGCCGGAGCCGCCGGAGCCTTCGGCTCCCACGGCTTTTGGCAGTGCTTCGCTCTCTCCGGTAGTGGCCTCCAGGGGCTCGGCCTGGAGCAGATCGCCGGCGGCGCAGTTCAGCACCGCACAAATCTTGTCTAGGTCATCGAGCCGCACCGTGACCGGTGTACCGCCCCACATCGCAGCGACCTTGCTCAGCGACGGCGTGGACCCGACAGCCTTGAACGCCTCCAACAACTCGGTGGGACGCCATAGGTCCCGCTGAGCGGCCACCATCCTCAGATTCCACTTCACCGAAGGTTCCCCTTGTCCATCACCAGACGCTGGGCCGCCCTCGAGCTCGCTGCACCATTGGCATGCTCGGGGTCAGCCTGTGCAGTCGTGCCGAAGAAGGTGCGGGAAGAGGTCGGCGACCGGGCCGGTCAGGTAGCTCGCGGCCGCCGTGTGGAGCTGGCGCCGCAATGTCGACGGTGTGATCGCCGGCGCGATGGGCAGGTTCAACGCCGCTATCGCCTTGGGCTTCCGCTCGGACGGCCACAGGGGTGCCGACGGGTGATCGGCGTCGTTGCCGAACTCCGCCCGGTCCTCCTCGATGTACTACCAGAGCAACTCGCGCCCCTCGCCGGAACATGTACGCCTCGCGGCGCCGCGGCCCCGCGCCGCGAGCGCCCTCGCCCTCGACGACGAACCGGCCCCACTGGCCGTGTTCCCAGTGGACATCGCCGATCGTCACCGGGCACAGCTCGGCAGCCCGCACACCGGAGATGTATGCGATCTTCGTCATGACGTAGTCGCGGCAGGCCACGGCGTACTTCGGCGTACGTTGGCGTACTTCCGGGCGTACGGTAACTGCCCCCGCCAGCGCGCGAAGAACTCCTTCATCGCCGTCCGCGATGGCGGGATGCGCAGCCCGAAGTCCCCACGGTGAACGGGCCTGTTGAACGGGTCGACCGGTGACTCCACCGCCGCCCCGAACCGCATCATGATCGCGTGGGCGTAGCGCAGTTCCAGGAAGGCGAAGAACGCGTCGATGTGGTTGAGCTTCTGCCGGTGCGTGTTGTGTGCGCGCTTCCCCGGACCGGCGAAGTACTTGTCGACCTCGTGTGGGGTCAGGTGCCACGGCACGGTGCCGTTGAGGATGACCCGCGAGCGGAGTGCCGCGCCCGTCGGTGATCTGATGGTGTCTGGAGCCGGCCCGGCCCCGGTCGACCGGCGACGGGCCCGTGTGGATCCCCCTTTCAACGCTCGCACGTGGCTGGAGTCGACAACGCAGCGCGACCAGTCGAGCCGCGATGCGGCATTGAGCTCGGCAAGTAGTGCCTCATGCAGTCATTGCCAGACTCCGGCCTCATTCCAGTCTCGTAGTCGTCTAGCAGGTCATGCCCGACCCGAAGCCCATCTCGGTGGGCAGGTACTCCCACTGAATGCCGGTGTGCAGCACGTACAAGATGCCGCAGAGAACCTTCCGGTCCGGCATGGGCTTGCGCCCCGGATACCGGAGCCGCCGTTGCTTGCAAGGGAGCAGCGGTTCGATCCGCTCCCACAGCTCATCCGACACGATCCACGGTGAAGCCCCATGTGATCGGAATGCTCAGCCCGCCCTGCGGGCACCACAGCTAGGGCCAAGGCACCTCACTGCGTCGGCCGTTGACAGCCGGAATGCGACATCACCCGTGAAGGGCAAGGGTGCAGTCGCAGATCTGCCAGCCACCTCTCGATGAGACCTGCTGAACTGATCACGAAACGCGCTGCCTTTCACAGGACGGGACACCATGCCGGCAACCACCACAGCTTCAGTCAACGGCAAACTCTTACTCCCTCGGTCCCCGCTGATGGGGTGGCTGGCCGTGGTCTCGGTGATGCTGGGGATCTTCGCCATCGTCACCACAGAGATCCTGCCGATTGGTCTGCTGACCTCGATCGGATCCAGTTTCACCGTCTCGGACGGGATGGCTGGACTGGTGATGACCATGCCGGGCTTTCTGGCGGCGCTTGCTGCTCCACTGGTCACCGTGGCCACGGCACGCTTCGACCGCCGACTGATGCTGTGCGTCTTCATGCTCTTGCTGGCACTGGCGAACTTTCTTGCCGCCGCGGCGCCCGACTACTGGCTCGTACTGACCTCCCGGATCATGGTCGGAATCACGATTGGCGGCTTCTGGCCGATCGGAGCAGGGTTGGCGGAACGACTGGTGCCGCCGGCCTCGGTCGGCAGGGCAACTGCTGTGATCTTCTCTGCCGTCCCGCTGGGATCCGTCCTCGGCGTGCCGGCGGGCACCCTCATCGGAGATCTCGCCGGATGGCGAACGGCCTTCACCGTCATGGGAGCTCTGACGGTCGGCGTACTGATCATGCTGCTCTTGTTCGTCCCGCCGCTTCCTGCGGTCCGGACCACACGGCTGGGCGTTCTGGGAGGCATGCTCCGCAGCGTCAACACTCGCTTCGCACTCCTGCTGACGTTCCTTGTTGTGCTGGCTCACTTCGGCACCTACACCTACGTGACACCATTTTTGGAACAGGTCACCCACGCCAGCGGTGGTCTGATCACTGCATTCTTGCTGCTCTATGGTGTCGCTGGCATCCTCGGCAACTTCCTGGGCGGCGCCTGGGTGGCGCGGTATCCGCGGAGCGTCTTCGGGCTCGCGGCCGCCCTGATCGCCACGGTGACTCTCCTGCTTCCAGCGTTGGGCCGCTGGGAGACCGGCGCAGTGATGCTGCTGGTCGTGTGGGGCATCGCGTATGGCGCCGTACCAGTCGCGTCGCAGACCTGGTTCTCCAAGGCGGCACCGCACGCTCCGGAAGCGGCATCGGTCTTGTTCACGGCTTCTTTTCAGGCAACGATCTCGATTGGGGCACTCGTAGGGGGAGTCATCCTGGACCGCACCTCTCCGTCCGCGGTCATGCTGCTGGGCGGTTGCACCGCAGTGCTTATGGTCCTGGCAGTAGGGGCACGCCTCGTCGGGCCGGACTGCAACGAGCGGTCCTGAACACACAGAGATTCGCCCACAGGTTGCAGTCGAACACTTAGCGCATGGCCGTCGACCTGGCTCCCGCTCGGTCGGTCAGCCACTGACCACTTGGCTCATTGTGTTAGCCGTTGTTACTCGCAAATTCCTGGAGACCGAGAAACGAGAGCTACGTACGTCGCTGACTTGCTGACGAGCACCTTCACCGCTCTCGAAAGCCCTCCGGGAACCTGCACGTCATCCACTAGCCTGGGACAACTTGCGGTGAACGGCGCGGCACCCCTCACGCACCACCTGGCCACGCACCCGCTTCGACGCCCGGATCACCGACTGACCACACGCCTCCGCCTCCTTCACGCTCTGCCCCTCCACTCGCAAGGAACCCCAACACCCATGCGCATACGCACAACAGCCCCGCTCGCCGCCACTTTCCTGATCACGGGCCTCAGCCCCCTCACCCTGCCCGCCGCGACAGCGAGCGCCGCGCCCGCGAAGCACGGCGACGACTTCAACGGCGACGGCTACCGCGACTACGCGTACTCCAGCTTCAGCGCCAGAGGGGGCGGCGGCGTCACCGTGGTCTTCGGGACCGCGACCGGGCCCGGCTCCAGACAGCAGCGCCTCACCCAGGCGAGCCCCGGCGTGCCCGGCGCCGACGAGGCCGACGACATGTTCGGCGAGGTACGGGCCGCCGCGGACTTCGACGGCGACGGATACGGCGACCTCGCGGTGGCGGCGACCGGCGAGAACGGCTTCCAGGGCGCCGTGACGATCCTGTGGGGCTCCGCCTCCGGCCTGTCCAAGGGCACGACTCTCCCGAACAAGAACCCGGGCCGCCACAACTACATGGGCAAGGACCTGGCGACCGGCGACTTCAACGGGGACGGCAAGCAGGACCTGGCCGTCATCAACGAATCCATGACCTACGTCTACCGCGGCCCGCTCAAGCGCTCCGGCACCACCGGCACCGTGACCAAACTCGACAAGACAACGGCCTTCTACGCCACGGCCCTGATCTCCGGCAAGGTCAACGGCGACAAGAAGACCGACCTCGCGATCATCGGCGACGTGGTCAACCCCGAAAAGATCGCGTCCGACGCCTGGTTCATCAAGGGCGGCGCGAGCTCGCTCACCCCGGGCAAGACCCTGCGCCTGGAGTCCCAGTCCGGCAACGGCGGGAGCACCGAGCGCGGCGGCGACGGTGTCATCGCCGACTTCGACAAGGACGGCTACGGCGACATCGCCATCGGCACCTCCCTCTACTCGAAGCACAAGGGCCGCGTCAGCGTCTGGTACGGCGCCTCCACCGGCCCGTCCCGCAGCGCCCGCCTCACCCAGTCCACGAGCGGCGTCGCCGGAACCCCGGAGAACTACGACGAGTTCGGCTCAACCCTCTCGGCGGGCGACGTCAACGGCGACGGCTACGCGGACCTCGCGGTCGGCGCACGGGGCGAGGAGATCGACGGCCTGGACCACGCGGGCGGCGTACACGTCTTCAAGGGCCGGGCGAGCGGCCTGTCCGGTGCCGGTTCACAGTGGTTCGCCCGCAACACCCCCGGCGTCCCAGGACCTTTGACAGCCGACGACCAGTTCGGTGGCCTGGTACGGCTGCGCGACACAGACGGTGACGGAAAAGCCGACCTGCATGTGAGCGCCGCCGACTCTCTTCGCCTGCCCGGCTCACCCAGCGGCATCACCACGGCAGGCGCGACAGAATACGACGCCGCGCCCATCGACGGCTTCTTGGAATAACTCCCCTGTGTGTACGTGACAGTGGCCCCGGACCAGACATCTGGCCGGGGCCACCCGTGTGTCCGGGGTCAGGTGTTGGCGAGCCGGTGTTCCTGCCGGGCCTGGACCAGGCCGCGCCATGCGGAGCGGACGTCGGTCGCGCTGGTGATCCAGCGGGTGGTGGAGGGTTCTGGCAGGGGCAGGGGGGCGGCCATGAAGTGGGCGATGTAGGCGTAAGTCGCCGTCACGTGTGTACGGGCACGGCTGGTAGCGCCTGCGGACGCGTGGGGAGGGGGAGTGAGGACATGTCCAACCTCTGTTTCGCGGTTGCTGCGGCCTGGCCGCACCCGTGCTCCGCCGGTCACTGGCCGCCGCTGGCGGAGACGGCTCCGACAACCACCAGAGTCATCAGGACGAGCTGTAGAACGACGAACAGAGCGAGCGTGGACATGCGGTTCCCCCTCGGGATAGGGCACGCGGAGCTCCACGTGCGATGGCGGCTGGAAGGAGTAGCAGGAGGCCTCTTGCGAATGGGCGCCCGGAGGGGCCAGACGAGGCGGCGCGATGGTCGTTGCTGTGGTGGCTAGCTCCGCAACCCCAACCTGACCAGTGCTTTCAACCCGGAAATGTGAAGTAGGTCACATGGCGTGCGGAGTGACTGATTGGCAGTGCGGGTAATCCCGAATCTTTCTGAGGCGGAGGCGGAGGCGGAGGCGGCATTCAACGGATCCCGCCCACGGGAACGTTTGAATGCGAGGTGCCAGGGCGGCACGCGCAGGCCACCTCGACTCTCCTCACACTGTGAGGAGAGTCGGCGTGGTCGCTGCTACGTTCCGCGCATGATCAAGCATGTGCCGTTCATCGGCAGGGAGAAGCAGAGTCTGCACGCCGGCCTCGACCGGCACCGCGATGCGGTCCTCTGGAAGCTCGACGAGCTGGATGATGACGCATTACGACGGCCGATGACTCCATCAGGGACGAATCTGCTGAGCTTGGTGAAACATCTGCCAACCGTCGAGTACGGGTGGTTCTGCACGACGTTCGGACGCGAGACCGAGCCGTTCTGGTTCGATCCCTTCACCGAAGACATGTTCGTGGCCACGAGTGAAACCACCAAACAGATCGTGGAATTCTACGGACGGGCTCGGGCAGCCGCGGACGCGACGATCGCTGAGCTGGACCTCGACGACTTGGGCACGGCCTGGAACGGCAACGAGGTGTCCTTGCGCTGGGTCCTCATCCATATGCTTGAGGACACCGCCCGGCATGCGGGTCACATGGACATCGTGCGTGAACTCCTCGACGGCACCACCGGAGACCACCCGCAGATCTGATCTTGAGCTCCTCAATCGCCCCGCTCTCCCCACTCGGGATCTCGAACAGACCCCGAACTCGAAGCGGACCCCGAACTTGAAGCGGATACCGGGCATGGGGGCGGCCTCCCCGTGATCCTGAGCTCTGTGACGAGCGCGGGAGTTCATGAGGAAGGCCCTGGTGACGAGAGTGCTGCAACAGGTCGACCGTCGAGACGCGGTCGCGGAACTGTCCTGCTTACGGATGGCCTTCTATGAGTGCTTGTCCGCGCGGGCGGATGCGTTCTTCGAGCTGACTCTGGCTTCCCTGCCGATACCGCGCTTCGCGGGGCGGATCGTGCTCGCCGTGGATGTCTCCCCATGGCTGAGCTCGGACGCGGCGTGCTCGCCGGACGCTTGTTCCGCCATGTCCACGGCCGTTCTCGGTAGGCCGCGCAGATCATCCCGGGAGGGCCGCACTCGTCCGTCGTCGCGCTGACCCCGGACCGTACTTCGTGGACGCAGGTCCCGGACGCGGTCCGGCTCGGCCCACCGACGACGCCGCGGCCGTCACCGCCGACCAGCTGCGGGCCGTGGTCGAGCGACTGATCGCGGCCGGCCAATGGCACTGCGGCGACCGGAACATCTTGGTCGGCTTGGCGACGCGCCTGTGAGATGAGCGCGAGGCGGTGGCGGGCAGCTTTGGGCGCGGTTTCCTGTAGTCGGTTACTTGTTGGCAAGTCGGGCCTTTTTGACCCTGTTGCCGCAGGTGTTCATGGAGCACCAGCGGCGGTTTGCGCCGCGACTGGTGTCGAGGAAGAGGCCGGCGCAGCCGGGGCCTTCGCATGCTTTGATCCGGCCGCGGTCGGGGCCTCCGAGGACTTGGATGGCGTTGGCGGCAAGCACGCCGAGAGCGTCCGGTACCGGTGTTTCCTCGTTCAGGTGCCAGACTGCGAGCCCGTTCTCGAGCGCGAGCCTTGGCTGTCCTGCGGCCGCGGCCGCGTTCAGGATCGCCGCGTCACCCGGATCGGGTCGCTGGGCGACAGTGACGGCCAGCCCGGCACGGTAGATCGCCTCCCTCAAGTCGAGCGCATCCTGGAGCTCGGCGGGTGAGACGTCGGGCACGCCGAGCCCCGCGGCGTGCAACCAGAGCTTGAGCCGGCCGTGGTCGGAGAGCCGCTCCCGGGGCGCCGCGCCGGCCCGGTCGCTCATCGTGGCAGTGAAGCGGAACGCCAGCACCTCGTTGTCTAGCCGGAACAGTTGACGGGCCTCCACAGTCACCACCTTCCGCACCACCATGGACCGCCGCTTGAACCAGTTTAGCCAGTTCGACACAGACATCGACCCACACCAGAATGGAGCCGTCTTAGACGGTTCGTATGTGGAGGTTGTGCGATGGGCGAGGTTGCAGTCATCGGTCTGGGCGGGATGGGGCGGGCGATCGCGCGCAATCTGGTGCGGGCGGGCCACGAGACCGTGGTGTGGAACCGTTCAGCGGGGCCTGCACAAGAGCTCGCGGAGGCGGGTGCCCTCCGCGTCGCATCCGTCGCGGAGGCCCTCCAGTGTTCGGTGGTGTTCTCGGTCCTGTCCGACGACACCGCCTTCGCGGAGGCATTCCTCGACTCCGGGGTCCTCGGCGAGGCCCGGCCTGGGGCGGTGCACGTCAACGTGGCCACGGTGAGCGTCGGGCTGGCCCGCCGTGCCGCAGAGGCGCACGCCGCGCACGGGATCGGCTATGTCGCCGCCCCAGTGTTCGGCCGGGTCAGCGTCGCGGAGGCCGGTGCGCTGAACATCCTCGCCGCAGGAGAGCCCGAACTCATCGACCGGGTCCAGCCGTTCTTCGACGTGATCGGATCCCGCACCTGGCGCCTGGGCGAGCTGCCTGAGCAGGCCAACATCGCCAAGGTCCTGGGCAACTACCTGATCGCCTGCGCGATCCAGTCGCTCGGGGAGGCGGTCAGCGTCGCCGACGCGGCCGGCGCCGACCCCGGCCAGTTCGTCGAACTGCTGACCTCGACGCTCTTTCCGGGACCCGTCTACTCCGGATATGGGTCGATGATCGCGCAGCGGAGATACCAGCCCGCCGGGTCCACCACGGCACTGGGACGCAAGGACCTCCACCTCGCCCTCGAGGCAGCAGCAGGCCAAGCGGTCTCCCTGCCGTTCGGCGAACTGCTCAGAGGCGTGTTCGACCAGGCGATCGCCGACGGCCGCGCAGCGGACGACTGGGCGGTGATTGCCGAACAGCAGCCGCGATGAACACCCCTGCTCGTACGGTCGATGGCGTGCGGTGCCCAGCGCCGGGCAGGGCGGTCCGCATGCTGCCCGTGCCGCACCGCAACGCCCCGCCGACCGTCTTCCAAATGGATCAACCGGTATCGGCGGTACGGGGAACTGGGCCTCTGGAAGACGTGGGGCCAGATGACCTGGGGGAGCACCAGCGCGCACGGCAACTGCGCCAGGCCATGGTGCCTCCCGCGCACCCTTGCGACTGAGGCGCGTCACCACGGCGCCGTGGGCGCTCGATCCAGGCTCCCGCCACCCGCCGGTGTGCAACTGACGCAGTTGCTCAAGTTGCTCAGTTGCTCCGACGCCGTCGCGCCAGCGGCGGCGCCCACCAGGTGAGAAGCCCAGTGACTCAGCCCCGCCAGCGAGGGTTGACCGAGCAGGCCGCCGACGCCGCCATCGACACCGCCTGCCGCATCCTGCGGTGTCCTTCGATCCGTAACGCGTTCGCCGACATCACCGACCGGGCGGTGAAAGACCAGATGACCTACCGCGGCTTCCTCGCCGAGCTCCTGATGGCCGAGTGCGGCGACCGGGCCCGCCGCCGCACGGAACGTAGGATCAAGGCAGTCGGCTTCCCGAGGGAGAAGTCGCTGTGGACCTTCGACTTCGACGCCAACCCCCACATCAACCCGGCCACCATCCACACCCTCGCCAGCTGCCAATGGATCGAGAAGAGCCAGCCCCTCTGCCTGATCGGTGACTCTGGTACCGGCAAGTCGCACATGCTCATCGCCCTGGGCACCGAGGCCGCCATAAAGGGCTACCGAGTCCGCTACACGCTGGCCACCAAGCTGGTGAACGAGCTGGTCGAGGCCGCCGACGAGAAGCAGCTGAACAAGACCATCGCCCGATACGGCCGCGTCGATCTGCTCTGAGGCTTGTGAGCCTAGACGGATCCGTCCGCCGACGGAGCTGGGGCATACGGCTCGACCTCGTGCCATGGCGGCGGGCCACCAAGCTGCCAGTCCAGCGGCAACTGTGACCCGTCCAGCGAGGCACGGGCCGCATTGACAAAACGCATCTGGCCCTCAACGAGGGCGGTGTGGATGCCCCGCAAGTCCTCGCGCGTCTTGGGTGAGCTATCGACCAGTTCCGCGAAGCGTCCCACGGTCCCCGTCAGCTCCGAAGCAGCCGCCGCCACTTCACGCGGCGCAACCAGACTGATCGTCGTCAGCGCCGAGTGCCACGGCACCCAATCAGCCGTATGGGGCCGGTCCTTGAGGAACGCCTCACGAAGTTCCATCTCCAGCGTGGCGAACGCCTGCAAGAAGGCTGCATACGCTGCTGTCCGATTGTCCCTGATCCACTGCTGATTCTGGCCCCGTCGTCCGACAACACCACCGGCGACAACACCTACGACCGTGGCGGCAACACCGCCCGCGCTCGAGATCGCCAGCTCCCACGGAACAGCCAAGACAAACTCCCCCACGCCGAACAGGCCACTCAACCGAACAAGGCTCAGCTCAGAAGCCTAGGGCCTGTCTCAAAGTCCGGCTCATTCGGTCTTGTGGCAAGAGCGCGGGATGCTACGACTAACCGACTTCATCATCGACTGCCCGGACACGATGAAGCTGGCAGCCCCTACTCCGAGGTGATGGGGCTCCCGGTCAAGGAGGGCAGTGACGAGAACTGGGCCGGTATCCAGTTCGGCGAGATCGAACTGGCCTTCATCCAGGTGGAGGACTACCGCGCCCTGCAGGGGCCCGACAGCGAGCACCCCAAGCAGTTCCACCTCGACTTCGAAGTCGACGACATCGAGGCCGAACAGCGCCGCGTCCTGCTCCTCGGCGTGACCCTGCAGCGGGACTGCACCGGCCCCGACGGCTACGGCTTCCGCGTCTACGCCGACCCCACCGGTCACCCCTTCTGCCTCTGCCGCAACAAGGGCGTCATCTGGACCGATCAGGGCCTCATCTGGCCCAAGCGCGATAGCAGGCCGTGTACCGAAGTAGGTGGAGCCATTCGTCGATGGCGGTGATGTGGATGGTGGCCAGGTAGCGGACGGCGAGCTTGTCGGACCGGTGGCTGCCGCCCGGAGGCGTTTGAGGCGGTTGATGCCGCACGCCACGGCATGTCGGCCGAGGTGGTCGGTCGGGTCGAAGGCGGCCGGCCGGCTGCCGTGCCTGCGCCGATGACCGGCATGGTCAGCGGGCTCGGGAATGGTGCAGGCGATCTGGCGCCGCCGCAAGTGGGCGCGGATGACGCGGGAGGAGTACGCCTTGTCGGCGCGGACCCCGCTGCGGCCGGGTCCGCGGTCGGCCACCATCCGGCAGGGCGATGCGGATACCGGCCATCACCGCCTCGAAGTGTGGGGCATCCCCGGCCTGCCGGGCGCTGAGGACCAGCGACAAGGACCTTTGCCCGTGCTCGCAGGCCAGGTGCAGTTTGGTCGACAGCCCACCGCGGGAGCGGCCCAGCGCGTGATCGCCCGGCTCCGGTGTGCTCCCGCCGGGCGGCTCACGCTGGGCCGCTCCCGCTGGGTACCTGGTCCGCGCGGCCGAAGGTCGCGACGGCGAGCCGTCGGCCTGCGTGCTGGACTCCCAGACCATCAAGTCCTCCGCCAACGCGGCAGCGTGAGCCGGGAACGCTACGACGAGCTGGTCAGGCTGGGGCGCGACTGGGTGGCCACGATGAGCGCGGCCCAGTGGCGGATCGGGGACGCGGCCGGGGAGATCGAGCCGATGCGCTCCTATGGAGGGGTGAACCCGTCCGGGAAGGAGGACCTGTTCACCGTCAGCGAGGCCATCCGGATGTTCGCGGAGGACATCGGCCTGGCCCACTCCACGGTCCGCGACTACCGGTGGGTGGCCTCGCGCTGGCCGAAGCAGCACAGGCGCTCGGACGTGTCCCACACGATCCACACGATCCTGGCGTCCATCCCTGACGAGGCAGAGCGGTTCGAGGCGGTGAACAACCCCTGCCCCAGCCGCGCGGCGGGCCGCCGCGGTGGACGCACGACAGTGCGAAACGAGTGGGCTGGAAGGTCGACCCCGTTCCTAGGCCTACACCGGCATCGCGCGCCTGCGGCAGATCGCGGCTGCCCGCGGTCTGCCGCCGGTGACCCGGGGCAAGACCTGGGATACCGGATGCTGGAGGACGGGACGCACCGGAGGTGTGGATCGGCTACGAGCGGGCGTTCTTCGAGATCCTGGGCCACCGCGTGACGCCGTCCCCGCCGTCCACCGCCAGCTCCTCGCCCGCCGCCAGCCGCTCGACGGCGGGCACGGCGCCCCCGCGGTCCCGGCCCAGCGCAAGGCCCGCCACGAGGACGAGAACCGCGTCAGTACGCTCACGTCCTGACCATGATCGTTCTCAGCGCCAACTGCTGTACCGATGTTCCCCGAGGCCGGGGACCTCCGCGAGTTCGCGGAAACTGAAGGTTCTTCACTACGAACCTGAGGGTGCGGCGCCCTGATTTTGGGGGATGGACCCGTGGGTTCGGGATCAACTCGCGGGGTCGGTCTCGGCTGCCTGGTCCAGCAGGGCCCGTGCGGAGTCCGCGTAGCGCATGGCGGTCTTCTCGTGGAGGCCGAACACCTCAGCGAGGTGGAGGGGGTCAGGTCCTTGAACCATGGCCTCTTCGAGCTGTCGGTCGACGCGGAGCCTCTCCAATGTCGCCTTCTGGCCGCGCATCGGTGCGCTGATCCAGTGATTGCTCACTCGGCTGGTTCCCATCGCTGTCTTGCTGTTGACCAACAGGTGCAGGTTGGCCGTGCTCGGCCACCGCTTCCGGCGGTGCTCCAGCCACTCCAGCAGCAACTTCAGGGTGAGATCGTCGAGCGGGCGGACTCGGCCGGCGATGGTCAATCGACGATTGCCAACATCAGCGTCGTCGAGTATCAGGGCGCCGATCTGAGCGACCCTCGCGGCGTGCACCGCAGCCAGGGCGAGGACGAGTCGCGCGGCTGGAGTGGTGGCTGCGGCCACGGAGCGGTCGATCTGGTTCGGTGCGAGTGGCTGGAGCACGCTGTACTCGTTCTGACCGACCTTGATCCGGCTGGCCGGGTTGCGGAAGATCAGGCCGGATCGTTTGGCCCACGCGAACAACGAACGCAGGGCAACAAGTTGGTCTCTGCGGTGGTGACCGTGCAAGGTCTTGAGGTGGGTGAGGATGTCCTGGCGGGTCACTTCCCGTAGGTGGTCGTAAGAGTCCGACCAGGTCAGCAGGGCCGGGCGGACTCGATTGAGGTAGAGCTAGACCGTTCCTTGTTGCCGGGGCAGGCTGCGGGGGCCGCCGTCTCGCAGAACCCGAGTCCAGCGTTCGGCTTCTGCGGCGATGCCCGGGGCAAGACCCTTCAGGCGCCCGGCGAGCCAGCGCTCGAAGGAGGGTTCGCTGTCGTCCAGGAAGATTCCCATCTCCTCAAGGACCGTGATGACGTGTCCGACGCGCAGGTCGAGGGCCCTGAGCGGGGTGAATATCTCGCTGTGCCGGACGACGTCGCCCTCGACGTAACCGGTGAGGACGACGGCCAGGCCGCGGTTGACGGCGAAGCGGAGGTTGCGTCCCCACCCCCGGGCTTCGGCGAGTTGGTGGGCGAGGTGCTTCGCCCAGGCCAGCCAGGGGCTGGCCAGGCCGACGGAGGCCGGGTCGAGCCGACCGTAGTCACGCGGAACCTGCTCGAACAGTGGCAGTTGGCTCCAAGCGGTGCGCGGCTGTGAGCGCAATATGGGTGGCGACTTGCGGGATGCTTCTCGTGCCTTGACGTGGTGCAGGGTGGTGAGAGCCGATCCTCTGCGGTAGTGCAGTCCCACGAAAAAGAGCTGGTGATGGCGGACGGTCTGGAGCCACGGAGTTATCACCTCGCCGCTGACGGTCGGCATGCCGGTGGCGGTCCTGGCGTTGAATCGGGCCTGGCACCAGCACAGACGGCAGTATTCCCACTTCAGCGGCTGTACTCGCCGGCAGCCGATGCAGACGGCCGTCTCGTGGCTGCGGCCGAACATGTAGCAGGTGTGGCAGAGCCGACCGCGGAAGTCGCCCCAGGCCAGGCAGCCTGGGCAGGAGCTGGTGGGCTTGACGTAGCCCTTCGGGAAGCGTGCCATCAGTTCACTCCGGCGGCAGCGACCGGCCGTCCCGGCGCTTGGGGATCACCGCCGGTGTGGCAGTCCCCGCGCCGACCGCCGCTCGTTCCGTCTCCGCCTGCCCTGGGCGGCTGACCTTCTCCGGCTCGGGGATCAGCAGGTCGCCGATCTCGCAGCCGAGGACGACGCAGATGACGTCAAGGTCCTCCAGCTTGAGCGAAACGGGCTGCCCTGACCACAGACCGGACATCTTCCCCGCCGAGATCACCAACCCGTGCTCGGCCAGGTTCCGCTGGAGCTCGGAAGCCTTCCAGACCCCTTTGTTTGCGGCGGTCAGCCGCAGGTTCCACCTCATCAGACCAGTCCTTCCAGCCGCTTCGCGGCCCGTTCCATCCCGGCGACCCAGGCGTCCTCGACCCGGGTCTGCTGGACGTGGATGTATCGCATCGTGGTGGCGATCCACGAGTGCCCCAAAACCTCCTGGATTGCGAGCAAGTCCAGTCCGTTTCCGTAAAGTTGGGACGCGCAGAAATGCCGCAGGACGTGCGGTGTCAGCTCCTTGCCCCACCCGGGCAGGTGCGCTTGGGCCGCTTCCTTGAGTCCATTGCGCAGGGCGTCGTCGCCCACCCGGCGCGAGGACCCATCGGCGTTCTTGCGTTCGGAGGGAAACAGCGGGGCGCCGGGGCGGGTGTGGTTGTCGTCGAACTGGCGCCAGGCGTCCTCGATGAACCACCGAAGGGTCCGGTCGACACCGTTGATCAGCGGCACCATCCGCTCGCGCGGCCCCGATCCGCGAGCGCCCTTGCCGTGCCGGACGTGGAGTTTGCCGAAGCGGCCCAGATCCCACTTGATGTCGTCCAGGTCGAGCCCGCATGCCTCGCTCACTCGCAGGCCGACCTGGGACAACAGCTTCGAGGCGGTGTAGTTCCTGGCGGTTGGGGCGAACTTGCGGCAGGTGGCCAGCTCGCCGCCCCAGCCGGTGAAGAGCGTTCCGATCTCCGGCTCGCTCGGTGGAATCCGCAGCTGGGCGTCCTTCGCGCCGCGCGGCTTGTTCATCTCGTTGATCGGGCACTCGATGACCCGGCCGGTCATCCGGTGCAGTTCAACCTTGTGCCGCAGCTCCAGGAACATGAAGTACGTGGTCAGCGCCTGGGATCGGGCCAGCCGGGTGCCGCTCGGCGAGCCACGCAGCACCTTCCCGAAGTACGCGTCGGCGTCGGCCGGCTCCATATCCCACAGCGGTCGACCGAACCAGGTCCTGATCTGGTCCAGGTGTCCGACATCCCCGCGGATCGTGCCGTCCGCCAGCCCTGCCGAGGCACGTGCGAGGACGAACCCGGACAGCGCGTCGGTCTCGAACTGCTCCAGTTCCTCCGCCGACGCGGGCGCCCAGTGCTCGCGCAGGTCCCGTACAACTGCCAGCGCCGCCAACCCGAGCCCCCTCACCTTCAGCCCGACTGCGGACCATTCGGACACGGTGAGAACGCTTCAAGAATCCCGAAGTTACGTCACGAGACCGCAGGCCACCCGAAGGGGGAACAACCCCCTGGCCACGGGCACGGGGACTCAGCGGCGCTCAGGGGAACTCACGGGATGTCGCACTAGAGCATGGGCTTGGACAGCTTCTTGATCATCCATGGGCGTTCATCGTGCCAGCTGCCAGAGACAGATCGCTAGGCATCGCCTGGCTTACGGCCTTGCATTTCTGGGACGGAGCCGGAACGCAAGGTACCGGTTGAAAGCTTCGTGGCTGTCGGGGGCGAAGCTCCACTCCAGCAGGGCCTGCCGCAGCTCCGGCTCGGTCAGCCGGCCATGCCAAGCGATCTCATCAGAATCAGCGGCCACGGCGTTCGGCACCACGGCTTCGTGAACGCCGAGCCAGTGAGGGCTCAAACCGCTGCGGTTGAGGAACGTGAACAGCAAGCGCGGCTGCACACGAACGCCCAGCTCTTCGGCCAGCTCCCGCGCGGCGGCCTGCTCATAGGACTCACCGACACCCACGGCGCCACCGACCACGACCTCATAGAGCCCGGGGAAGCGCGACAGTTGTTCCGACCGGCGGGTAACGATGATCCGCCCATCCTCATCACGACACACCGTCACGGCGACCCGGTGCAGCCAACCCTCCCGAACTGCCTGCCGGCGACTGGCCACCCCCAGGACACGATCCTGATCATCGACACGCTCCACCAGTTCGTCCACGACGCACACCCTGGCATAGCCCACTGACAGGGCTGCTTCCGGGATGTGATCGGTTCTCAAACACTCACTGAGCTTGGAAGAAATTGCGGTGCGTGCTGGCAGCACCCTGGTCAGACTCGCGTACATGACTGAGAAGATCACCCGCATCAACCCCGAGCAGTTGCATGAAACGCCTGGCTACCACCACGTCACCGTGGTGGAAACTGGCCGTACGGCCTATCTGGCGGGGCAGTGTCCGCTTGATCGAAACGGCGACCTCGTCGGTTGCGGTTCCCTTGAGACGCAGGTCGACCAGGTGGCCGCCAACGCGTTCACTGCCCTCACGGCCGTGAGGGCCCGGCCGCACCATGTGGTGCGGTCAGTGATCTACGTGCGGAGCGACGACAGGGAGGCTCTCGCAGCCGCGTGGCGTCGGCTCACCGACTCTGCCATCGGCCCGGCGTTCACAACCGCCAGCACGCTCCTGGGCGTCGCCCAGTTGGGCTTTCCCGGACAACTCGTCGAGGTGGATCTCACCGTGGCACTGCCTGAGTGAGTTTGCTCATCACCGGGCCTCGAACAGCGTCTCGAACTGGGTAGCCCTGCTGGGTATTCGCCGGACGCCGGGGCGGCCTTCGTCTGATCATGTGCTCCGGTCAAGGTGCACGTGACCACGACGAAGGCCGTGAGGGTGAGTCTGTTGCCTGAAGCTGCTGCGGGGGAAGCGTTCGCGCTCACCCGCCTTTGGCGCGTCAACTACAAGTGACAATCCTAGAGTGTCAACTTAAATTGACAACATGAGTGGGTCAGTGCAATCGAGTTCGGGCGTAAGCAGCTGTGGCTCTTCGGTGGCATTACGGTCGCTGCTGATCTGCGGGGTGGTCAGTGGTCCGCTGTTCACACTCGTCCATCTCGCCGAAGGTTCCATGCGCGCCCACTACAACGCGTTGCGCCACCCGGTCAGTTCGCTGGCGCTCGGCGACTACGGCTGGGTGTGGACGCTCAACTTCATCGTCGTGGGCCTTCTCGCGTTGGCGTTCGTGGTCGGTCTACGGCGTGCGCTGCGCCCCTCGGGGTGAAGTACGCCATGGAACTCGCCATGAACAGGCCGATGCCGAGCCACTGGACGAGAGCGGCGACGACGAGCCTGCGCCCGCCCGCGGTGAGCCTCACGCCGCTTTCCCCTCGCCCATGCTCAAGATCAAAGACTCACGCGGGCTCCTGGCCGGGGGCCAGGGCACGCAGATGCCGGTGAAGGATTGCGCGCGCGTCATCGGGCGGCATCAGATCGGGGTGGAGCACCCCGCCGAGGGTGAGGCCGTCCAGGAGGGCGGCCAGCCGCTGGGTCTCCAGCGCGATGTCGAGGTCGCCGGGGATGCCACCGGAGCGCTGGGCCTCCAGCAGGACCCGTCCGATCAGCTCGCGTGCCTCCTCGTGCATCCGGCGCGCGCAGGGCCGGAATTCCGGGCGGGTGCGCGCGGCGGTGACGAACGCCAGCCAGACCACCGCCTCCTCGCGGCGGGTCTCGTCGAGGGGGAGGAACTCGGCGAACATCTCCTCGGTGCGGCTGCGGCGGTCGATGCCCGCGTCCGGGTCGAGGAGCTGCTCGGCGTGGCTGCGGATGCGGCCGTCGATGCGGCGCCGCAGCTCTTCCATGGTGAAGATCATCAGCTCGGTGTGGCTGGCGAAGTAGTGCCGCACGGAACCGATGGCGAGCCCGGCCTCCTGGGCGACGTTCCGCAGGGAGGCGCTTTCGAGGCCCTCCCTGCCCACCATGCGGAGAACGGCTTGGGCGACATCCTGGCGCCGGGCTTCGGCTACGACGACTCTTGGCATGTTGCTGTTATAGCACGGGCTTGCTAAATTAATCTGGCGCCTCTGCTGGGGCACGGACAGGCCAGGAACCAAGGGGTGCAGTGGTGGACACGTGGATGCTCGTAACGATCATCGCCATAGGCGCGGTCGTAGTGGTGATCAAGCGCCTGCTGGGCGAACCGCTCAACGCCCGGGACCTCTTCGCGCCACCGCTGGTCCTCACCGGCCTCGGGATCTGGGCGCTGACCGAGGTGAAGGGGCTGACCGGTACGGACCTCGGCTGGGTCATCGCCGGTTCGGTGCTCGGTGTCGGGCTCGGCGCGGTGCGTGGCGCCACCATCCAGGTCTATCCCAAGGAAGGGATCCTCTACCAGCGCTACACCGGCAGGACGTTCCTCGTGATCATCGGTTCCCTGTTGGTGATGGCCGCCTTCGGCTTCCTCGCGGTGCACATGGGCATGCAGGCGGAGGCCCGGCCGATCAACCTCTCCATCGGCGTCGGATTCCTGGGCGAGGCGCTGGTCGTCGGCGCCCGCGGGCTGTCCACGGGGGTTCCCTTCGCCCCCGAGAAGCCGCGGCGCTTCGAGCGGCCGCGCATCTGACGGCCGCCCGCCACGACGGCACGACGAGGGGCCCGGAGACAGTGACTGCCTCCGGGCCCCTCCGTCTCGTCATGTCGTCTCGTCATGTCGTCTTGTCATGCGTCGTGGAGGCGCGGGCGCGCTTGAGGACCAGCGGGTCGATGTCGGCCACGAGCAGGTCCTCGCGGTCCCCGGTGACGGCGTGCGTCGTGCCGTCCGGCGCCGCGACCGTGGTGTGGCCACAGAAACTGAGGCCGCCGTTGTCCTCGGTCCAGTTCGCGTACGCGATGTAGAGCTGGCTCTCGAAGGCGCGGGTCGGCACCAGCGTGCGGGCCACGAACTCCCAGGCCCGCATCAGTCCGGCGGCACGAGCAGCAGATCGGTGCCGGCCAGCGCGTGCGCCCGCACCGCCTCCGGGAACTCCACGTCGTAACAGATCAGCATGCCCAGCGTCAGGCCGTCGAAGGACGCCTGCACCACCCCTTGCTCCCCGGGGTGAACCGGGCCCGCTCGGCCCGCCCGTACAGATGCGCCTTGCGGTAGACCGCGAGCGAGGCGCACCTCACCTGGACGATGATCACGCTCATCATCCGCCGCCTCACCCGCCCGCCGCGGCCTCCGCGCAGCGAGCCCCATCCTGTCGAACGGCAGGCCGCCGTCCGGCCCAGGCCGATCCGCATCCGAGCCCGGCACCAGCGGGACACCATTCGCCTGGCCCCCACTGCCCTGGCCTGACCAGCACCGCGTCCCCACGCGGTCCGCCCCACCGTCACAGAGGCGCGCCCGTCGACGCAGTACGGCAGACGCCGCCCTCACATGAGCCGGCCACTCGCGACGTAGGACCTTGCTATGAGCTCCTCCACCAGTGCACTCTTGGACGCCGAGTAGGCCGCCCTGCCCTCGCTGTCGGCTGTAGACCGCTGGGCCAGGGCCATCTTCAACGCGCTGTAGCGCTGGACTTCAGCGGGCCGCTGCCGCAGGTAATCACGGAGTAGCACGTGATCAAGGTGAGGCTTTGTGCCCGCGACCACGCCGTACAGATGGTGTTTGAAAGCTGCAGGTGGGGCCTGGAATGCCTCTCGTCCCTGGATCCCCAGGTCGCCTCCGTGCTGGTAGCCCTGTCCCGCGAGCCGGGAGATCAACTCGGGCATGGCCGCTTCCTCGGACAGCACGATATCGAGGTCGATGATCGGCTTGGCGACACACCCGGGCACAGCCGTACTGCCGACGTGCTCGATGGACAAAGCCAGATCCGCGACGTGAGGGGCCAGCCGCTGCCGCAGATCCTCGAACCGCTCGAACCATTGGGGGTTGTAGGCACTGACCACGATCCTGTCCGTCATGTCGGCAGTCTCTCAGAGACGCCAGAGCCCATCGCATTTCTCGGAGTGACTATGTAACGGCCCAGGACTTGCTTGACCGTTTGTCGTCGGCAGTTGCTTGACGGCTTTCGGGTGTTGGCCAAGTTCGGTCTCAGCACATCCTTGACCGCTCCGCTCCGCTCCGCTGTGTTGGCATGGCAGCGGAGGCGGCCCATGGATCCGGAAGCAATGACGCAGTTCAGGTATCGGGCCGTGTGTGATGTCCTGGGCGGCTCGCCGATCGGCGAGGTGGTAGAGCGGTACGGAACGACCCGTCAGTCTCTGCACACCTGGCGGAAGCGGTTCGAGCAGGAGGGACTGGCCGGTTTGTCGGACAGGTCTTGCCGTCCGCGGACCAGCCCGACTCGGTTGCCGCCCGCCGTCGAGGCGGCGATTTGCGAAGCACGGCGGCATCCGCGTTGGGGCGCCCGCCGCATCAGCCATGAGCTGGCTCAGCGGCAGGACGCTCCGGTTCCCTCACGAGCGACGGTGCACCGAGTGCTTGCCCGGAACGGGCTGATTACGGCTCAAGCCCAGGCGCACAAGCGCAAGGACCGCAGGTGGCAGAGGGAAGCGCCGATGCACTTGTGGCAGATGGACCTGGTCGGTGGGGTCATGCTCGCTGACGGACGAGAGTGCAAGATGGTGACGGGGATCGATGACCACTCGCGCTTCGTGGTGATCTCCGCCGTGGTCGCGGTTCCCAGCGGCCGTGCCGTCTGCGAGGCGTTCGCGGCGGCGATGCGCCAATACGGCGTCCCGTCAGAGGTTCTGACGGACAACGGCAAGCAGTTCACCGGGCGCCATACCAAGCCTGAGCCGGTGGAGGTGCTGTTCGAACGGGTCTGCCGGGAGAACGGGATCACAGAACGGGATCACAGCCCGGCGGACCAAGCCTCGCTCGCCGACCACAACCGGGAAGATCGAGCGGTTCCATCGGACCCTGCGGGAGGAATTCCTCGACCGCGTCGCGCCGTTCACCTCTGAGGAAGCGGCCCAGCAGGCGATCAACGAATGGGTGGCCACCTACAACTACCGGCGCCCCCACCAGTCGTTGCACATGGCCGTTCCGGCTAGTCACTTCCGACCCAATGGCCCCACCCGCACCGACCCCGCATCTCCCGTCGAGGTCGGTCTCGGCGACGAGGAGCGCGAGCCGTTCATGATCGGTGTCATAGAGGCACCACCACCGTCTCCGGCGGGATCCGGTGCCGTCGAGTTCGAGGCTCGGGTTCCACCCGGCGGAGAACCCACCTTGGTGCCCGGGGCCTTGAGGATCTCGCTCCCGCAGGCCATGGCTGGCCGGGTCCTCACGGGTCCGGGCAGACCAGCGCAGTGTCCACGTCGTCATGGACGGTCACTTGGTCAAGACGGTCGCTTCACGGCTGACTCCCGAGAACCTGCGCTGGCTGACCATGCGCGGGGCCCGGCCAGCCGGGCCACCGCCAGGAGTCCCGGCTCTGCCCCGCAGCAACGGGAAGACCGGACAACTCACCGTCCCAGCCGGACAGGCCATCGAGATCGACCGTCTCGTCCACCGCGACGGACTGATCAGCGCGAAGGGAGAGGGCTACCACGTCAGCAACGGCTTCGCGGGACGCAAAATCACCCTGCTGCTCGACGGACACCTCATGCACGCCATCACCGACGATGCTCTCATCGGCAGCTGGCCCTGCCCCGTGGGGCGCGACCAACTGACCTCCCTGCGCGGAGCACGAGCCGCCGGCGGACGCCTCCCCGCCCCGGCACTGCCGACCGGAGCCATGAGAGTTCAGCGACGGGTGAGCGACAACGACCGGATCATGGTCACCCGACAGCGCCTGAAACTCGGCAAGCGAAATGCCGGCAAGATGGTCACCGTCATCATCGATGACACCTACTTCCGCATCCTCCACGAAGGCGAAGAGATCGCCGTCAAACAGCGGAGGAACACCGGCCCGGTCAGCATGCTCCGCGTCGTCTCCAAACGCGAGGACAGCCAGAAGCAGTCAAGCACCTCCTGAGACACACACCAGTACGTCGAACGTCACGTGATGACAAACCGTCAAGGATACCCCGAGACCTCACATAGCCACCTCAGAGATCTGTGGCCAGCGTGCACGGGGTCGCGGGTGTCCCAAGAGACGACGTGTCATCGCAGCCAGCCATCAGGTGGATTACAGGTTCCCGAGCCAGCGATGTCCTGGGTGGACGCGGGTGAGGAACTCGGCCAGTGCCGTGCGCTGAGCTGACGTCATGTGCGGGACGGTGGCGTTGAGGTCTTCCTGATCCTTGGGCCGCGCGTGCTTGGCCTTGAACAGCAGGACCAGTTCAGGCGCCAGGTAGGGGATGCCCTCTGGGGTGCGGTGGACGATCTCGCTGTAGGGAAGTCGGATCGTCTCATCGTGTCGGCAGATCCAGGTCCTGCCGTCGTGGGGTTCCCGGAACACATCGAGCAGGTAGTCGCCGGTGGCCGGCTCGCGCAGCCAAGTCTGGTGTGTGGCTGCCAGCACGTCCGGTGTGGCGTTCTCCCAGATCCGGCCGCTGCTGACCGCGTCGAAGACATATCCGGGAAACCGGTTGCGAACCCCGGGGAACTCTGCGGCAGGGATCGCAATCTCGATGTCCCCGTGCTCGCGTGTCTGCGTACCGCGGAATAGATCCAGCGCCCAGCCAGCGGCGACACACCACGGCGCGGCGACCCCGGCCAGGCGCTGTGTAACCTCACCCGGGGTCCAGCAGGATGACCACCTGGTGTCGAGGGCATCGAGCTCGGCAGCCGACAGCTCGATGCCACCACTGGGGAGTTGCTCGCTCACCAGAAGGAATCTATCAGCAGGATAGAAGCGACCCTGCGAGGTTCCTCCCGGGCACACTGGGCAATCCGCGCCTTCCCGGCGAGCGGCAGACCAGCCGCCGCGGCGGCGAAGAGCCGAACGGCCCTGGCTCCCCACTCCTCAGTGGCAAGGGCATCCACCAAGGTTCGAAGGGTGAAAGCCGAGCACGGGTGCCCTGCTCACCGAGCGTCACAGGTCATGGGGATTGAGCACAGCTAATAAGACCGTGTCCTATGTGGTGAGGCGGACGAGCGTTTGTAGCAGCACAGGGCGGCGGGGCCGAGGAAGGCCGGGTAGTTACGGGGGTTGCGCTCGTAGCGGGGGCTGAGTCTGCGGTATCCGGACAGCCAGGCCAGGGGGCGCCCGATGACCCACCGTCGGCGTCCCAATCGTTCGCTGGACTCGATTCCCTTCCGGGCGATGCGTACGCCGATGTGCTTTCCCCCAAGCCATCTCCGCAGGTGGGGCACGTCGTACGCCTTGTCCGCATGCAGCCGCTGAGCCTTGAAGTACCGGCTGCGGCAGGGGGCGTGTTGCGTTTGGTGGCCCTCGATCATGGGCTTCAGCCCCTCGCTGTCATGGACGTTGCCGGCCGAGATGCCGACGACGAGGGGCAGCCTGTTCGCGTCCGACAAGATGTGCATCTTGGAACCCGGCTTGCTCCGGTCCACGGGGCTCGGACCTGTGTGTTCGCCCCCTTTTCTGCCCGGACGTGAGCGGTGTCGAGGACGACGCGGGTGACGTCGATGAGACCGGCGTCGTCGAGCCGGTGCAGCACGGCCTGGTGCAGCCGGCCCCAGACACCGGCTCTGGACCAGATCAGGAACCGGCGATGCGCGGTGGACTTCGAGATGCCGAAGCACGGCGGCAAGGCTCGCCAGGCGGAGCCGCTGACCAGGACATAGATGATCGCCGCAAACAGCGTCTCATCAGGTGTGTCCGGCGTCCCACCACCCTGCCGTGGCACCCGCGGTGGTGGGATCAGCGGCTCCGCGATCTCCCACAGCCCATCCGGAACGATCCAACTCCGAGTTCCCCGCCCCATACCGCGTTCTACGTCCGCCTCACCACATAGGACACGGTCTAAGCTTGTTCCTTGGCCTTGCTGGTCACGTTGGGTGAGGTTTGCAGGGCGTTTGAGGGTCTTGCCGACGTCGTAACGGATGGTGGCATGCCGGTTTCTGGAGCCGGGCGGGCGCCCGGGGCCGGGGCGGCTGGGTTTCGGTGCGCGGCCGGGTAGGCGGGGTGAGGGCGGATGTGCCGGAACCCGCGGCGGACGCGGGTCGGCGTGAGCACTTGGCCGGGGCGGGTGGTCTTCTCCCAGGGTTTGCGCCGGTCGGCGGCGAGCGGTGCGGAGAGGCGGAGTTGGGTGTGTGCGGCGATCACGCAATGCCGCGAAGTCAAGGGCCCGGAGACGGTGTCAAGCGGAGTGTGAAATGTCGTGGAGCCTCTGCTATTCAGGGGATCGACCAAGATCTTCCCGAAAGCAGAGGCCCTATGGTCCAGCCCGTCATGGGCAGCACCAATGATGTGTTCGCGCCTGGCCACCTCGGTGAGTTAACGCAGGCCGTGCCCCCCAGAGTTGGTTGACGGGTTCTGGAGGAGACCGGAGCCCGGGAGCGACGGCTGCGGTGTCTTCCCTCTCGGGTCGGGGTGTACTTCGTTCTGGCTTTGGGGTTGTTCGAGCATCTCGGTGTCCGTCTTGTGTGGACCAAGCCGGTCAGCGGGGCTAACCGTCGGCGTCTCCGAGCCTTCCGAGGAGGCGCTTCGTGACCTGCGTCGGCGGATCGGCCCAGCTCCGGTCAGGCGACTGTTCGAGGTGTTGGCGGGGCCACTGGCCCAGCCGTCCACTCCCGGGGTGAGTTACCGGCGCTGGCGTACGGTCGCCTTTGACGGGTGCAGCAGCCTGATCGTCCCCGACCATGAACGGAACTGGTCCTGGCTCGGCCGCCCCGCCAGCCGGCTCGGCCAGGCGGGATGCCCCAGGTTGATGCTGATGACACTGTGCGAGACCGGAACCCGCGGCCTGATCGCAGCATCCTTCGGCCCCGTGGCCAGGGGCGAGACCTATTACGCACAACAGCTGACTTCGCACTTGAGCCCGGACATGCTGCTACTGGCGGACCGCGCCTTCCACACCAATGATCTGCTCGCGCAGATCGCCCGCCGTGGCGCACAGTTCCTGGTGCGTTGCACCAGTCGTCGGCATCCGCCGATCATGGCCCTGCTGCCCGACGGCTCCTACCTCACGCGCATTGTCGGCCTCACCCTGCGCGTCGTCGAGGCAGAGATCCGCACCCGCACCGCCGACGGCAGCGCCTTCAGCGAGAGCTACCGGCTGTTGACCACGCTCACCGACCACCGCACCGACCCCGCTCACCAGCTCGTCCGCCTTTACCACGAGCGCTGGGAGATCGAGTGCGCCTACCTGGCGCTGCGTCACACACTCCTCAGGGTCCGCGTCCTGCGCTGGAAGGATCCTGCCGGTCTCGCCCAGGAAATGTGGGGCTTGCTCACCCTCTACCAGGCATTACGGTTCGTCATGGTCACGGCCGTGGAGACCCAGCCTGGTACCGACCCGGACCGCGCCGCCTTCCTCATTGCCCTGGAGTCCGCCCGCGACACCGTCGCCCTCACCACCAGCCGATAGCGGCTCCCGGACACGACGCCCAGGCGGACCTGGTCGGCCGTATCGGCACCCGTTTCCTGGGTGCCTTGCTCCCCAAACGCCGCCCGCGGACCTCTGCCCGCGTCGCGAAGCGCGGAATTTCGCGCTACCACACCTGGGAACCGTGATCAACGTCCCCGTGGTGGCAGCACGCCCATCACTGCCATCGACATCACGGTCCAGACACCCGCTCTCCCGACCGCACGGGACCCGGCCCGGAAGGCATCCAGTCCCTGGGACCGGCTCTGCCAGATCCTCGCCGAGTACGCCAACCATCCCATGCACGCCCACGACCTCGCCGATCGCATGGGGCTTACGGCAACCCAGTCCCGCAAGAACCTCGCTTCTCAACTCTGCCTCTGGACCCGCCACAGCCTGCTGACCCGCACCGCGCCGAATACGTACAAGATCACCCTGCCTGACAACTTGACACCGTCTCCGGGTCCTAACTTCGCGGCATTGGGTGATGACCAGCTGCTCGTCGCCGAGCGGGCGGTAGGTGATCAGCGGGCTCGCCGTGGTGGCCCGCCCCTTTTTGAGTTCTCTGGCAGCGTGCTGATGGTCCCGGAGGACGGTGGAGTCCACCGACACCGTCCACTCGATGTCGTCGCTGGCGGTGTCCGCCGCCAAAAGAGCGGCGAGGATCCTTTTTCCCGTGCCGTCGACGGCCCATCTGATCAGGCGCTTGTGGGTGGTCTGGAAGGAACCGAGCTCGTGGGACAGGTCCCGCCGGGGCGAGTTGGTGCCTTCCAAGCACTGGCCTCAAGAGTGCGGCGGTGATCGGCCCAGCGCCGCCCGCGGACCGGATCCGCCGGCATCAGCGGCGCGATCCGGTCCCACATCGCATCGGTGATCACTGATCGGACAGATGCATCCGATCAACTGACAACCCTTCAAACACACAAGCGTTAGGCCGACTTGGTCGCCACGACGGCCCACGTGCGGTGCGGGACGCGGAGGTCGTCGCCGGGGAACCGGTCGCGCAGGATGCCCTCCAGCTCGGCCGAGAACTCCTCCACCCGCTCGGGCGTGAGGCTGGCGCCCACCCCGGCGCTGGCCCGGATGCGTCCGGTCCACGCCTGCGGGGTGTACGGCGCCTCGACGTCGAAGGAGAACGTCTCGATGCCGCCGAAACCGGCCGTCGCCAGGTCGGTCAGCCAGCGCGGGTACAGACCGGTGCCGCCGCCCATGGTCCAGTCGGGGTTGTACGCGGTGATCAGCCGCTCGGTGGCGTCGACGACGTTGCCGGGCAGCGGCAGCCAGTCGAAGTGGGCGATGACGACGTGCCCGCCGGGCCGCAGCAGCCGCCAGGTCTCGGCGGCGGCCCGGGGCGCGTCGAACCAGTGCCAGCACTGGCCCGCCGACACCACGTCGAACGACGCGTCGGCGAACGGGGTGTCCTCGGCGGTGGCCACCTCGTACCTCGTCGTGACGCCGGCCTCCCGGTCCAGCTCCCGTGCCTGCTCCAGCAGGGGGGCGGCCGGGTCGACCCCGGTGACACGGGCCCCGGCCAGGGCGAAGAGCCGGCCGAGGCTGCCGGTTCCGGTGCCGACGTCGAGCACGTCACGGCCCCGGACCGGGACCCCCGTGCCCTCCAGCCGTTCGACGACCCGCGGCGGGAAACCGGCCCGGTGGCGGGTGTAGTCCTCGGCGGTGCGGCCGAAGTCCGGCCTGAACTCAGTGGACATGGGGTCCTCCGTTTACTGACGTACGTGTGGTGCGGGATGTCGGGACAATGACGGGGGTGGCCCTCAGCGGGCGGGCAGCAGGTCCCGCATCGGCCGGTCGGGGTCGGTGGTGAGCAGCCGCAGGGCCGCCACCAGGCTTTCGGCGAACTCCCGGACATAGGGCGCCGGGTACTCCGACTCGTAGTGCAGGACCTGGAGGCGCAGCGACTCGCCCTCGCGCAGCAGCCACATGTGCAGGCCGGGGGAGTCCGCGTCCTCGACCAGGTGGTGGAGCCGGACGTCGGTGCCCTCGCCGAGGCGCAGGCCGGCCCCCCACACGTCGTTGTACATGAAGTACACCCCGGGGTCCTTGCGGAACCCGGCGGGCAGGTCCGGCCAGATCCGCCGGCGGACGAACATGGCGGGCATGTCGCCGTGTGCCGTGGCGCCCAGGATGCTGCGCTGCACGGCGCCGACCAGGTCCCGGAAGGGACCGGAGAGGTCCACGTCCGTGGTCGGGAAGACACCGTTGGCGAACCAGCCGACGGTGTCCTGGTAGGCGCCGTCCAGCCGGTTCGCGTTGGTCGTCAAAAGCGTGACCCTGGAGCGCCCGGTGACGTGCGCGACCAGCGCCTTTACCGCCGCCATCGCCACGCAGTACGGCGTGGTGCGCAGCGCGTGGGACGCCTCCCGCAGCGTGCGGGCGGCCTCCGCCGGCAGGTCGAGGACGAGCGAGGAGGGCTTCGTCAGCTCGCCGGTGCCCTCGTGGCCGGGCAGGCGCAGCCCGAAGTCCGCCGCGTCCGCGGGGAGCTGCTCCCGCCAGTAGGCGGTCAGCTCCTCGGCGCGCCCCTCCTCCCAGCGCCCCCACTGCCCGGCGGCCCACTGCGCGTAGTCGCCGCGGCCGCCCTCCGGAGCGGGCAGTTCACCGCTTCCGTAGGCGGCGGACAGGTCGCGGACGAAGATGTCCAGTGACCAGCCGTCGGCGATCATGTGGTCGAAGACCAGGACCAGCATGTGGTCCTCGGTGTCGCGCCGCACGGCCAGGACACGCCACAGCGGTGCCCGCGTGCGGTCGAAAGGCTCGCGCACGTACCCGCGCAGGAACTCGTCGAGTTCGGTGTCCGGCACCCCGCGCCGGTCCACGGTCTCCAGGCTCACGCGGGGCTCCGGCTCCACCGCCAGGGCCGCCCGGTCGCCCTCGGCGCGGAAAGCGGTCCGCAGCGAGTCGTGGCGCTCCGCGACGCGGCGCAGGGCCGTGCCGAGCCGGTCGGTGTCCAGCGGGCCGGTGACCCGGTACACGGCGTGGAACTGGAGCAGGGGCGCGCGCGGATCGCGCAGCGCCGACAGGAGCGCCCACTCCTGGGCCATGGCGGCGCGCCCGCGGTGGCCGCCGTCCCGGTCGGTGTCCGCGCGCGGGGCGACGGCCCGCTCCGCGCTGACGTGCCCGGCGACGTCGGCGATGCTGCGGGCGGTGAAGAAGACCTGCGGGGGCACCTTCACGCCCAGCTCGCGTTCGATGCGGCCGAGGACCTGGAGGGCGAGGATGCTGTCTCCGCCCATGTCGTAGAAGTTGTCCTCGGCGAGGAGGGACTCGTCCTCCAGGACGGCGCGGTGGATGCCGAGCACGGCGTCGTGGACGGCTGCGGGGCCGGTCTCTACTGCGAGAGTCATCGTTCCTCCTCCAGGGGGGCCGGGCGGTACTGCGCGTAGAACTCCTCGATCACCGAGGTGACCGGTCCGTCGGGGCGCACCACGTCGGCGTGCGCGCCGTCCATCAGGACGCAGGAGAAGAGGGGGTGGCGGCGGGCGAGCAGCGCCGCCCGCTCGGCCTCCGGGATCACATGGCTGTCGCGCGGCACCACCATCAGCACCGGGATGCCGGCGGCCGTCACCATGTCCAGGAGGTGGGTGTAGTCGTACTCCCACTTCAGGAAGCTCGACTCCGCCCACGGGCCGCCCTCGATCCGGTGGGGGCGCCGCTCCAGGGACTGGTCGAGCAGGACGAGGCTGCACACCCGGGCCGGTCCCATGACGGCCGCGTGGACGAGCCCGACGAGGGCGCCGTAGGAGTACCCGATCACGTGCGCGGGCGAGGGCAGCACGTCGGTGAGACGGTGCACGTCGGCCGCGTAGTCCAGGGGGGAGTAGCCCCAGGCCGGCGCGGGGCTCGGGGGGTGGTCGCGGAGGGTGGGCAGCAGCGCGATCCGGCCCTCGCCGCACAGGGCGTCGCTCAGGAAGCGCAGCCGGTTCCTGTCGTCCTCCAGGCCGTGCAGCAGCAGCAGGGGGGCGCCGGCGCCCCGGACGCCGGCCCGGCCGGGGACCACCTCGTGGTCGAGCAGCGCCACGTGGTCGAAGGCGCGCAGATAGGGGGTGGGCGGTGTGAACTGCGGCTCAGCCATCGCTGTCCTCCCACGCGGCGGCCAGAGCGCTGCGGTCGATCTTGCCGTTGACGGTGCGGGGCAGTTCGTCGACCACCCGGTAGCGGGCGGGCTGCATGTACGAGGGCAGCTTCGCCGCCGTGTGCCGGCGCAGCTCCCGCACGTCCGGTGCCGTGCCCTCCCGGACGAGCAGGGCGCAGTACAGGCGCTGCGTCCCGTCGGCCGACGTGCGCGGGAGCGCCACCGCCTCGACGACCGAGGGGTGGGAACGCACCGCGTTCTCGATGTCGCCCAACTCCACGCGGTGGCCCCGGAGTTTGACCTGGAGGTCGGCGCGGCCGTGGTAGACGAGGTCGCCTTCGGCGCTACGGCTCACCAGGTCGCCCGACCGGTAGTAGCGCGTCCCTTCGGGGCCGGGCGGGAGGCGGATGAAGCGCTCCTCGTTCAGCTCTGGCCGGTTGAGGTAACCCGACGTCACCTGCGGCCCGCCCAGCAGCAGTTCGCCGACGGCGCCGGGCTCGGTCACCTCCTGTCCGTCCGGTCCGGCGACGCGGACCGCGAAGCCGGGCAGGGCGGTGCCGATGACGGAGTCGCCGCCGTCGACGTCGGCGTGGGTGACGCGGTGGAACGTGGCGTGGACGGTGATCTCGGTGATGCCGTACATGTTCACCAGCCGGGGCCGGTCCAAGCCGTGGACGTCCACCCACTCGCGCAGGGCGGCGGGGGTGAGCTTCTCGCCGCCGAAGACGATGTACCGCAGGTCCGTCAGGCGGCGCCCGGTGGCGGCCCGGCCGCGGACGAGCATGCCGAACGCGGTGGGTGTCTGGTTCACGACCGTGACCCGCTCCTCGGCCAGCAGCTCCACGAGCTGCTCCGGGGCGCGGGTGACCCAGGAGGGCGGCACGACGACGGCACCGGCCGTGGAGAGGGCGCCCCAGATTTCCCACACGGAGAAGTCGAAGGCCAGCGAGTGGAACAGCAGCCACCGGTCCGAGCGGGAGACGTCGAACAGCCCGCGGGCCGCGTCGAGCAGGGCGATGACGCTCTCGTGGCGGACCGGGACGCCCTTGGGCACCCCGGTGGTGCCGGAGGTGTAGATGACGTAGGCGCAGTCGTCCGCCGAGGGCAGGCCGTCCGCCGCCGCGGGGTCCGTCCCCGGCGGCTCGGCCGGTGAGCCGTGGCGCAGTGCGGCCAGCTCGTTCACGCCGGTGCGGGTCAGCGCGTCGCCCCAGGCGGCGTCCGCCTCGCCGACCAGATGGCGGACTCCGCTGTCGGCGACGATGAACGCGTTGCGCTCGGCGGGGTTGCGCGGGTCGAGCGGGACGTACGCGGCGCCCGAGCGCAGGATGCCGAGGATTGCCGCGACGGCGTCGCGGCCGGCCTCCATCCGCAGCGCGACCCGGTCGCCGGGGGCCACCCCCTGTTCCCGCAGCCGCCGGGCGACGCGCAGGCTCCACGCGTCGAGTTCGCGGTAGGTGGTCCGGCCGGTCTCGTCCGTGACGGCGGTGCCGTCCGGATGCCCGGTCGTGCTGCCGGCGAAGACGTCGACCAGCGTGCGGCGCGGCTGCGGGTCCGGCGCCGTCGATGGGGCGTTCATTTCCACCTCTGATCCAGTACGTGTGTGCAGTGGGCGCCGATGCGGTCGAGCACGCGGGGGCGGCCGCGACGGGGTCGCGCAAGGGCCGCCGAGGCGCGGCGGCAGATGAGTTCGCGGGCGAGGGCCGCTCGTCGAAGGCGGGGCGGACGACGCGGTGCGCACCGGACGCCGACCCGCCTGCCGCTGAACCATACAGTGATCAATTAGGTCGCCGGTGTGACGCCCGTCTCATATTGGAGGCCGAGGTCGAGGCGTCCGGAAAAGTCGGGGAAGTGGGCGGAATGAGAGGCTCCGAATTTGCACTATCCGCTCAACGCAAAGGCGGTGCAAAATGTTCGAAGAAGCATGTGATCCACATCACAGTGACTTTCCGTGGCGAGATTGCATCATAGAGTTCGATCTTGTCCGGCCGTCGCCGACCAAACCAACGGCGCCCCGGACCAACTGACTGCACCATGTGACTGGGGGGCCAAAACATGCACTCTCCCGTTCGACCAGAGGCCCTTCCCGCGAATTCACGGGCCGCCCCTTTGGGAAACGGCTGGCTGGGTTCTTCCCTGGCAGTCCGGGAAGAAGAATGGCGCCTTCCCATGCCGGGCGAGGTGGCCGAGGAACTGCTGGCCGCCGCCCGTGCGGCGCTGGCCGCGGGCGGCCGTCCGCACCTCGCCTCCCCTTGGCCCGCGGGCCTCGGCCGCACCGAGGGGTTCGTGACCCAACTCCGACGCAGACTCGCCGGACGTCCGGGCTTCGTGGTCGTCTCGGACGTTCCTGTGGAAGCGGAGGATCCGCAGGAGACCGAGATGCTCTACTGGCTCCTCGGCCTGCTCCTCGGGCGCCCGGTGTCCCAGAGCCGCAAGGGCGACCTGCTCGGCCGGGTCGAGGACCGCGGCGCCGACATCGGCAGCCCGGTCCAGCGCGGCTACGAGAGCTCCGCCGCGCTGCCCTTCCACGCCGACCGCACCGACATCATCGGCCTGTTGTGCGTCCGGCCGGCGGCGTCCGGGGGACTGAGCCGCATCGTGTCCTCCAAAACCGTCCACGACCTGCTGCTCTCCGAGTCCGAGGAGCTGCTGGCCGAGCTGTACCGGCCCTTCCCGAACGACCGGCGCGGCGAGGAACAGCCCGGGGAGGCCCCCTGGTCGGGCATCCCGGTGTTCAGCCGCACCGGCGACGATTTCGCCGCGCGCTATCTGCGGCGCTTCATCGAGGGGTCGCAGCGCCACGACACGGCACCGCGGCTCACCGGGCGCCAGCTCGCCGCGATGGACGCCCTCGACGCGGTCCTGGAGCGGCCGGGCGTCTCGCTCGACATGGAACTGCGCAGGGGCGACCTGCAACTCATCAACAACTTCCATCTGCTGCACGCCCGCTCCGCCTTCGCGGACGGCGGCGGCCGGGGACGGCTGCTGCTGCGCCTGTGGCTGGCCTTCGAGGGGAGCCCCGAACTCCCCGCCCACTACGCCTCTTTGTACGGCGCGGTGGCCGCGGGAACCTACCGGGGCGGCGTCTGGCCGGAAGGCGCCCTGCCCGACACCCTGGGCCGCCCGGTCGGTGAACTCGGCCGGGGATAAAAGCAATCACGCCCCGGGCTCGATCCGGGACGGGCCCGGCGCACCCCCATTGATTTCCGCCCGATCGCGGCGAGTCCCGATAACAGAAGTCATCGGTGCGCCCATTCCGTGACGGCGTCCTCTCGAATTGCGCCGTTCCGTCGATTTCCTCTCCCTTTTCCTTTTGCGGAGCTTCCCCTTGTGTGGAGCTGCCCCTTTTTCCCATGATCATCCCACGATGCCCGACAATGACGAGAGAGCATATTTGCATGCCCAATTTCGACCCTAACCTCTACAATCGGGATGGCTTTCACCCGCTCCCCGGCCTCCTCGCGGAGGCCGACGTGCACCGCGCAGTGGAGTTCTTCGACGGCCTCGACGGCGCGGCGGAGGTCCCGCCCTCCTACGAGGCCGAGTACGAAGAGGGCGACGGCCTGCGCCGGCTGCGCAAGCTGCGGCGCCTGCTGTGGAACGACCCGCAGATCTGGGGACCGCTCCTCAACCGCGCCGGTGTCCCGGCCCTGGCGCGCGAGGTCATCGGCGAGGACGCCGCGGTGGTCTTCCACGCCGCCTTCCTCAAGCCCGCCCTCGTCGGCACCGAAGTGGCCCTGCACCAGGACCAGGCGCTGTGGAGCCACCAGTACCCGAAGGCGTTCAGCGTGTGGTTCGCGCTGACCGAGGTCTCACCGGCCAACGGCGGCCTCTTCGGCAGCCGCGGCTCGCACGGCGGCGGCCACATCCCGCACCGGGCCCGGCCCTCCTACCGCTGGCACGACAGCCTCGACGCAGCCGAGGACGGCCTCGACAAGCCCGTCCAGTTCCGGCTCGCCCCCGGCGACGGGGTGATGTGGGACCGGTACTTCGCCCACGGCAGCTCCGCCAACACCTCACCCCACGACCGGCGGGGCATGGTCGTCGTCCTCGCCGACGCCTCCTCGCCCGAGTTCCAGGCCAAGGACAGCTTCCCGCTGGCCGACCTGGTGGCCCTGGGGGCCGGCTGACATGACCGAACACACTGCGGCCCCTCCGGCCGGTGGAGGACAGATGACCCGCGTCATCGACAGCACCCTGCGCGAAGGCATGCAATCGGCCCACGGCCGCTTCACCGTCGGCCAGAGCGTGGAGATCGCCATCCTGCTGGCCCGCTCCGGCGTCGACATGATCGAGTGCGGCCACCCTGCCGTCGACGAGGACGAACTCCTGCGCGTCGCGGCCGTCGTGGAGGCCGCCGGCGACACCCCCGTACTGGCCCACGCCCGCGCCCACGCCGGCGACATCGAGGCCGTCGCCAAGACCGGTGCCCCCTGGATCGGCATCTTCCTCGGCGTCAACGAGACCTCCCGCCAGTACCGGTTGCCCGGGCGCACCCTGGCCCACCTGTACGAGACCATCCGGCAGTCCGTCACCCACGCCCGGGACCTGGGGCTGCGGGTGCGGTTCACGGTGGAGGACAGCAGCCGCACCGACCCCGGCCAGCTGGTCGAGGCGTACCTCATCGCCGTCGAGGCGGGCGCCGACCGGATCTGCTTCGCGGACACCCTCGGCATCCTGGAGCCCCAGGAGACCGCCGACCGGGTCAGGACCCTGCGCAAACGCTGTCCGGGCACCGACATCGAGGTGCACCTGCACGACGACCGGGGGCTCGCCCTCGCCAACGCCCTGGCCGCGATGGACGCCGGCGCCGACTGGGTGTCCACCTCCGTCAACGGCCTCGGCGAGCGGGCCGGCATCACCGACCTGGCCACGCTGCTGGTCAACCTCCACCACCGCGGCACGCGCCCGCTGGTGGACGGCACCCTGCTCGGTGACCTCAGCCGCCGCGTCGGCGCCTACTCCCGCTCCATGCCCGACCACCGGCGGCCCGTCGTGGGCCGCGACGTCTTCCACCACGTCGCGAAGCTGCACGTACAGGCCGTCGAGCGGGAGCCCGGGTCGTACGAGTGGCTGGACCCGGCCGAGGTCGGCCGCACCCGCAGCCTCACCCGCCCCGGGCTGCCGGCCGACCCCGCCGACTGGATCGTCAGCCCGCAGGTCATTTCCGCCACCGAGCTGCGCCACCACCGGGCGGGCCCCGGCCAGCGCTTCGTGATGGTCGACAACCGCTTCGTCCCGGGCGCGGACCAGTACTGCATCGCCCGGCGCGTGCCGCGCATGGACGACTACGGCGCCGGCCACGTCGACACGCACGTCCACCACTGCGACAGCCTCTTCATGTTCCTCGGCGACGAGCCCGACTACAGCGGCCTGTCCGTCGAAGTGACCCTGGGCGAGCGGGTCTTCCCCGTGCAGAGCCCCGCGTCCGTCTTCATCCCGGCGGGCGTCCCGCACGGCTACCGGGTGGTCGACGGCGCCGGCACCTACCTCAACCACGTCCTCGCGGGCGAGTACAACTCCAGCCTGCTCGACCCCCTTGGGAGCACCCGATGACCGTCCAGACCGAGAACACCAAGGCCGCCGCCTGGGACCTGATCGGCTCCCTGTTCTGGGAGTCGGGCCGCACCACGGCCAAGCCCAGCGACGAGGAGATCGGCCTCTTCCTCGACGGCATCCGCCCGGGCGACCGCTGCACCGTCGTCGGCGCCTCCACCAAGGACCTCGTCGAGGCGCTGCTGGACCTCGGCGCCGAGGTCACGGTCGTCGACTTCTCCCAGCGCATGTGCGACGACCTGCGGGCCGCGCTGCCCGAGGGCTCCTGCCGCGTCCAGCGGCACGACATCACCGGGCGGGCGCCGCAGGAGCTGCGCGGCACCCAGCAGTTCGTGCTCAACGACCGCCTGGTCAACCGGTTCGGCGAGACGGAGGCCCGCAAGGGCCTGGAGGGCATGCTGGACCTGCTCGCCGACGGCGGAGAGGTGCGCGCCTCCATCAAGCTCGGCCTGTACCCGATGGACGAGCGGATGATCGCCGCCGGCCGCGAGCGCGGCACCCTGGACGATTTCTACGACGCCCGCACCAAGGTCATCGACTTCGCCGCCGCCGGTGACGTCCTCACCGACTCGCTGCTGCCCCACGGCGACATCGACCCCGAGCTGCTGCTCCAGTGGTACCGCGGCCGCGGACAGGAGCAGCGCTTCGACCACGAGGACGTCACCGCCCTGCTGGCCGCCGCCGACGTCGAGGGCCGTCGCCTCGAACCGGTCGCCGACACGGAGTTCGGGCAGGCGCCGAAGACCCGCATGTACACCGCGGCCGCCGTCCGCCCCGGCCGGGACGCCTGACCCATGTGCGGAGTCGCCGCAGTGAGCCTGGCCCCGCGAGGGGCCGGGCCAGGCCGGGACGCGGCCCGGCTCGCCCGCAGCGTGGTGCTGCGCCTCGCCCATCGCGGGCCCGACGGGCACGGGGTGGTCGGGGACACGCTGTCCGCGGCGGCCATGTGCCGGCTGCGGGTGCGCAGCCGCCCGGCGGACCCGGTCCCCTTCCCGGACGGCTCCGACGGCACGCACCACGCCTACAACGGCGAGGTCTACGCCGCTGGACCCGGCGCCCGGTCCGGCGCGTCCGACGCGACCGTGCCGAGGGGCGGACCGGACGAGGCACAGGCCGTCCACGACCAGGGGTGCCACGCACTGGACGGCATGTACGCGCTGGTGCGGCGCTCCCCGGACGGCACCCTGGAGATCACCCGCGACCCGCTGGGCATCAAGCCGCTCTACCTGCGGCGCCACCGGGACGGCGTCGCGGTGGCCTCGGAGATCCCGGCCCTGCTCGACGTGTTCGGCCCGGCGCGGATCCGCGCCGCCGCCGTCGCGCAGTTCCTCCTGCTGGGACGGGTGGTGGACGGCGGCAGCTGGTACGAGGACATCGAGCCGGTCCCGCCGGGCACCCGCCTGCTGCTGAAGGAGGGGCGCACCGAGACGGTACGGGCGGCGGCGGCCCCGTTCGCCGTCACCGGGACACCGGGCTGGCCCGCCACCGCGGACGGCATCCGAGCGGCGGTCTCCCGTGCCGTCGACCGGGTGCTGGTCTCCGACCGGCCGCTCGGGCTCGCCCTGAGCGGCGGTCTCGACTCGACCGTCGTAGCGCTGGAACTGGCCCGCCGGGGCATCGACGACCTGGCCACGGTCAGCGTCGTACCCGAGGGCAACGGCGACGGCGTACGGCAGGTCGCCGACCTGTCGCTGCCGGGCACGGCCTGGCGCGGCTGGCGGCACCGGTGGACCGGATTCGGCCCGGCGGACCTGCTCGCGGGCGTGGCCGACGCGGCCGCCGTACTCGGCGAACCGACGGCCATGACCAGCGTCCCCATGTACGCGGCACTGGCCCGGCTGGCCCGCGAAGAGGGCATCGTCGTGCTGCTGCTCGGCGAGGGGGCCGACGAGGTCTTCGGCGGCTACCGCAGCTACCTCGGCCTCCCGGACCTCGCCGACGCCGAGGAGTTCTACGTCACGCCGCACCGCACCGCACTCGTACGGGCCCTGCTCGGGGAGGAGGCCGCGGCGGTCGCGCTGGACGCGCTGCGGGCCGCGCTGCCCGAGGCCAGGGGCCGGCCGGCCGCCGAGGTGGTACGCGACTTCGAGTACGCGCACAGCCTCGAACCGCTGCTGCGCCGCGCCGACCACCTGCTGATGGCGGAGGGCGTCGAGGGCCGCACGCCGTTCCTGCACGGCGGCCTGCCCGCGCTCGGCCGGTCGTATCCGATGGCCGGCCTCGTCCGGGGCGGGCAGACGAAGGTGCCGCTCCGCGAGGCGTACGCGCGCGAGCTGCCGCGCTGGCGGACCGAGGTCAAAAAGCCCTTCAGGGCCCCGGTGGCCGACTGGCTGACCGACGGTCACCGGACGGCGGCGACCGGCCGGCTGGCCGGCCAGGAAGCGCTGTTCACCGCCGTGGGCCTGCGCTCCGACGCGCTGCGGGAAGTGTTGCGGCAGGTGGCCGACGGCGACCCCGGCGCGACGGGACTCGTCTTTCCCCTGCTGAGCCTCGGCGCCTGGCTGGAACAGGCCGGCACCGAGGTGGCCCGACCCCAGAACGAGGAGACGGTTCCTTCGTGAACGAGCAAGACATCACCGGGTCCGCGGTGGTCGCCGCACCGGAACCGCTGGACGCGCCGGACTCCGGCATCGCGTACCGCCCGCTGCGCAAGACGGCGGCGGCGGCCGGCGTCGACCTGGACACCCTGCCCTACACCGTGCGGCTGCTGCTGGAGAACGCCGCGCACCTGGTCTCGGCGGGCAAGGCGGGCCCCGAGGCGCTGCGCGCGCTCACCCGGCCCGGCCCGCCGGGCAGCGAGGGAGGGACCGTGGCCTTCCAGCCCGCCCGCGTGCTGCTCCAGGACTTCTCCGGCGTACCCGTCGTCCTCGACCTGGCCGCGCTGCGCGGCGCCGCCGTACGCAGCGGCCTGCCGGCCCGGGCGGTCCAGCCGGCCGTACCCGCCCACCTCGTCGTGGACCACTCCGTACGCGTCGACCGGTCGGGCGCCGCCGACGCCCTGCGGTTCAACACCGACCGGGAGTTCGCCCGCAACCACGAGCGCTACGCACTGCTGCGCTGGGCCGAGCAGGCTTTCGAGGGGTTCCGCGTCGTCCCGCCGGGCACGGGCATCGTGCACCAGGTCAACCTGGAGCGGCTGGCGCAGGTGGTCACCCTGACCGATGGCCCGGGGCCGCGGCTCGCCCGCCCCGACACGGTGCTCGGCACCGACTCGCACACCCCGATGGTCGGTGCGCTCGGCGTCCTCGGCTGGGGCGTCGGCGGCATCGAGGCGACCTCCGTGCTCCTCGGGGAGCCGGTGCTGCTGCCCGCCCCGAGGGTCGTCGGCGTGCGGCTGACCGGCCGGCTGCCGGCCGGGAGCACCGCGACCGACCTGGTCCTCACCCTCACCGAGCGGCTGCGCGGCCACGGCGTGGTGGGCGCCTTCGTGGAGTTCCTCGGCGAGGGATGCGCCGAGCTGACCGTGCCGGACCGGGCGACCGTCACCAACATGGCGCCCGACTACGGCGCGACCACCGCGCTCTTCCCGGTCGACGACGAGACCCTGCGGTTCCTGCGGACCACCGGCAGGCCCGAGGCCCAAGTGGCGCTGGCCGAACGGTACCTGCGGGCGCAGGGGCTGTTCCGGGCCGGGGACGCCCGGACGGCGGTGCGCTACACCGAGGAGCTGACGGTCGAGCTCGGCGACGTCGAGCCGTGCGTCGCCGGCCCCGCGCGGCCCGACCAGCGGGTGCCCCTGCGGGCGGTCCCGAGCAGTCTGACGCGGGCGCACGGCACCGGACGTCCGGCCCCGGGCAGTGCCGGGCCCGACGACGGCGCGGTGTTCATCGCCGCCCTGACCAGCTGCACCAACACCTCGCACCCGGGTTCCATGCTCACGGCCGGGCTGGTGGCCGAGGCCGCCGTCCGCCTCGGCCTCCAGGTGCCCCCCTGGGTCAAGACCAGCCTCGCCCCGGGCAGTCGCACCGTGCCCGCCTACCTCGGCCGGGCCGGGGTGCTGCCCGCCCTGGAGAAGCTCGGCTTCCACGTGGTGGCCTTCGGCTGCACCACCTGCCACGGCATGAGCGGCGACCTGCTGCCGCAGGCCAGGAGTGCCGTCGACACCGGGGTGCTGGGCACGGCCGTGCTGAGCGGCAACCGCAACTTCGAGGGCCGCGTGCACCCGGAGGTGAAGGCCGCCTATCTGGCCTCGCCGGGACTGGTGGTCGCGTACGCCCTCGCGGGCACGGTCATGCGGGACCTGACCACGGAGCCGGTGGGCGTCACGCCTGAAGGACGCGAGGTATTCCTCGCCGAACTGTGGCCCTCCGCCGAGGAGGTGCGGGCAGCTGTCCGCACGGCGGTGGGGCCCGATCTGTACGAGGAGGCGTACGCGGACCTCTACGACGGCGGTGCTCGATGGCGGGCGCTCGACGCGCCGCAGGGGGAGTTGTACGCCTGGCCCGAGGACTCCGACTACATCCTGGAACCGCCCTACATCGACCCGTTGACGGCACCGCCCGCACCGTCCGGTGCGGAGCCGACCCCGAAAGGGGACGTGGTCGGCGCCAAGATCCTCGCGCTGCTGGGGGACGCGGTCTCCACCGACCACATCTCGCCGGTCGGCACGATCAGGGCGGACAGCGACGCGGGCCGCCATCTGGCCCGTAGCGGCATCCCTGAGGCGGAGTTCAACAGCTTCGGCGCGCGCCGCGGCAACCACCACGTCATGGTCCGGGGCACCTTCGGCAGCCCCAGGCTGCGCAACGCGCTCGCGGGCGACCGCGAGGGCTCGTGGACCCGACGCGGCCCCGAGGGCGAGCTGGAGTCGATCCACGACGCGGCCGAGGGCTACCGGGCGGACGGCGTGCCCCTGATCGTGGTCGCCGGCCGGGACTACGGCTGCGGCAGTGCCCGCGACTGGGCCGCCAAGGGCACGGCGCTGCTGGGCGTACGGGCGGTCCTGGCCCGGAGCTTCGAGCGCATTCACCGCAGCAACCTGGTGGGGATGGGGGTGCTGCCGCTGCTGTTCCCGGCCGGGACCGACGCCGGCACGCTGGGCCTCGACGGCTCGGAAGAGATCGACCTGCTGGGCCTCTGCGACCTGTCACCGCTCGGCAAGGCCACCGTGCGGGTGCGCGGCGCCGACGGCACCGTCACCGAGTTCGACGCGGTCGCGGCACTGGAGACCGACCGCGAGGTGGCCTACTTCGAGGTCGGCGGGGTGCTCCGGTACACGGCGGCACGCCTGCTGCGGGAACACGGCGGCTGAGGACCCTGCAGCCCCGGCACACGGCCGGACGCCGGGCGCCACGGACATCGTCGCGCCCGGCACGCTGCGGGGCGGCCCGGCATCCGTCGGCCATCCCGCAGCGTGCCGCCGCCCCCCCGGCAGGCCCCTTCCCCGCAGGCCCCTTCCCCTCAGGCGCCGTCCGACGGCTCCTGGGGCTCCAGCACCACCCGGTTCGCGAACCAGGCGGCGAGTTCCTTCGACCGGTTCGTGACCTCCGTGTCGTCGGCACCGGACAGCACCACCACACCGGCCCGCAGATAGGAGGCCGCGGTGACATCGGGCATGGTCTGGCCGGGCGCGATGCGGACCTCGGCGTATTCGACGCCGGGCCGGGCGAGCACCTCGTCGACGGAGGGCGCCTCGCGCACCGCTCCTGCCGGTGCGTGCAGGTGCAGATCACCGTGGACCGCGCCGCTCTCGGCGGCGCGGGCGGCGGGGACGGCCGAGGGGCGCCCCAGCACCCCGCGCACCCACTCGTCGTGCAGATTCACCCCGAAAGTGCGCTCCACGACCTCATCGGTCCTGCCACCACCGACCCGGCCGCCGCATTCCCCGAAAACTATTTCTCCGGACCGGTCGAAAACCTCGATGTGGAATACGCCGTCGGCGTGGTCCAGCGCCTTGAGCGCGTTACGGGCGACGTCGGTCGCCTTCGCGTACAGTTCGGGATGATGATGCGGCTTAAGCGCGGTGCAGCCCACGAGCCCACCCTCGTGGATATCGATGATGTTCTCCAGATAGCGCGCCACGGAGACAAAAGCGACTTCCCCGCCCCGGACCACACCGTCCACCTGGTATTCGGTGCCGGGTATGAATTCCTCCACGAGCCAGGGACCCTTGGCCGCGGACGTGGCCAGGAAATCCCGCAGCTCCTCGGGGCGGTCCAGGCGGAACGTGTCCAGCGCGCCGCTGCCGCTGAGCGGCTTGACCACGACGGGAAAGCGCGCGTCCCGCGGCAGCACGTCGTCCGGGGCGGTCAGGCTCGTGCAGTCGGCCGTCGCCACGCCCGCCGCCCTGACCAGGTCCTTCTGTACTTCTTTGTCGCGCATGGCGACCGCCCGGAGCGCCGCTCCGCGGGTCAGGCCGCCGAGGTCGGAGAGCACCGCGGCGGCGGTGAGACACAGTTCGAGTCCGCTGCACACCGCGTCGAAGTCCTGGACGCGCAGGGAGTTCCTGGCGAGCCCGGAGAGTATTCCCTCGACATTGGACTGGTCCGGCACCACCACGGTGCGCATTTCGGGGAACGCGCTCCTCGCGGTTTCCAGGTCACCCGGT
This sequence comes from Streptomyces sp. NPDC003379, assembly GCF_053589195.1. Classification (NCBI taxonomy): domain Bacteria; kingdom Bacillati; phylum Actinomycetota; class Actinomycetes; order Kitasatosporales; family Streptomycetaceae; genus Streptomyces; species Streptomyces sp. NPDC003379. The sequence continues at coordinate 77,009 of NZ_JBSFRK010000008.1, read as the reverse complement.
TGCAGAACACAGGTGACATTCAGGTCCGCCCGGTGCAGTGCATCGACCGCGCGCAGCATCCAGCCGATGTGCAGGACAGTGGTCCGCTGTTGCGTCATGTGACTCCCTCGATAATTTTCGGCGCAATCGATAACTTAATGCTTGATTCGGCGCCTTAACCATGTGATGAAGATCACGAATTCTCCGCTCGGGCTCTGTTGATCACGGTGCGGCGTCTCTGATGGAATTACGCACGACTAACCCATGAAAGCAAGGAGCTGCCGATGTCGGAAAAAGGCAAAACGAACCGGCTCCGTTCCTTGCTCCCCCGGACGCGCCCGGTGTGGGTGCTGGCCCTGAGCACCCTGGCCCGCAGCACCGGCAACGGCGTCGTCGTCGCCGTCATCGTCCTGTACTTCACCCGCACCGTCGGCATCGACGCGACCCGGGTGGGCCTCGGCCTGACGGTCGCCGCCGTCGTGGGCATGGTCGCGAGCATCCCGGCCGGCCATGCCACGGACGTCCTCGGCGCCCGGAACACGGCGATCGTCTCGGTGATCCTGCACGGCGCGACCATCTGCTGCTACGCCCTCGTCGAGGGTTTCACCGGACTCCTCGTGGCGGCGGGCCTGGTGGCCGTCGCCGAAGCGGCGTCCAACGCCTCCCGCGGCGCGCTCGTGGCGCTCGCCGTGCCCCGCAAGGACCGGGTGCCCACGCGCGCCTACCTGCGCTCGGTGACCAACGTCGGCTTCTCGATCGGCGCGCTGCTCGGCGGTCTCGTCCTCGGCCACCACACCCGCGGCGCGTACACGCTGGCGCTCATCGGCTCCGGCGCCCTGTTCGTCGTCGCCGGACTGGCCTTCCTCGCCCTGGACCGCACACCGCCCCTGCCCCGCCCTGCGGACGCCCCGCCCTGGCAGGTGCTCAAGGACGGCCCGTTCGTCGCCGTCGGCGCCATCAACGCCGTACTGATGATGAACGCGGGCATCCTCGACATCGCCCTGCCCCTGTGGATCGCCGAGCACACCAACGCCCCGATATCCCTCTTCGCGCCCCTGCTGCTGGTCAACACCGTCATGGTGGTCTTCCTCCAAGTCCCGGTCAGCAAGGGCGCCGAGGACGTGCGCGGCGGTGCCCGTGCACTCGCCAGGTCCGGGGTGTGGCTGGCCGTCTGCTGCGCCGTAATAGCCCTGGCGGCCGGCCGCACACCGTGGGTGGCCGGAGTCTTCCTCGTGGCCGGCGTGGCCGTCCACACCATCGGCGAGCTGCTCCACAGCGCCGGCTCATGGGCGCTGTCGTACGAACTGGCCCCGGAGCACGCGCAGGGCCAGTACCAGGGAATGTTCGGCCTGACCACCCAGCTCGGCACCGCCATCACCCCGGCGGTCACCGCGCTGCTCATCGTCCGGCACGGCTGGGTCGGCTGGCTGGTGATGGGCGCGCTGCTGGCCGCCGCGGGCCTCGCCGCCCCCGCCGTGGCCCGCTGGGCCGAGCGCACCCGGGACGGCGTGGTGGCGCCCGTCGTACGGGCGGGCGCGTGACGCGCGCACGACGCCGCCCGCCCGGATCCGGCGACCGCCGAAGACAAGATGTATTCCTGGACAGGGTGCCCCTCATGTCGAAGCTCCCCTCCTCCCGCCACGACCTCCCACGGCACTGCCAGCGGATCATTACCCAAGAACCGGCCGATAGCTTGCGCATGACCGTTGTCGGTGACGGTCGTTGCTCCATCCGAGGGATCCACTGGTTGCGGAGGGGCCGGGATGTACGTGAGACGGGTCGTGGGGTCTGGGATGCGGCAGGAGACGTACGCAGTCGTGGACGACGAGGGGCGGGTCGTCGAGCCGCTGGACGACTACCTCGCGCCGTGTACGGACCGGGAGCACTCGCCGAACACGCTTCGCGCTCGGGCCTTCGATCTGAAGGCGTGGCTGGACTTCCTGCAGCTCCTCGGCGTTGATCTGCTGGCCGCTTCCCCCTGAACAGGTCGACCAGTTCGCCGGGTGGCTGAGGCGCCCGGTCCAGCCCGGACGGCTGCGGCCGGCGGATACCGATGAGGGGCCGGCCCGCGAGGCGTCAACGGTGAACCGCACACTGAACAGCGTCTACATGTTCTACGAGTTCCTCGCCCGCCGCGGTGTCGGTATGGGCGCCCAGCTGACGCATCGCCGGGCGACCTCGATCGGCGACCATGGTGGCTTCCTGGCCGGTATCGCCGAGCGTCAAGTCACCGGACGGCCGACCCGGTTAAAGCAGGTCAAGCGGCGGCCAGGGACTCTGTCGGATGCCGAGGTGCAACAGGTTCTGGATGCCTGTGAGCGGTCGCGGGACCGGCTGCCGATGGCCTTGATGTTCGAGACCGGCTGCCGGATCAGGCAGGCGTTGGGGCTGCGGCACGAGGACATCAACACGGACCGACGGTCCCTGACGTTGCGGCCCCGGGACAACAACGCCAACCGGGCACGCGGCAAGAGCCGGGACCCCGAGGAGATCCCGGTCCGGCAGACGTTGCTCGACCTCTACACCGACTACCTGTTCGGCGAGTACGGCGAGCTGGACTGCGACTACGTGTTTCGCGAACCTGTGGAACGGGATGGTCGGTGCACCGATGAAGTACTGGGCGGCGATGACATCGACGTGATCCGCCCGGCGAGCTCCGCGTCCGGACGTGCCCGCCTGGCCCGCGCATCCGAGCCGACCAGGTGCCGGTAAAACCCGGAACGGGAGAGCCCCAGGATCCGGCACAGCCGCTTCACGCCGAAGGCGTCGTGGTGGTCGGCAACGAACTGGAAACGGCTCACCAGCTGGTCTCGCCCGCAAAATACTTCGCGGCCCCCCGCAGGATCTCGCGTTCCAGTTCGAGCTCCTTCACCTGGGCCCGCAGCCGCTTGCTCTCCTTCTCCAACGCGCTGGCCTCCACCGCGCCGGGCACGGCGGCCTGCTCGGCATCATCCCGCACCCAGGTGCGGAGCGTCTCGTGGTTCACCCCGAGATCCTTGGCCACCGACGCGTACGTCTGCCCGGGGCTCGAGCGGTACAACGCGACGGCATCGGCCCGGAACTCAGACGAATGCTTCGACGTCCCCAACGGGAACTCCTGTCCTTCGGATCTTCACGATCCAATGATCAGGGTGTCCACGATCCAGGGGCAACGCCCGATCTGGCGGGCGTCCTGGGGGTTGTGGTGGACCTCCCACTTGCCGGCTTTGCTGGAGACGGGGGAGCGCTGGCTGCGGTGGGGGTCGAGGATGTCGTGGTCGTAGGTGCGGTAGTCGAGGCGGATGCCGCGTTCGGTGATGGGCTGCCAGCGCACTGGCAGCAGTTCGAGGTACTGGGCCCCGGTCAGCGGCACCGGTACGTAGCCGCTGATGGTGATCAGTGCGGCCCACATCTGGTTCGGCGTGAGGGCGGCCTTGGGCAGGACGGGGTGGCGCAGTCCGTCGTGGGGCCGGTTCTGCCAGCCGCAGGTGATCCATTCGTCGAGGAAGTCCTGCAGCTGAGGGATCGTCCACCGTGCCTCGGCCACCGTCGCGGAGCCGCGGCGCTGAGGGTGGATCCGGTGTGGCCCGGGCAAACAACCCCGCCCGTAATGGGCTGTTGCCCGCCCCCTCGGTGATGGGGGAGTGTCGTGAAAGCCCTGTACCGGTTAGCGCCGCGGCCGAGCGCCCGACCGCGACCTCACCCGGTCCGTCAGCGGCCTGCTGGCCGTCGTGCGCACGCACCACGCCGACGCCAACCTTGCACTCCTCGAGCAGGCCCATTCTGCGCGGCCCTGCATCCGGCCAGGCCGGTCTGCTCGCCGATTCAGGCCGCGAGGGCGTCGGCGCGGGACGCGATCGCCTTGGTGGACTTCTGGTCGGTGTCGATGCCGAAGCAGCCCGCCTGGTCGGAACGGGAGGCGACGGCGGTGATCTGCGGGCTGTCCTCGCTGCCCACGGCCAGCGGCGCACCGGCGGTCGCCCGCGCAGATCGCATCCCCGTCCGTGCCGTTCAGCTCTACGTCGGTGCCCCGGGGGGCCGACAAGGGAGGCTGCGGCACACGGTGCGACCGCGGCCGCTCCGCCAGAGTGCGTGCGCGGACGGTGTGGTGCCCGGGCGGCTGCCCCGCCCGGAACATCACCCGTCCTTGAGTACCTTGGTGGCAGCCTCACCCTCCCGCTGGCGCAGAGAGTGCCATTCGGCCGCCGGCTGTGGGTTGGCGTCGAGCCAGCGTTGTTGCAGCATGGCGAGCCTGGCGTACGAGCGTTTCAGGTAGCCGGTGGCGTGCTTACAGGTCACATCGGCACGGGCCGCGGGTTGTTCGGTCAGGGGAGTGTCGGGGCGCAGCGCCGCTGCATGCCGCTGTGGGTCTTTCACGGTGGTGAATCCCGCCTGCCGCATACAGGAACGCCAGCGTGCCGTCGCTGTGAGGAACTCGGAGTCCTTGCCCAGTGTGCGCAGCGCGTCGCGCTCCCCCTGGTCGAGCTGCAGCCGCAGGGTGAGATCGCGTTGCGGTCCTCCTGTGTTCAGCAGTCGTCGCTCGGCGTCGGCCGCGCAGCCCGTGGCGGGTCGGCTCACGCTGATCTCCTTGTTGCGGGCGGAGATCCTGCGCTGCGGGTCCCCGTAGAGCGCCCGGCCGAATGCCTTGCTGCGGGGTTTTTCTGCGGGCTGTGTGTCGGGTCGGCCGGCGGAGCCTGGCGGGCCGAGGGTTTCGATGCCGAACTGCGCCGGGCCCGAGCCGGTGTCTGCCGAGGCCGTGGCATCGACGGGCGGCGCCTGGTAGCGGAAGCCGTGCTTGGCCATGCAGCGGGTGATGAGGCGTTGTCGGGCCTCGTGCACGCGGCGGGAGGTGCTGGTCGGCGTGTGCAGCAGGGGATGAAAGGGGAGCCGGGAGCGCAGTACGGCGGGCTCGGGACCGGACTGCGGTGCGGACTGTCGGGCGGGTGGTGGCTTGCTGTCGTGCAGCGCCCAGGCAGTCATCCCGGTGAGGGCGAGGAGGGCGAGCGCCAGAGCGGTGAGACCCGCCCGGGAACCTACTTTCAGCAGGGGCACGGCAGATCCTCTCTCCGTGGTCCGTGGATCGTGGTCCGTGGTCGGGGTGCGATGAGTGGTGGTGCCGGGGGCGGCGGTGTGTGGTGCGCTGCCGCCCCCGGCACCTGCGGGGGCGTTCGCTCAATAGCAGTCCCCGCTGTTCTTCAGCAACCGGAGCGAGCTGGCCCTGTCCCGCAAGTCCCGGTGGACGTAGCTGACCTCGGAGCCGGGTTCGACGCAGAGCAGGTGCCCGCCCCAGTCGCTGCCGACCCCGGTGTAGTAATGGCTTTCGTATCCGCTGTTGCTCGAGTTGCTGAAGGACACCGCGTTGTTGTGCACGGTCTGGCCGCCGCCCACACGGCCGGTGAGCTGGTTGAAGGTGTCGTTGCGGAAGTCGGTGTCGTTGTTGAAATACGAGTGGCGGGCTGAGTCGTTGAGGCCCTGGTAGAACACGCAGTGATAGCCGGACGAGCAGTTGGTGCTGGCCGAGGCCGGGGACGTTCCGAGCATCAGTCCGGCTGAGGCTGCCATCGTGGCCAGACCGGTGATTGCCGCCCATCGCTTGCCTGTGCGCATGCGTCTCCTCGTTTCTTCAGAAGCTGTGCGATTTCGTCTGGTGGTTGTTTGGGGCTCCCCGCTGCTGACGCGCTGCGTTCCCCTCCCTCCTCGCGACCGCGGCGTGATGAGGCAAGCCCCGTGCGATGTCTCTCGTGGGTTCGACAGTGATCTGCCCCGGACGCTGCACAGTGGCAGGGATGTGCCCAGCCACTCGTGCATCCCCGGGCCGAAGCGCCCGGCTTCGGCCCTGAGTTCACTGGGCTGCGGGTTGTTGCACAGCCCTGCCCCGGGCGTGAAACAAAGCAGGTCGGCGGGCCTGGTTGGCCAGTTAGCCGCTTCCGCGTCTGAGGCAGGCGTGTTCGGATAAGACGCCGTCGCAGGTGCCAGGGGGAAGGACACCAGGTGGGGCGCCCGGAGACGGACCTTGATCCCGGACAGGGGCCGGTCCAGAGATTCGCGTTCGAGTTACGCAAGCTGAGGCAGGAAGCAGGCGGTATCACCTACCGGGAGATGGCCCGGCAGGTGAAGGTCTCCGTCTCGACACTGTCGAGAGCCGCAGCAGGGGAGCAACTGCCCTCTCTGGACGTGATGTTGGCGTACGTCACCATCTGTGGCGGAGACCCTGAGGACTGGGAGCGGCGCTGGCGTGCCGTTGCCCGTGAGGAGGCTCAGGCCGCGGCCGCCGACGAGGACACTGCTGAGGCCCCCTATCGGGGGCTGGCTCGTTTTGAAGCCGATGACGCGCATCTGTTCTTCGGCCGGGACCACCTGGCCGGCCATCTGACACAGCTGGCCCGCCAGCACCGGATCACGATGGTCTTCGGCCCGTCCGGCAGCGGCAAGTCCTCGCTCCTGCGCGCCGGGCTGATCCCGCGCCTGCGCCAGAGTGAGGACGCCGGGCTGCGCCCGGCAGCGATCCGCATCCTCACCCCCGGCGCGCGCCCCGCGCGCACCCACGCCGGCATCCTGGTCCCTGCGGCAGCCACCGGGGAGACATGGCTGGTGGTGGACCAGTTCGAGGAGGCCTCCACTCTCTGCCACGACCCCGCCGAGCGGGACGAGTTCATCTCCGGCCTGCTGGCTGCCCGCTGCCCCGGCAGCCGGTTGCGGGTGGTCTTGGGAGTGCGCGCGGACTTCTATCCCCGGTGTCTGGGCCAGCCGGGCCTGGATGAGGTCATCCGGGAGGCGAGTATGCCGGTCGGACGCATGACACCCGCCGAGCTGAGAGAGGCCATCGTCCGCCCGGCCGCAGCGCAGGGCCTGATCGTTGAGCGCGCATTGACGGCGCGCCTCATCGAGGAGGTGGAAGAGGAGCCGGGAGCGCTGCCGTTGCTGTCGCATGTGCTGCTGGAGACCTGGCGCCGACGCCGAGGCCGCACGTTGACCATGGAGGCTTACGAGGCAGCCGGTGGCCTGCAGGGCGCCATCGCGCAGACCGCCGAGACCCTCTACACCCACCTGACCCCCGCCCACGCCGACACGGCGCGGCGTATCCTGCTGCGTCTGATCGCCCCGGGGAACGGCACCCCGGACACACGCCGCCCCGTCGACATGGACGAACTGGAGGAAGACCCGCGTGCCAGCACCTGCGCCGTGCTCAACCTGTTGGCCCGGGTCCGTCTGGTCATTCTTGAGGAATCCGTCGTTGACTTGGCCCACGAGGCACTGATCACTGCCTGGCCCCGGCTCCGGGGCTGGGTCGCGCAGGACCGCGAACGCCTGCGCGTCCACCGGCGGCTGACGGAGGCCGCCACGGTGTGGGCCGGACTCGACCGGGATCCCGGCGCATTGTACCGAGGGACCCGCCTGGCGAGCGCCGAAGAACACTTCCCCCACCCCTACGGCCATCTCACGGGTCTGGAAGGCGCCTTCCTGGATGCCAGCGCCGCTGCCCGCGACCAGGAACAGCGCGCCGCCGCCCGCACCACCCGGCACCTGCGCCGGTTCTCCCTCGCCGTATCAGTACTGCTCGTCCTGGCCCTGACCGCCGGTGTGCTGGCCTGGCAGCAAAGCCGCGCCAGCGACAGGCAGCGGGCCAGCGCGGTGGCCGCCCGGCAGACCGCTCTATCCCGGCAACTCGCCGCACAGTCTTCCGCGGCGATGGCGACCGACCCCGACCTTGCCGCGCTGCTGGCTGTTGGCGCCTATCGCACCGCCCCCACCGACGAGGCAACCGCCAGCCTGTATACCGCTGCAGACCTTGCCCGCCAGTACCGCTTGCCCGTCTCCGCCCGGCCGGTGCTGGTGTCGGCGTTCAGCCCCGACGGCCGTACCCTGGCCACTGCCGACGAGAAGACGGTGCGGCTGTGGGACGCCGCGACCGGTACACCCCGCCGTGTCCTGAGCGGGAGCAAAGCCCCGGTGCTCGCGGCCGCGTTCAGCGCGGACGGGCGGACCCTGGCCACCGCTGACATCTTTGAGCTCCGGCTGTGGGACACCGTGACCGGCACAGTCCGCCGCACTCTTCCCGGCTCTGTCGGCGTCGCGCCCGCGATGGTCTTCAGCCCGGATGGGCACACCCTCGCCGTCGGTGACGGCACCGCACCGGCAGAGCTGTGGGACACCACCACCGGCAGGCTCCGCCGCACGCTCACCGGCCACGCAGGGGCTGTGTCCGCGGCCGTGTTCAGCCCCGACGGCCGCACCCTGACCACCGCCAGCACCGACGACGGTGGGCAAGGGGATGACGAAGGAGTGGTCACGCGCTGGAACGTGGCCGGCGGCAAGACGGACAGCACCCTCACCGACTTCGAGAGCCCCTCTCCCGTAATGGAGTTCAGTCCGGACGGGCGCACCCTGGCCACCGCCGGCAACGACGGAGCGGTGCGGCTGCGGGACACTACGACCGGCACAACTCGCCGCACGCTCACCGGCCACGCAGGGGCTGTGTCCGCGGCCGTGTTCAGCCCCGACGGCCGCACCCTGGCCACTGCCGACGAGAAGACGGTGCGGCTGTGGGACACGGCCAACGGGACGCTCCGGCGCACCCTGCCCTTCCCACATGACTCCACGCCCACCATGGCATTCAGCCCGGGCTGGAACACCCTGACCGCCCTCGCCACCACAGGGACCGTGCGGGCATGGGACATCACGCCGGACCGGCCTCGCCGTACCTTCACCGGTCACACGGGGGAGGTCACCGAGGTGGTCTTCAGCCCCGACGGCCGCATCCTGGCCACTGCGGACAGGGACACGGTGCGGCTGTGGGACACCGCCCGCGGAAAGCTCCGGCGCACCCTGCGCGCGGCCGCCACCGACATGACCGGAGGGATGGCGTTCAGCCCGGGCGCAGACACACTGGCGGTCAGCGACGCCGACACGGTGCGCTTGCGGGACACCACGACCGGCAGAACACTCCGCACCCTCACCGGCCACAACGGGTACGTGTCCGATCTGGCGTTCAGCCCCGACGGCCGCACCCTGGCCACTGCCGACAGGTCGACGGTGCGGCTGTGGGATGCGGCCGAGGGAACGCTTCGACGCGCCCTGCCCCTCCCCAACGAGTCCATACACGCGATGGCATTCGGCCCGGGCGGCAACACCTTGACCGCCCTCTCGAGCGCAGGGACCGTGAAACTCTGGGACACCGCGACGGGCACGGTCCGCCGCACCAGCCGCATCGGGCCGGTATCCGCGGCGGCGTTCAGCCCGGACGGCCATATCCTGGCCACCGAGAGCAGCAGAGACGGCGACACCGCCATAGTCCGGCTGTGGCAGGCACCTGGTGAAAAGCCCCGGCACACCCTGACCGGCCCGACGAGATCCGTTCACACGATGGCGTTGAGCCGGGACGGACGGACCCTGGCCACTGGGGACGACACGGGAGTCATGCGGTTGTGGGACACCGCGACAGGCAAGGCCCGCCGCACCCTCACCAGCCACACCGGGCCCGTGCTCGCCGTGGCTCTCAGCCCGGACGGCCGCTCCCAGGCCACCGGTGGTGTCGAGACGGTGCGACTATGGGAAGGTGAACTGCCCACTCCCGCCCAGGCCGTCCGCAAGATCTGCCGTGCCGTAGACCGGGAGCTCACCCCGCAGGAACGCGCTCTGTACCTGTCCGACCTGCCGGCCCCTCCTTTATGCAAGTCATGACACTGTTCCACGTGGTGCCGCTGCTGGGACGACGAGGGAGAGCATCAGTCGCATCACCACCGGCCTTGACCGCATAGGCTCCGTACTCGCCAGCACCGAAGGCGCCAGCGCGTTTGGGGAACACCTGCTCCCATTCGCGCCGGAGATCTGCCTCGAATCGGTCGAGGTGTCGTTTGGTAGGGGTGCAGTTGAGGGTCAGGCGTCGTCGGGCCTTGACCCCTGATGTTGGACACACGAGACACTGGATCCTGAGGATCTGAGAACGGACATCTCGTGGTCATGAAGAACTACCCGCCGGAGTTCAAGGCGGACGCGGCCGCGCCGTACGAGTCGCGACCGGAAGCGACGATCAGGTCGGTTGCCGCCGATCTGGGGATCAACGGAAGAAGGTCCGCGAGCTCGAGGAGGAACGCGAGATCCTGCGCAAAGCGGCGAAGTGTTTCGCCGGGGAGACGCGCTGGTGAACCGCTTCCAGTGCGTCGCCGACGTCCAGCGCCGCTACGGCGTGGAGCGGCTGTGCACCATCCTCGGCGTCAGCCGCTCCAGCTTCTACTACTGGCGCCGGACGGCCACGGTCCGGGTCGCCCGGCAGGCGGCGGACGCGAAGCTGGCCGCCCGGATACGGGCCGTGCACCAGGAATCGGACGGCACCTGCGGAGCCCCACGGATCACCGCCGAGCTCCGCGAGAAGAACAGTGAAGCCGTCAACCACAAACGCGTCGCAAGGATCATGCGCGTGTCCGGGATCGAAGGGGTCCGGTCGCGACGTCGGCACCGCACCACCGTCCCCGGCCCAGCAGCGGCCAAGGCTCCGGACCTGATCGGCCGCGACTTCAGCGCCGGACGGCGGGAAGTTCTGCTGTCTGGCGACCGTCATCGACCTCGCTTCGCGGCGGCCGGCCGGCTGGGCGATCGCCAACCACATGCGCGCGGACCTGGTGACCGACGCCCTGACCGCGGCGATCCGCAACCGCGGCAGCCTCGCCGGATCGATCATGCACACCGACCACGGAGCCCAGTACACAAGCAGGGCATTCGCCGAAGCCTGCAAGTCAGCAGCGGTCCGGCGCAGCATGAGCGCGGTCGGGTCCAGTGCAGACAAGGCACTCGCCGAGGCCTTCAACGCGACCTTCGAACGCGAGACCCTGCAAGGACGAAAGAGCTGGAGCAACGAGCGCGAGGCCCGACTCGACGCCTTCAGATGGCTGAACCGCTACAACACCCGACGCCGACACTCCCACCTCGGACAACAATCACCGATCGCCGTCGAGAACGCCTTTCACCTCACACCAACTACATTGGCACAAGCCGCATAACCCGTGTTCAGGATACGGGGTCAAGGCCCACTCGTAGTCGAAGGTCGGGCTGTACACGGCAATCCGTGCGGATCACCTGCTGGGGGTGTCGTTGCGGTCGTTGCAGCGGCTGCACAACGTGACGTGGCGGACAGCGGGGCGGGCCCTGGACGGGAAGTGGATGGAGCCGCGGACGAGGTCGCGGTGCAGGGAATCGCGGCTCGATCCCTGCAAGCGTGATCGGCCTCTGTCCTCTTCTCCCGGATTCCGGCGTGGAGTATCAGGCCTTGCGCGCTGTCATGAGCGCATAACCGACATGGGGCAGTGTGGCGATGGTTTCGAAGCAGCGCAGGCTTTGGGTGAAGTGGTCTTCGTTCATCGCGGCGTCGTGGGCCCTGATGGTGCGGAAGCTGGCAATCATGCCGTGCAGGGTGCGCTGGGTGTGGGCGGTGATGTCGGTGAGCTGCAGCAATTGCAGATCGGCTGCTTCGATCAGGGCTGGGTAGGTGTCGATTCTCTCCAGGCCGCGGGAGTGGACGATGGAGGTGAACTGGTCGATCAGAGCCTGGGTGTCATCGTCGGGGATGGGGGCGCGCAGGACGATGTCGGCGATGACCAGGCGGGCGCCGGGCCGCAGGACGCGTGCTGTTTCGCGAAGGACGTGGCCGCGGTCGGGCATGTGGAGCATGGATTCCAACGCCCAGGCGTGATCGAAGCTGGCGTCGGGGTAGGGCAGGTCCATGGCGTCGGCGTAGCAGAAGCGGACTTGGTGGTGGAGCGCTTGGGCTCGGGCAGCGGCATTGGCGATGCCCACCTGGTGCCGGCTGACGGTGATGCCTGTGACGTCGGCGCCGGTTTCCCTGGCCAGCCGCAGGGCCGGCTTGCCGGTGCCGCATCCGATGTCGAGCACTCGTTGGCCGGGATGCGCGTCCAGTCGGGTGATCAGCTGGTCGGTCATCCGGTCGGTGGCCTCGGCCAGGGACTCCTCCTGGCTCTGAGGATCGGCCCAGTACCCGTAGTGGAGGTTGTCGTCGTGGATGGTGCGTGAGAGGTCGGTGAGCTGGTCGTACATCGCGCCGACCTGATTGCTGAAGGGGTGCGGCATATTGTCCTCCACGCCGGGGTGAAAGTGGGCCGTTCTCGCGTCGGGCGCAGAGCGGTGTGTGGCGCCGGGCAGCAGCCAAACACGCCGGGCGCGGCAAGAATCCGAGTATGGACAGGGAGAGTGTTTTACAAAGGCAGTTGGCGAGGAACACCACCAACTGCTCTTCGCCGGTATGACAGGTAACAGCACGGCTTTCAACGGATTTCCTTCCCGCTCGCGCGGCGGTTCACCGGATCGGGCCTGGTGAGGGTCCGAACGGCTGACATATCCCACACACGGAAAGGGCCTGTCATGGCAGCGTGTAGCTTTGAGTCCCTGGCGCCGCCCGGCACGGATTTCACTGCCGATCCCTATCCGGTCTATGCGCGCCTGCGTGAACGCGGTCCGGTGCACCGTGTGAACACCACCACGCATGGTGAGGTCTGGGCGGTTCTCGCTCATGAGGAGGCCGGGGAAGCGCTGGCCGATCCCTGCCTGCGTACCAGCCCGATCGGTATCGGCGAGCCGGAGTCGGACCGGGGCGTCCTGAACCGGACCATGCTGGAGAGTCACCCGCCCGAGCACACCAGATTGCGCAGACTCGTTGCCAAGGACTTCACCAACCACCGCGTACGGATACTGCGCCCCCACATCCAGCAGGTAGCCGACGAACTCCTGGACGCGATGGCGCCGCTCGGCCGCACGGACCTCATCGAATCCTTCGCACTGCCCCTGCCCGCAGCCATCATCTGCGAGCTCCTTGGCGTGCCCGTCACCGACCGCACCGACTTCCACCAGTGGTCATCCGACATCGTCACCGCCACCAGCGTGGAAGCAGGGGCCGCTGCCGCACAGGCCATGGCCCAGTACCTGGCCACTCTCGTTGACGCCAAGCACTCCGGCCAAGAGGGCGAGGATCTCCTCAGCGCCCTGGCCCGAGCCGCAGACGACGATGGCGACCGGCTCTCCCGCGAGGAGCTGCTCGCTATGGCCTTTCTCCTGCTTTTCGCCGGCCACGAAACCACGGTCAACCTCATCGCCAATGGCTGCTACGCACTGCTGCGCCACCCCGACCAGCTGGCCGAGCTGCGTGCTGACTGGACGCTGCTCGACGGCGCGATCGAGGAGATGCTGCGCTATGAGTCCCCGGTCAAGGACTGCGCCCTCCGGTTCGCCGCGGAACCGGTGAACATCGCAGGCACTGCCATCCCCGCCGGGGAGCGCGTACTCATCGTCCTGGCCGCGGCCTGCCGCGACCCCCGCCGTTTTACCGAGCCCGACCGTTTCGACATCCGGCGCGACACCCACGGACACTTGGCCCTGGGGCACGGCATCCATCACTGCCTGGGCGCTGCACTCGCCCGCCAGGAGGCCGCCGTTGCCTTGCGTACGCTTCTGGAGCGCTGCCCCGACATCGCCCTTGACGCCGACCCGGCCGACCTCGTGTGGAGGCCCAGCATCTGGCTGCGCGGACTTGCCCGCCTCCCTGTCCGGTACTCGCAGGTCGCTCCCGCTCAGACAAACTGAAGACTGTTGCCGAACCCCGCAGTCGGTCGGCTGCCCGTCGTCCCAGCCTTTGATTCCGGGTGGCCGCTCTCGTGAAGAGGAGTGGCCGAAGCGGATGGGCGGCTTGCTCAGTCCGTGGCTGGTGAAGAGGTCCAGCAGTGCCTGGATGGGCAGGTGGGCTTCGGCTGGGTGGCGGAGTCTGTTGTTCAGGTGGAGGGTGTAGTGCGTGCGCCGTCTGTGCCGTTCCCGGCTGAGGTAACCGGCCTGTTCGAGGTCGGCGACGATGGCCTGGGTGGAGCGTTCGGTGATGCGGCAGACTGCGGCGATGTCGCGGATGCGCGATGCGGGTTCCCGGGCAAGCACCAGGAGAACGCGGGCGTGGTGGTGAGGAAGGTCCACCGTGTCGATCCGGGCTTGTCCATATGCTGGCCCTTCTTGAACGCTGTCCGCTTGGAACCCTGCAAGCGCTTGCTTGAAACCTTCTTCAGGCATTGAGCGTTTTCCAACCTCGTGGAGCTGACCCAAGATCACCCGGTGTCCGCCAGGAGATTCGCGTGCTTGTCTACCCGTCCTCGATCGATCTGTCCAGCAACACCCTGCGGCATCTGAGCAGGCAATTTGCCGCTAGGCAGCGGCGACACCTACGCCCAGCTCGCCGCCGGGTGCGGCATCGGGATCGCGAACATGTTCCGCTACATACGCGAGGCCATCGAGGCGCTGGCCGCCCTCGCGCCGTCCCTGGCCGAGGCGATGGAGGATATCCGGGAAAAGGCGTTCGTCATCCTCGACGGCACCCTGCTGCCGCTCGACCGCATCGCCGCCGACACCCCGTACTACTCGGGGAAGCACAAACGGCACGGCATGAACGTCCAGGTCCTCACCGATCCGGTCGGACGGCTCCTCCGGGGCCTCTCCCGCACTGCCCGGCTCAACCCATGATCTGACCGCCGCCCGGCAGCACGGAATCGTCGAGGCCCTCTCCGATGCGGGGCTCAAGTGCTGGGCGGACGAGGCGTACCAAGCAGTCATGCCAAGATCCGCTGCCTCGGCGAGCAGGCCATGGCCACCCTGAAGGGCTGGCGCCTGCTCCGGAAGCTCCGATGCAGCACCAACCGCATCACCGACATCGTGAAGGCCGTCCTGGTCCTCCACCACGCCTCAACCTGAAGTTGGAAATCGCTCACTGACAGATGCTGGCGGTGTTGTCGGCGCGTATGCGGTTTTTGATACGCGGACGATATATGCCCGCTCGTACCATCGAGAGTATGCGTGTGTTGATCGTCGAGGACGAACCCTATATGGCGGAAGCCATCCGCGATGGCCTGCGCCTGGAAGCGATCGCGGCCGACCTCGCGGGCGACGGCGACATCGCCCTGGAAATGCTGCGCATCAACAGCTACGACATCGCCGTCCTCGACCGCGACATCCCCGGCCCTTCCGGTGACGAGATCGCCAAACGCATCGTCGCCTCGGGCAGCGGCATGCCGATCCTCATGCTGACCGCGGCCGACCGCCTCGACGACAAGGCATCCGGCTTCGAACTCGGCGCCGACGACTACCTCACGAAACCGTTCGAACTGCAGGAACTCGTCCTCAGGCTCCGGGCGCTCGACCGCAGGCGTGCCCACAACCGGCCTCCGGTCCGTGAGATCGCGGGGCTGCGGCTGGATCCGTTCCGACGCGAGGTCTACCGGGACGGCCGCTACGTCGCGCTGACGCGCAAGCAGTTCGCCGTACTCGAGGTCCTCATCGCCGCCGAGGGTGGTGTCGTCAGCGCCGAGGAACTTCTGGAGCGCGCGTGGGATGAGAACGCCGATCCGTTCACCAATGCTGTGCGCATCACCGTCTCAGCACTGCGCAAGCGTCTCGGTGAGCCGTGGATCATCGCCACGGTCTCCGGCGTCGGCTACCGAATCGATGCACAGCCGCAGGCCGGAGAGAGGGGGGAGAACCGTGGATAGAGCGCCTGGATTGAGCGTCCGCCTCAAGCTCACCCTCAGCTACGCCGGATTCCTCATGCTCGCCGGTGCCTTGGCGCTCGCCGCCGCAGGAGTGTTCCTCCTGCGACAGGGGTGGTTGCAAACCAACGAAGAGGGGGCATGGAAAAGAAACCCGGTCACCGACTTCGTGCAGGGTTTCGCGCCAACGGCAGCCGCAGTAATGGTGTTCCTCCTCGTGTTCGGCCTCCTAGGGGGATGGATCCTCGCCGGCCGTATGCTCGCCCCCCTGGCTCGCATCACCAACGCCACCCGCACGGCCGCTATGGGATCGCTCTCGCACCGTATCCAGATGCCGGGCCGCCAGGACGAGTTCCGCGAACTTGCCGACGCCTTCGACGCGATGCTTGAACGGCTTGAAGCACACGTAGCCGAGCAGCAGAGATTCGCGGCCAACGCCTCGCACGAACTACGCACCCCGCTGGCAATCTCGAAGTCGCTTCTCGACGTGGCCCGCACCGATCCAGCACAGGACACCGGCGAAGTCCTCGAACGCCTCCAAGCTGTCAATACTCGAGCGGTCGACCTCACTGAAGCCTTGCTCTTGCTCAGCCGAGCCGGCCAGCGGTCCTTTACCCGAGAACAGGTTGACCTGTCCCTCATGGCGGAAGAAGCCACCGAAACGCTGCTCTCCCTCGCAGAGAAGAACGGTGTCACCATCGAGACCCGCGGCGACATCACACCCACGAGCGGATCGCCGGCGCTCCTGCTGCAACTGACCATGAACCTCGTGCACAACGCGATCGTCCACAATCTGGCCGAACAGGGCATGGTGTGGGTTACTACCAGCGCCCACCCCGGCACCGTGATGCTCACGGTCGAAAACACCGGCGAGAAACTGACTCCACACCTGGTCTCGACGCTCACCGAACCATTCCAGAGGGGAACCGAGCGCATCCACGCCAACCAGGCGGGCGTCGGCCTCGGCTTGGCAATCGTCACAACCATCACTCGCGCACACGACGGCACCCTCACCCTCACCCCGCGCGACACCGGCGGCCTGCGCATCACGGTGGAACTGCCCGCGCGCACGTCCCCGCGGTCGTGATACGGCCCCAGCCGCTACGCGGGTGGGGCGTCCGTGTCGACGTACGCCAGGATCTGCCGGATGTCCCACGCGTGCTGCGCGGCACCGTGGGCATTGTTGTGCGCCACGTCCTCGGCGCGCTGGATGCCGCGTTCGGTGTGCTCGAGCACCACGTGGGCCTCAAGGGCGGCGGACACCCCGATAGGTGTGCTCCGGCCAGTCACTCGGTCCAGTTGCGCAGGCTGTCCGTGGCGTGGCTGACGTATACCGAAATGTTCCAGCCGAGTTCCGGATGCCGCTCGTTGCCCCGGCGTCCCTCGACCAGTGCAGCCTACCGCGCGGGCAGTCCCTCGACCTGGTCCATGGTGTCGTCCGGCGTCAGTGACCAGTCGTAACCGCAGCCGCTGGTCGGCGTCCCGGCGGCCTCACGCGGTGCGAGCGGCGGTCTCCGAAGAAGCCGCCCTCCCCACCCGGCGTGAGCGCGCAGGCGCGCGCCTCCGGCTGAAGGGCGCACTCAGCGACGCGTGGCGGGGTCACGAGATCGGCGTCGGCGGGGGTGAAGCCAGCGGCGCGAACTTGTCGGGTTCGTACCGGTATGCCGCGTGCCTACTCTCCGGCACCGGGTCGACCCCGGGTGAGCGGGGCGGCGCTCCACCTGTTCCCAGAGATCCAGCACGGCGACGTTGAGCACCGGCTCGGTGCGTACGGCGAGGTTGCGCGCCGTCTGGCTCGCATCGCCGAGGCCAAGGACCACGTTCTGGCCCAGGACCCAAGCGGAGGAGATCGGGGCGAGGTTGGCGGTTCCCTCGGCATGCCCGTGGTCAACAGGAACACGGGCATGCCGCGTCGCCCGCCGACTATGGCCGGAGTGACCAGCACCGACACCTTCGCGGAAGAGCCCGGCCCAGCCGCCTTGGGTGCCCTGCTGACGGAGCGCACCAGCGCCGCCATGTGCCTAGCCCCCCTCGACGGCCGCGCCTGGACGGCCGGCGACCTGGACCGGCTCGCCGGGGTGGCGCCGTTCACCGCGAACAGCCACCGCGACCGGCTGGTGGCCTGCTGGGCGAACACCGCGCGGGCCGGCAAAGCGGGTGACAACGTATCGGAGGCGTATCGAAAACTGCATACGCGCCAGCAACACCCTGTTTCCTTGAATGGAGGCATGACCTACAGCGAACCAGTGGGAATCACCGCTTTCGGATGCGGGCGGGACGAAGCCGCACGGTTCCGGGAGCTGGCGCCCCGATTCGGAGTGACGCCCACGATCACAGAATCCGCGGTGTCGGAGGAGACCGCCCATCTGGCATCCGGAAACCGGTGCACCAGTGTGGGGCACAAGACCCGGATCACCCCGGCGACACTTCGTGCGCTGAGCCGAGTCGGCGTCTCCTACATCTCCACAAGAAGCATCGGGTACGACCACATCGACGTGAATTATGCGGGCCGCGTGGGCATTTCCGTCGGGAACGTCTGCTATTCCCCCGACAGCGTCGCCGACTACACGGTGATGATGCTGCTGATGACGGTGCGCCACGCCAAGTCCACCGTCCGCCGCGCGGATGTGCACGACTACCGGCTGCACGACGTACGGGGGAGAGAGCTGCGCGACCTGACCGTCGGCGTGGTCGGAACGGGGCGCATCGGCACGGCCGTCATGGACAGGCTCCGCGCCTTCGGATGCCGGATATTGGCGTACGGAAATCGTACCGGTGAATCCGGCGACCCCGGCGACGAGATGCCGCTCGATGAATTGCTGAGGTCGAGCGACGTCGTCACGCTCCATGCGCCGCTCAACGCCGAGACGCACCACCTTCTCGACCGTGAGCGCATCCAGCGGATGAAACCCGGCGCGTTCGTGGTCAACACCGGCCGCGGTGCCCTCATCGACACGACCGCGCTGGTCGAGGCACTGGAGGACGGACGCCTGGGTGGTGTCGCCCTCGACGTCGTCGAGGGCGAGGAAGGCGTGTTCTACGCCGACCGACGGAACGCGCCCATCGACAGCAAGCCACTGCTGCGGCTACAGGAAATGCCGAACGCGTTCATCAGCCCGCACACCGCGTATTACACGGACCGCGCCCTGAGCGACACGGTCGAGAACTCGATCACCAACTGCCTGGAATTCGAAAGCAGGAATCAGCATGCCTAAGGCCAAGCTTCAGGTCGGAATCCTCTTCGGCGGCTGCTCGGAGGAACACACCATCTCCATCAAGTCCGCGCAGGAGATCGCACATAACCTCGACCCGGACAAGTACGAGCCGTACTTCATTGGCATCACGCGCAACGGCGCCTGGAAACTCTGCGAGGGCCCCACCGCAGACTGGGAGAGCGGCGCATACCAGCCCGCCGCGCTGTCCCCGGACCGCGGCGTGCGCGGACTGCTCGTCCTCGATCAAGGGAAGTACGAGACGATCGGCCTGGATGTCGTGGTGCCCGTCCTGCACGGCAAGCTCGGGGAGGACGGCTCGATCCAGGGCCTGCTCGAACTGTCCGGAATCCCGTACGTGGGCTGCGATGTCCAGAGTTCCGCGCTGGGCATGGACAAGTCCCTCGCCTATGCCGTCGCCGCCGGCGCCGGAATCGCCACGCCGGACTTCTGGACGGTCACGGCGGGCGAGGACATCGACGCCGACCGGCTCACCTATCCCGTCTTCGTGAAGCCGGCCCGCTCGGGATCATCCTTCGGGGTCAGCAAGGTGACGAACGCGGAGGAACTGCCGGCCGCGCTGGACGTCGCCCGACGGTACGACACGAAAGTCCTGGTCGAAGAAGCGGTCGTCGGCAGCGAGGTCGGCTGCGCCATCCTGGGCGACGGAACGGACCTGACCGCTGGAGAAATCGACCGCATCGCCCTGTCCCACGGATTCTTCCGGGTCCACCAGGAGGACGAACCCGAGACCGGCTCCGACAATTCGACGCCGATCGTCCCCGCCGACATTCCGGCTGAATCCCGGGCACGCGTCCAGGAAGTGGCGAAGGCCGTCTACCGCGCCCTGGGCTGCAGCGGACTCGCCCGCGTGGACCTGTTCCTCAAGGATGACGGACAGGTCGTCCTCAACGAGGTCAACACATTCCCCGGCATGACCTCGTACAGCCGATATCCGAGGATGATGGCCGCCGCCGGAGTTCCGCTGTCCGAAGTGATCGACCGCCTGGTGACCGGGACGCTCGCCCGGCGCCTGACTCCGACGGAGCAGGCCAATGCGTAACGACTTCGTCTTCATAGACGAGTACATGCCCGGGGTCCGCTGGGATGCCAAGTACGCCACCTGGGACAACTTCACCGGAAAACCGGTCGACGGATACCTGGCCAATCGCATCGTCGGTACGAGGGCCCTGTCTGCGGCATTGCAGAGCGCGCGAGAAGAGGCGGCCACGCACGGATTCGGCCTCCTTCTCTGGGACGGCTACCGTCCGCAACGTGCCGTGGACTCTTTCCTGCGCTGGTCGGAGCAGCCGGAGGACGGCCGCACCAAGCACCGCCACTACCCCAATATCGACCGGCCCGAGATGTTCGAGAACGGATACGTGGCCGCCAAGTCGGGCCACAGCCGCGGCAGCACCGTCGACCTGACGCTGTACCACCTGGAAAGCGGCGACCTCGCCGCCATGGGCGGCGACCACGACTTGATGGACTCGATCTCGCACCACAGTGCGGAAGGAATCTCGCAAGCCGCGGCGGACAACCGCAGGCGTCTTCGCTCCATCATGGAGACCAGCGGATTCAGCTCCTACGCCTGCGAATGGTGGCATTACACGCTCAAGGACGAGCCCTACCCGGACACCTATTTCAACTTTCCCATCACACAGGTGAGTCCGGGATGAATACGCCGAGGCTCCACCAGAGCCCGCCACCTATCGTCGGCGTATCGAGAACCTCATACGCGTCGGCAACACCCCGCCGCCTTCACTGGAGCCATGACTCAGAGCCAGCCATCCCTCGCCCCGCATCCCCTCTCCCTCGCCGAGATCGCCACGCTCGTCGGCGGCCGGGTCACAGGTGACGCGACCGTCACGGTGAGTGCGCCGGCCGTACTCGACAGCCGGCACGGCGAACCGGGCGGTCTTTTCGTCGCCATGGTCGGTGAGCGCGTCGACGGCCACGACTACGCCGGCTGCACCCGTGCGACCGCCGTGCTCGGCTCGCGGCCGACACCGCTCCCCACAGTCGTCGTCGACGACGTACCGGCCGCACTGCAGACACTCGCCGCCCACGCCGTGACCCGGCTGCGCGAGCGGCTGACCGTCGTCGCGGTGACGGGCTCGCAGGGCAAGACCAGCACCAAGGACCTGCTGTCCGTGGTCCTTTCGGGCGCCGGGCCGACCGTCGCCACACACGGTTCGTACAACAACGAACTCGGCGTGCCCCTGACCATGCTGCGCGCCGACGCGCACACCCGCTTCCTCGCCCTCGAAATGGGCGCCCGCCACCTCGGCGACATAGCCCACCTCACCGGCCTGGTCGCACCCGACATCGCGGTCGTGCTCAACGTCGGCCAGGCCCACATCGGGGAGTTCGGCTCGCGCGCGGCCATCGCACGGACCAAGAGCGAACTCGTGCGCGGCCTCGCACCCGGCGGCACCGCCATCCTCAACGCCGACGACCCCCGCGTCGTCGCGATGCGCGCGCTGACCGACGGGCCGGTCCTGACCTTCGGCCGCGCCGAACACGCCGACGTGCGTGTCCAGGACCTGGTCCTCGACCGCCTGGGCCGGGCGACCTTCACGCTGCGCACCTCCGGCGCCTCGGCCCGTGTCGCGCTACCGCTCGTGGGCGCCCACCAGGCACTCAACGCGGCGGCCGCCGCCGCGGCGGGACTCGCGGTCGGCATCCCCCTGATCACCTCGGCGGTGGCCCTCAGCACCGCCTCACTGTCCAGGTGGCGCATGGAGCTCCGCACCCTGGCCTGCGGCGCGACCCTGCTCAACGACTCCTACAACGCGAACCCCGACTCCACCCGAGCCGCCCTGGACACGCTCGCAGCGATCGCGGGCCGGCGCCGTATCGCCGTACTCGGCGCGATGCTCGAACTCGGCGCCGACAGCGAGGCCGAACACCGAGCGGTGGGCGAATACGCGGCCGCGCGCGCCGACCTGGTGGCCGTCGTCGGCGACACCGCCCGTCCCGTCGCCGACGCCGCGGGAAAGCGGGCGGTCGCGCTCACCGACAACCAAGCAGCCGCCGCCTGGCTGCGCGAGAGCCTCACCGGCGGCGACGTCGTCCTCGTCAAGGCGTCGCGCGGCGCCCGCCTCGACGAGGTGGCCGCCGCACTCGGGTAACCGCGCAGCGCGGGCTCAGCGCCCGCGCCGCCGCATGTACAGGTCGAATGCGCGGTAGACCAGCGGTCGCAGCGGCAGATCCCACTCCCCGACGTACCGCACCGCTCGCCCCCCGGTGCCGACCTTGAACTGGATCAGGCCCACATGCGGATCAGCGGCGTCGAGCGTCGGCGTGATGCCCCGCAGGTCGTACACGTCGCAGCCCGCCGCCAAGGCGTCACGGATCATCGCCCACTGGCACGCGTTGGAACCCCGCGCCTCACGCTTGGCCGTCGACGAGGCGCCGTACACGTACCAGGCGTGCGCGCCGACCCGCACCAGGATCGTGGCGGCCACCAACTCGCCCTCGTGGCGCGCAAGATAGAGCGCGATCCGCCCGGGTTCCTCGGCACTCAACTCCGCGAACATTGTCTCGAAGTACGCCGGCGGCCGCGGCCTGAATCCGTCGCGCGCGGCGGTGTGCACGTAGAGCTCGTGGAACGCCGCAAGGTCCGACGCGCCACCGACCGTGACCTCGACTCCCGCATTCGCGGCCTTCTTGATGTTGCGGCGCCACTGCTGGTTCATGCCCTTCAGGACGTCCTCCTCGGACCTTCCCGCCAGCGGCACCTCGTACGTGAACTGCGGCTGCCCGGCACCGAACCCGTCCTCAGGGCTCTGCGGCAGCCAGCCGGCCGCCCGGAGCTGTCGGCTCACCTCGGCACCGACCGGATCGACGTGCCCGTCGGGGAGCCCGGTGAGCCGCCGCACTCCCGGGTCGGCCACGCCGTCCTTGACCTGCGCCGCATCCCAGGTGTGCGTCCGCACCGGCGGGCACAGCCGGATCGCGAACGCGCCGCGGGCCTTGAGATATGCCGCCAGCGGGTCGAACCACGCACCGATGTCCCCGGACCAGTCGATGTCAGGACCCCACGGCAGATACGCAAGCGTGAACCGCGACAGCCCCGGCACCGGCCGGTGAAGGACAAGCCCCGCCCCCACAAGCCGCCCGCCGTCGAACCATCCGAGCGACTCACTGCGCCACTCCGTCTTCACCCGCCCCCACGCCGGGGTCTGCACAAAGTTCACCGACCGCCGCGCCCGCACGAAGGCCAGGTGCTCGGCGTCGCTGATCGGCGCGACGGTCAGCGTCACAGGGAGGGACATGGGTGCTGGTTCGCGGTAGGACATGACGTCAGTCAAGACGGCCCTGTGTCGCCGGCGCGTATCCGCTTTTCGATATGCCGACGATATGCGCCGCTCAGGCGCTCCGCGCGCGCCACAGACCGTGCTGCTCACCGACCGGCGCCACAGCCGCGCGCCCCCGTCAGGAGTGAGGTCGCCCAGCGGTACGAGGAATTGGTTCGCGAGGACGTCGGCGAACCTCTCGATGTCGCGGATCGGCTCGGGCGTAGCGCCACCGCCGCCGAGTTCGCGCAGGGTGCGTGGTGCGGTGACGATGTGGACAGGGACGACGACGGTCTGGCCGGCGAAGTCGCCGGGGACCCACGGCCCGGTGAAGGGGACCTGATCGTCCGCCTTGTCGCCCGTAGGCTGCCCCCGTCGACTTCTTGCTGTCTGTCAGTTGTGATGGTCGTGGTTGGTCCTGGGGTGGTTGTCCGGGTGGGTGGGGGTGTTGCGGTTGAGATAGGTGGTCCACCAGGCGAGGCGGTCAGCGGAGTTCTGCGGGAAGAGGGCGCTGATGGCGATAGGGGCGGCGGAGAGCGCCGCGGTGAGTACGGCGGTGGTAAGCGTCGCCCACCAGGGGGCGCTGGTGGCGGTTGCGAGTGCTGCGGTGGTGGTGGCGCCGGCGAGGGCGCTCCATGCTGGCTTGCGTGTCATGACGGGGTTCTGCCTCCACGTGTCGACAGCGCCTGCGGGCGCCGGTGAGAGCAGATTCGGGGGACACGGTTTTCTGCAGGAACCAGCAAGATTGATTCCTGCACAGGCGGCGCAACTTGCGTGGTAGCAAGAGGACATGGACGACCACGACGACGCAGGGCTGGATGCGCTGACCAGTAGTCCGGGGCGTGCGGGCCGCAGGCTGAGCCTACTGCCGGACCAGCTCACCGGACCGAAGCGGGAGTATCTGGAGCGACTACGCGCCCTGTACGCGCGGACAGGGGAGGGGGCGGGCGGCCAGACCCTGAAGGGCACCGCCCAGGCCCTGACCGAGATGGCCCAGAACACCCGGCATCGACCGGGTGCGGGTGAGCGAACCTGACCTGTCGAAGATGCTGGCAGGCAAGAAGCCCGCACGCCCGGAGGTCATCCGCGCCCTGCACCGTCTGGCGGACCCGCACGCCGATCCGGTGGAGCTGGAGGCTCAGGCCAAAGAGACCCTCAAGCTCTTCTACGGATACCTGCGCCAGGACAATCCTGAACTGCACCGGATGTACCGACTGCAGGACGACAACCGGCGCCTGCAGGAAGAGATCGACCACCTCCACACCCAGACCCAGACCCTGGAAAGCGCCCTGCGCGAGCAGCGCCACGAGCACACCCGAGTGGTTGCCGAGCTGGAGAACTTGCAGATGGAGCAGGTTCGCACAGCCGCCGACCGCACCCAGCTCACCGAACTGACCCTGGAACGGGACGCGGCTCTGGAACGCATCACCGACCTGGAGGAAAGCCTGCGCCACGCTGAGCGGGCCGCTGCGCACTACCGCCAGGATCTGGAGCACGGCTGGCGGATGGCCGAGCAGGCCGAGCATGAGAACACGGGGGAGCCGGCTCCTGGTGGGCTGTTCGACGCGCAGGGGCTTGTGCAGGAGAGCCTCCATCTGATCCAACGGGGGGCGCCGAAAGAGAGCGACGACCTGCTGTTGGAGCAGGCGCAATGCACGCCGGCTGAGGTCTATCAGCTATACAGGGCCTTGATCGCACGAAACCGCACGAAGATCGCCTTCAAGCTGCTGCGCACCTACAGTGCTCGGCGCGACGCCACAGACCTCCTCCTCCTGCTACTCACGTTCATCGCGCCGTACCGCGACTTCACTGCGGAGGCGCTCTGCACAGATCTTGGAACTTGGGAGTCCTCCAGTGCCATCTCAGACTTCACGGAGCTGCTGCGCGCGGTGGTCGGTGAGACCCCTGCGCCAGAACTGCTGACCATGGTCAGGACCCTCGCTGAGGTCGATTCCGAGCGGTTGCTGCATCTTCTCGTGGAGGAAATTGTTACCGCCGAGCGGCCCGATGTGCTGGAGTCGGTGCTGATTGTTTCGGCTGCAGCCAGAGATGGCCTGGAAATCAAGCTTCTGGAGCTGTTCAGAGGGTCTGATGACCCAACCACTCTTAAGGTTCTGGCCCAGGCTGGCGTCCGGCGGAGGAAGGGTAACCCGTGGGTACTGGAGTTCGTTGCTCGGGAAGAACGCAGCCGCCTCTGGCGTCTCAGGAGGCTGAGGCCTCGAACGTAGGAGCCGGTGCAGCCCTTGCTGATGGTGGCGCTTAGAGGCCATCTCACTTGGCTGTTCAACTGAACGTGCGCCGGTAGGTCTGCGGGCTGACGCCGGTGGTGCGCTTGAAGCGGTCACGGAAGGTGGTGGGTGAGCCGAACCCGACCTGGCTGCCGATGCGCTCCACGGAGTGCTCCGTGGTTTCCAGCAAGTGCTGTGCCTGGCGGATGCGGGCGCGGTGGAGCCACTGGAGCGGCGTGGTGCCGGTCTGGTCGCGGAAGCGCCGGATCAGGGTTCGGGTGCTGGTTCCGGCCCGCTCGGCGATGTCGGCAAGGGCGAGGTCGCGGGCCAGGTTTTCCTGTAGCCAGGTGAGCAGCGTCTCAAGCTCGGAGCCCTGCGGTGTGGGTGCGTGGTCGTAGACGATGAACTGCGCCTGCCCTCCCTCTCGTTCGAGAGGCATCACTGACAGGCGGGCGGCGTCGGCGGCGACGGCCGAGCCGTAGTCACGGCGGATCATGTGCAGACACAGGTCCATGCCCGCCGCGGCGCCGGCCGAGGTGAGCAACTGGCCGTTGTCGACGTAGAGGACGTCCGGGTCGACGTCGAGGTCCGGGTGGGCGGCAGCCAGCAGACCGGCCGCGCGCCAGTGGGTCGTGACGCGCAGTCCGTCGAGGAGCCCGGTGTCAGCCAGGGGGAAGGTGCCCACGCAGATGGAGGCGATCCGGATGCCGTCGGCAGCGGCCGACCGCAGCGCGTCGTGCACGGCGGGAGGGAGTGAGGCAGCGAGATCGGCGACGCCCGGCACGATGATCGTGTCCGCGCCCTGAAGGCCCTCCAGGCCCCAGGGGGCACGCAGGGTGAAGGCTCCGGCGTCGACCTCGTCGCGCTCGGCGCACACCCGTACCTGGTAGCCGGGCCGCCCGTCGGGCAGGCGGGCCCGGGAGAAGACCTCGATCGGGGTGGACAGGTCGAACGGGATCACCTGATCCAACGCGAGCACGGCAACCGTATGCATGGCCAGAACTTACCTCCCCCTCAGCTTGACGGACCTGGGCCGCCTTCCCGGAAGCCCCACGTCATCGCAGTCCACACGCCTTAAGAAGGTGTTGGCACTATCCCGTTGCAACCTGTCACTAGTGCCACTGGGCGAGCACCCAGGAAGCCGGTTGACTTCGGAGTGTCCCGATGGAAATCGACCGACGTCGAAGGAACCCCACACCCATGCACACCCAGGTCGTCCTGGCCGATGGCTTCGACCCGCTCGATGCCATTGCCCCCTACGAGGTCCTGCACGCCGGCGCCTCGGCGACGGACGGCACTGTGACCGCCGAGCTGGTCACCGCGGAGGGCCCTCGTGAGGTGAGCGGAAGCAGGACGAGTACATCCCGGTGCTGGTGGGCCGCACGCTGACCACCGAGCTCCCTGCGCTCCTCAAGCAGGCAATGGGCGACCCGGACATCACCGTCGCCACCGTCTGCGGCGGCTCACTCGTCCCGGCCATGGCCGGCCTGCTGGAGGGACGTCACGCCACCACCCACCACATGGGCCTCGACATGCTGGACGTCACCGGCGCCCACGCGGTCCGCGCCCGCATCGTGGACGACGGCGACCTGATCACCGGCGCCGGCGTGACCTCCGGTCTCGATCTGCGTCTGTACCTACTGGAGCGCGAGGTGGGCCCCCACGTCGCGCACGCCGTCGAAGAACTCATCTCCCATGAGCGGCGCGGCACCGTCTGGTGCGCGCAGGGTCCAACGCCCACCACTCCCTGAGCGCCCGGCCCTTCGCAGATCAGTCGCTCACCAACCCCCTGCACAAGCAGGAAGAACATCAGCATGAGCGTCGAAGGCACCGTCGCCGTCGACCCGATCACCGTCCCCGCGAGTATGTTTCCCGCAACGCCGCGCCGCGCCCTCGCCGACGCCTGACTGATCGCCTCGATCCTGCTGACCGCGACGGCCGCCAGCGTACTGACACTCCTGATCCTGCCCACCCGGACCACGCTCTGGCCAAGACGTCGGTGCTCGCGCTCCGAAAGCTCACCGCGGCGATTCGGCCCGCCCAGGAGGAAGAAGTCATCGCCTCATGAACCTTGTGTCACCAGTGATCGTCGGCATCATCTACTGCCTGCTGATGTCCCTGATCAAAGAACCGCACCGACGCCACTTCAACGCGATCATGGTGGGCGGAGCCGGCGCCGCCTATCTGAGCGGGGGCGGCTTCGGCCCGTGGGAGCTCCCATTCGTCGCACTCACGGCCTACGTCGCCTACCGCGGCCTGGACTCCTGGGCCTTCATCGGCGTCGGCTGGCTGCTCCACACGGCCTGGGACATGGCCCACCACCTCAAGGGCAATCCGATCCTGCCGTTCTACCACGACGCATCTCTGGCATGTGCCATCTGTGATCCGGTCATCGCCCTGTGGTGCTTCCGCGGAGGACCTTCCCTGATCGCGCTCGTCCGCCGCCGGTTCCGGCCCGGCCGGGCAGCAGACCACGCGCACGATCACGTCTCCGCCCCCTCCTGACCGGACCGCACCGGCACCCGCGGTCAGCCTTGGAGCCGGAAGACCGCCCCCGCCTCTCAAAACGATCGAGTCTGGTTAGCAGATGAGGGTGCAGGCCGGGGCGGTGAAGGCGAGGAAGTGTTCGGCCTTACGTTCGTAGCGGCGGTGCAGGCGGCGGTGCAGGCGGCGGTGCAGGCGGCGGTGCAGCCGGCCAGCCAGGACATCGTCCGTTCGATGGTCCAGCGGTGCCGGCCCAGCCGGGTGGATGGTCCGATGCCCTTGCGGGCGATACGGTGCCGGATGCGGCGCTTGCGCAGCCATCGGCGCAGATCTGCGTAGTCGCAGCCCTTGTCGCCGTGGAGTTTGGCGGGCCGCCACCTGCGCGGGCCGCGCCGGGAGCGGATCGGGGGGATGCCACGAACGAGGGGCTTGAGGGCCTGGCTGTCGTGGAGGTTCGCGCCGGAGATGCCGATAGACAGGGCCGGTTGGGAAATGCCTTCGCCTCGGCATAGGGCTCACGGTGCTGGAGGCAGTGGAAGAGCATCCCCATGAGGCGGTTGAGAAGGCTGCGCTGGGCGGCGACGTGGCGGTCGCCTGCCACTTTGCGACGGTCGTAGTGCGCTCCCGCGCCGGGGGGAGGCAGTCAGGGTGTCGGCGTACACGTGAACGTGGCTCTGGCAAGATTTTCGTGGTCGGAGATCACCTCGCTGGTGTGGTCTCTTCGGCGCTTTGACGTTTCAAGTGTGCGTTCAGCACGACGCGTTGTCGTAGGAGGGGGACTCCGGCACGTCCACTCGTGATCCGTTTCTGGAGTTTCACGTCGTTGACACGGCCCTCGTTCATTCCGGAGCTGTAGCGAGTCGCGATGCCGAGGATCGCCGCGTCCTGGTCCTCTCGGATTCCCTTTGCCAGGCCCGCCAGCGTGGGATGTCCGCTGGTGGTGAGCGCGTCGAGCCAGCCGGGCAGTGCGGTGGCGTCGCGCTGGTCGAGCATCGCGGCGAACTCGCGGACCAGCTCGTGGACGCGAGCCAGTTCCGGGCAAGTGGCCAAAGAGCAGGCGGAGCTGTTCCTGGGCGTCGAGGTGCCGGCGTTCGGGCGGCGTGATGATCCATCGCGCGACCTGGAGGGGCGAGGGTGCACGGGCCTGTGGTGGTGGCACCCTGTCGGTCTCGCGCCAGGGCGCGACGGCGACTTTGACGCGTTGGTCATGCCCTCGGCAGCCCTTCGAGGTGATCTCCTGGTGCAGCACGACGGCGTTGCGCTCACCCTCTTCCCAGCGTTGCCGCAGGTAGTCGAGGAAGGGGGCAAGGGTCGTGGGCGAGCGGAGTCGAGTACGGCGCACTACGTCCTGCCAGCTGGAAGCACGGGCGTACTTGTGCACAGTGCGCCGGTTCAAGCCGAGTTGGGTGCAGATCCTCTGAAGTGACGGTCGGGATCAAGCGGTGAGGCTGTAGTTGTGCTGGCCAGGACTTGAGTAGAGACGTTGATGCTCGCGGGCCGCGTGGAAGGTCTAGTAGTCCTCGAAGTCGCCGTTCGTGATCAGTGCGCGGAGTTGGAGGATGGCTTCGGCGCCGTGGAGTCCCCAGCGGGCGCCGGTGATGTCGAGGCGGTCGGCGATCAGGTGGCGGCAGGCGCCTTCGATGGCTCCGGTGGCGATCGGCCAGCCGTTCTGCAGGGCGGTGTCGTAGTGGAGTTGATCGAGGTGGCCGGTGAGGTAGCGGTGGCAGGTGGTGACGGCGTTGCGGCGGGCCGCGGGTAGTTGTTCGGCCGCGGTTTGCGCGGTCATCTCGGTGGCGGCGCGCTCCGCGTGTCCGGTGAGGATCATGGTGAGTTTGTCCGCGGCCCAGGTTTCGGCCTCGAGGCTGCCGGGTGGATGGAAGGCGTGCGCGGCCGTCCATGTGTATTCGGCGACGTGCACGAAGTCGAGCAGGACGTGAGGGCTGATGCCGCGGCGGGCGGCTTCGGTGTGGATCAGGTCGAGTTGGTGGCGGGCGCCGTCGACGAGTACGAGCCAGTCCCGCAGATGCTGCGGGTCGCGGGCCTCGGCCTGGGCGAAGGTATCGGCGACGACCTGTTCCGGAGAGCGGATCACTGAGGCGGTGCACCATTTCCGCTGTGCTTTCGGACCTGGCCGCGGCGGCCTGGTTTCGCTGCGGCCGCCGGGTGGGTGGATGATGTCGTGCGGCCGGCGCGGGGCGGGAGCGGTGTCGAAGACGCAGGCCACGGTTGCCATGCGCTTGCGGTTGGGTTTCTCCCCCCGGGGCCAGGCGTCCGCGCCGCCCGGCCGCCTCACTCTTGGCCGCGGCCCGGCGGGTGGCTTCGCGCAGGGCCTCGGGGCGCATCACCACGCCCTTCTGGTCGACCTGGATGACCAGCGGCATTTCGCGGGTGCACGGGGTGGGGATCTTCGCCGTGTAGTAGGCGGCGATGTCGACGGCGGCGGCGACCGCGAGTTCTTTGAGGCGGCGCTTGCCCAGCACTCTTCCACATCGTCGCTCGATCGCGGCGGCGGCCTGGTCGTATGAGCCGCGGACCGCTTCCAGGACCGCGAGCCGGGCAAGGCCGCGGGAGTGCCGCCCGGCGGGCAGTGACAGTTGGGCATCCGCCGGGTGCACGTTGGCAACGCCCCGGCCGCGATGGGCGATCCGGGTCACCCGCACGGACCCGAACACACAGGTCAGCCAGCGACCGTGGCCCGTCACCCGCCAGGTTCGCGGCTGTCCTTCCGGCCCGCGCACCACCGGCTGCCCTCCCTCCGCTCGCACGGCGTCCTCTTCGCTCTTCGCCCGCGTGTCGAGGTGGTCCTGCATCAACTGCCGCAGCACCTCGCGTCCCTGGTGTTCGAGCAGCAGCTCCAGCCCGTCATGGGCCATGCCTCGCGCCGGGGCGCCGGCCAGCGTCGAGACGAGGCGTTCGAAGGCATCACGGGAGGCGATGTACGGATCAGGCTCGGACAAGGCGTCGTACTGTTCCACCGGGCTCTTCTTTCAGCGGATCCGATGTGGTTGGCACCCTCGAATCTAGAGAGAAGAGCCCCTTGGTCACCGGGAGTTGGACCGGTCGGCGCCCGGCCCACGGCGGGCGAGGGTGAACTGTCCCGGCGCGTCCTCGTCCAGCCAGCCCCGCTCCACCAGCCGCTTCAGTTTTCCCCGGGTCCCCTCGATCTTCCCGGTCGTCGTCGGCAGACCGATCCGTGGCACGATCTGTTTGGCCTGCACCGGCCCCGGCGCATCGGCGATGATCTCCACAATGTCCCGGTAGATATCCGGCAACACCGCCACGACCAGCCCTTCGCGCCACGGCGGCACCATCATCACCCCAACGCCATGAGGCACCGACGTCTCGTTCGTTTCCGGAGCGTCCGGCCCAGCCGCGGCCTCCGCGGCCGACAGCTCCGCCAGCACCTGCGCGACCGTCTCCCGCGTGATCTCCAACCGCGACAGATCCTCGCGGGCCCTCTCCAGCCGGTCGGCCAACTCCGCCGCCTCAGCCTGAAGTCCCGCCACGCGACTCCGAGCTGCGGCCTCTCGCATCTGAAGCTCTTCCGGCAACGACACCATGACACCCCACCTCCACCCCGCCACGGTAGAACTACACTGACGGCCGCCACTGCCCTTCGGCGCTGATCCCTTTGTCTTGCAGTCACACTCTTCGAGTGATCATTGATGCTGGGCGATGTTGACCATCCAGGTGATCCCGAACTGGTCGACGAGCGAGCCGGCCTCGTCACCCCATGACTGCTTCTCCAGGGGCAGTGTCACGGTACCGCCGGCGGACAACCTCTCGAAGTAGTCACGGAGTTGGGCGTCGTCGCCGCCGAGGAAGACCGCGACGTTGTTGCCCGGGGCATGGGGCATCTCTTCCCGAACGTCCCACGCCATCAGCGTGTAGCCGTCCGGGGTGCGGAGCGTGGCGTGCATGATCCTGTCGGGGTGCGCGTCCGGCGAGCCGTATTCGGCGTAGGTGCCCATATCCAGCTGGCCGCCGAGGACGTCCTGATAGAACTCGATCGCCTGCCGTGCGTTCCCCTTGAAGGCGAGGCACGGGTTGAGTTGAGAACCCATCTGATGCTCCTTGGCGTGAGTGATTTCGAACGGCTTGAACGTAGCAACAGGCACCGACAACCATCCGAATCCTGGCCAACGCTCTGCTCGACGCAGAGACCAACTGCACAGGACAA
The DNA here is from genome assembly GCF_053589195.1 of Streptomyces sp. NPDC003379. Lineage (NCBI taxonomy): Bacteria > Bacillati > Actinomycetota > Actinomycetes > Kitasatosporales > Streptomycetaceae > Streptomyces > Streptomyces sp. NPDC003379. Next base: position 45,122 of record NZ_JBSFRK010000008.1, on the reverse strand, counting down.
CCACACACCAACCAGCGTCTTCCCGGCTCAGCCCGTCCCCCCGACCGTCACTTCAGAGGATCCGCACCCAGCCGAGTTCGCGGGCTATTGCGTGGATGCTGCGGCCCGTACCGGTGTACTCATGGACGGCGTCGAACAGGTGCTTCGCATGCCTTCCGGCCCGGGTCGTCTCCAGCGTCGGCCCTGGATCGGCGGCAGGCTGCGCCTCACGTTCAGGGGGTGGCGGGGCTGCGGCGGCCAGGCAGGCGCGGTGCGTGACCGAGACGTCCTGAACCCGCCGCGAGAGCCCCTGCCGGAGCTGAAATCGGTCACTGACCTGCAGTGCTTCGGGCGCGCCGTCGCAGATCCCCTGGCGGTAGGTCAGTGAACCGTCAAGGCATACGACCTTGACCCCGGGGTGCTCGCGCAGCCATCCGACCAATGCGGCGGCATCGCGTCCCTCCCACAAGGTGACCGGCAACCGTGTGTCGCCGTTGACGAGCAGGGTGCCGTACACCTCCGCATACAGGGCGAAGACGTCCACTCCCAGCACCCGCGGCGTCACCACGGTCGGCAGGTTCACTCTCATCAGCTGGAACAGCACGCTGGTGTGGGAGAGCGGCGCGTTCAGCAGCCCCAGGAGCCGGGCGCCGCTCCGTCCGGCGAGCAGGATACCGATCGTCTCGACCAGGCTCTGCAACAGTGGAGTGCGGCGCTGATAGCGCACGGCCAATCCTGCGGCCTGCTCAGCAAAGGTGAGCTTGGAACAGGCGCTGTTCGTGCAGTACAAGCGGCGCACGCTCAGCTCGATCCGCACTGGCCGGGCACCGATCTCCCGGTCGGCGAGGCGACGTGCGTATCGAATGTGCACCCGGGTGCTGGCATTCCCGCTGCCCGTACACGGGCAGGGCCTTTGTCGTTCGTGCGAGCGCGGACGGTCAGCACAGGCCCCGCGCAGTCGACCGAGGTAACCGCCACCCCGCCGAAGTGCGGTAGAAACAAGGGAAGTTCATGGACACGCAGCAGAAGGATGCCCAGTGTCACGCAGTTCTGCATCGCTTCCCGAGGTGATCTCCGACCACGGAAATCTGCCAGGGCCGTATAGACGAGTACGCCGACATCTCCGGTCTCGTCGACCACCAGCACCGCCTCGTCGTCGTGCAGATGCCCCACCACGTAGTCACCCACCTCGTCGCGGACCTGGTCGGCATCCCACTGCGCCCTCCCGAGCAGGTGCTGCATGCCGTCCGGGGGCCTGTCCCCGGCCCACTCGGCGATGGTCCAGCAGTTCTTGCGCGGCAGGTCCGACAACAGGCCGAGTACCAACTTCCGGGCCCGGCGACGGGATTCGACCCGTGTGAAGCGTCCCGCTATCCGGCTCATCAGGCCCTCGAACGCCTCCTGCCAGCAGGCAGGGCCTACGCTGTGACCTGCGACCACCGCATGATCGTTTGTCTTCACACACCGATGATCAACGGTGGCCGCACCCGTCTCCACACCGCGTCAGGTCGCGCAGCGTCTGCCTGCCGTCCTGTGTATCGGAGGGCTTGTGCAACGTGGCGAAGTCTGGTGGGTCCAGTTCGACGAGCGGAGGTTGGTCGTACTGCTGTCAGGAGACGACGCGTCCGGGTTCCAGGTGATGCAGGTCGTCGCTCCGGCGGGCCTCGACATCAGTGGTCTGGGCATCGAAGTGACGGTCGGCGCCGGTGAAGGGCTGCCGCTCGAAGGCGTGCTGCGGCTCGCGTTCCCGCGTCCAGGCTTCACCCCGTGCACGTGGCTGACCACCGTGTCCCGGGACGACCTGATAGTGCGAGCGGCCGTCCTGTCCTTCAGAAAGCTCAGCGAGATCGACGATGCCCTCCGACTCGCTGAACAAGCACAGGAGCGGACCCCGGCAACGGCCGCGAAGCTCAGCGAGATAAGGGACGCCCTCCGTCGCGGTGAACGCGGGTAGACGGAGAAGGAGCCGACGCCCGCGACGGCATGGGAGATATCGGGCGAGATGGTCCACGCTGGACACCTGCCGCCTCGACGCCCCTCACCATCGAGATCACGATCTACGGCTGGAGTACTACTGATCTTTCCGATGGGTTGTCGTGGAGGGTGACGGTGTTTGATCCCTGCGGTATGTCGTAGTGATGAGGCATGCGCAGGGCGGTGGGCTCGGGCCCGGCCAGCAGGTTGCCCGGGAGCGGATACGGATGCTCGCGGGACAGGGGTTTGACCGGGGTGAGAAGAACATGGGCCTTGACCCCTGATGTTGGACACACGAGACACTGGATCCTGAGGATCTGAGAACGGGCATCTCGTGGTCATGAAGAACTACCCGCCGCAGTTCAAGACGGACGCGGTCGTGCTGTACGAGTCGCGGCCAGAGGCGACGATCAGGTCGGTCGCCGCCGATCTGGGGGTCAACCCGGAGACTCTGCGGAACTGGGTGAGGGCAGCCGGAGCAAGCCGTCCACGGGGACGAACTCAGGAACCGTCCCAGCCGCCGGTTCCGCTGGAGGCGGAGAACGCGGCCTTGCGGTCCGCACCGGCCCCTCCGCACACAACGACGCGTCGGTGAATTCGAAGAACGTATCCGCCCGCGCGGACAGCCACGCGTAGAAGTACGTCCGGAAGCCTGACAGTTCCTGGATCGTCTCCCGCTCGCAAACCCGATCCACCACGCGGCCCCCTGCGTGAACACCTGCATGTCGTTGCAGAGTTCAGGATCACGAGAACGCCGTTCCGCGTCCGGCGATCACCCGAACGGACGACCACCTGGGCTCGACGACCAAGGCGTCGCACGGGCGAACTCAGCCATTCAGCAGCGCGCGCAGCCAGTGGTCTTCGCGTTGCTCGATGTACTCGGAATCGCTTCGCCAGACATCGCCGTGTCCTTCGGCCCACAGCCTGGCCCAGGGCTGCACACCGCGGGCGGCCTGGTCACGCAGAAAGTCGTGCATGGAACGCGTTCGGCGGCCCAGCATCGGGACCAACCGACGGCGTTCACCTTCGGCAAGACCGTAGGCATCGGCGAAGCCGCACATTCGGTCTGCCGCATCGGGGCGCTGCCAGTTCGGATCGGCGGACAGCGGAATGAAACCGTGGAGCGCGTACGCGACGTCCCACAGGCGGGAACCGGGACCTGCACCGTCCCAGTCGATGAAGGCCCACTGGCCCTCGCTGCCGACCACAAGGTTCCACGGAGCCAGATCATGATGGGCGATGATGTCGCTGCCTTCCGCGGGGATCAGCCCCTGCCAGCTCGCGTCAGGCGGCGGCGTGAAGTCCTGCACCGCATCGTGGAAGTCCCTGATCAGCCGTGCCACGCGGGCCAGTTGCCGAGCAGGGTCCAACAGTGAGAACTGGTCGGGCCACACCACCTGTCCTGACAGGAAGGACAGGACCTCGCGCCCCTGATCGTCGATGCCCAGCGGGCGGGGCGCCCCGTGGAATCCCACCTCATGCAGGTGAGTGAGCAGGGCATGGACCGCAGGAGTCCACGGCCCGGTGGGACGACGGACGGTGTCGCCAAACCGGACGACGCCCTGGTTGACATTGCCTCCAGCCAACGGCTGTTCCTCATCGCTCTGCATCAAACCAGTGTGCCGAAGCGCCCTGCCCTACTCACCGCAAATAGGAGCGAGTGCGGGCCGTGGCTCGCGAGATGCCCATCTCGGCCGCGACGTGAGCAACGGGGACGGCCCGCGCTGACGCGTTCGACGAGCAGCCGCCTGCCGTGAATGGTCAGCCGGGCATTACGGTGTGACACGAAGACCTCCGAGCGGTGCAGTCCTAGACAGCTCCACCACACCGGAGGTCTTCGCCATGATCAAGCCCGGCCAGTGTCAACAACGCTCGTGATCAAAACACCTAGTCTTCTGAGTCAGGAATTCTGTTCAGATAGCTGGCGAGGCGTTCGAGGATTCCGTCTGCGGTCTTCGTCGAGGTTGAGCCAGGACGAGCCGGTGGGTGTGAAGTGCAGGCGGAACTGGGAGTGGGCCCGCAACCACTTCTTGATGGCGGGTGTCTTGTGGGTGGCGTAGTTGTCACAGACGAGGTGGACATCCAGGTCACCAGGCACCTCTTTGTCGAGCTTGGCAAGGAACTTCTTGAACTCCTCGGCCCGGTGCCTGCGGTGCAGGGAGCCGATCACCTTGCCGGTGGCTACCTCGAGTGCGGCGAACAATGTGGTGGTGTCGGCACGGACGTAGTCATGGGTCGCCCGCTCGGGAACACCAGGCATCATCGGCAGCACCGGTTGCGATCGGTCCAGGGCCTGAATCTGCGACTACTCATCCACGCAGAACACCAACGCCCTTTCGGGCGGGTCCAAGTAGAGACCGACGACGTCGTGCACCTTGTCGACGAAGCAGGGATCGGTCGACAGCTTGAAGGTCTCCGAGCGATGTGGCTGCAGGCCAAACGCCCGCCAGATCCGGGACACCGACGACTGGGACAGACCCATCTCTTTCGCCACCGACCGAGTCGACCAGTGCGTCGCGTTCTTCGGAGTGGACTCCAGCGTCCTGGTGACCACCGCGGCAACCTGGTCGTCCGTCACCGTCCTGGGCCCACCGGGACGTGGTATGTCTCGCAGACCAGCGATCCGGTACTGAACGAACCGGGACCGCCAGCGGCCCGCCGCATGAGGTGTGCAATCGAGTTGCGTAGCCACGTCCTTATTGGAGGCGCCTTCGGCGCAGGCCAGGATGATCCGGCACCGCAGGGCCCACGCCTGCGGCGTGGACCGCCGCCGCACCCACCCCTCAAGCGCGGCCCGCTCCTCATCCGACAGAGTCACCCCGGCCCGGCGGACCGGGGGACCGGCAAACAGGTCAGGCCGGCGCGAGCAGTCCTTCCAGCTCCGCTTCGAAGAAGGCGTCCGCGTCGAAGCCCATCCCGGTGAAGTGGCCCGCCAGTTCGAGCGAGAGCACGCCGTGCAGTCGGGTCCAGAAGGAGAGGGCGCGGTGGAGCTGGGCGGGCGTGGCCGGGTGCTCGCCCGCCCACTGCCCGTGCGTCTCGATGTGGCGGTCGAAGGGCTGGTCGTCGACCTCGGCCGAGGTGCGGGCCGGGAGCTTCGCACAGGCGTCGAGCAGTGCCGCCATGATCTCGGATGCGATTCCGGTGACGTCGTCCGGGGCGTGGTAGCCGGGTACGGGAGTGCCGTAGACGAGGAAGTACCGGTGGGGGTCGGCTCGCGCCCACCGGCGCAGGGCGTGGGCGAGACTCGCGAGGTCGGCGCCGGAGCCGGTGCCGACCTCGGCGCCGTCCTCGGTGTCGGCGGTCACGGTGTCGGCGTCGGCGCGGAAGGTGTCGGCCAAGTTGCGGTAGGCGTCCCGGATGAGTTCGGTGATCAGCTCGTCACGGCTGCCGAAGTAGCGGTAGAGCGCCGGTCCGCTCATCCCCATCCGCTTGGCGATCGCGTTCAGTGACAGCGCCGAGGCACCCGCGTCGGCGATCTGCTCCCACGCCCGCTCTTTGATCTCGGCGCGTACCTGTGCCCGGTACCGCTCGCGAGGCGAACCGGTACCGGGCGCGGTCCGCGTCCCCGCGCCTTTCCTCCCTGCCGTCCCCGTCCCGCCGGTCTCGGACATGCCGCCTCCCCTGCTCTTCCCTTGCTCTTTGATACCTGCATCCCTGATGCCTTGACGCTTGAGTTAGAGGGTATCACTCAAGTCCTTGACGAGGTCTAGAGTGAGTTATAGCCTCTAACTACAGAGGCAAGTACTATGCCAAGTTAGGGGTCGTAAAATGGTTGCTACGGAGCTGGTCGAGGTTGTGCTGCCGGGGCGGGTCGAGCCGGAGGGTCTGGAGTTGCGGCGCGGTCCCCTGCCAGCCGCGGGGGCCGGACAGGTGGTCGTCGAGATGGAGGCGACCGGCGTCTCCTTCGCCGAGCAGCAGATGCGCCGAGGCCGCTACTACGACCAGCCGCCCTTCCCGTTCGTCCCCGGCTACGACCTCGTCGGTACGGTGCTGGCGGCCGGCCCCGGTGCCGCGCCCTCGCTCGTCGGCAAGCGGGTCGCCGCCCTGACCAAGACCGGCGGCTGGGCCAGCCACGTCCTGCTCGACGCGGCGGACGTCGTCGAGGTGCCCGGGGGAGTGGGCGCCGCGGAGGCGGAGACCGCGGTGGTGAACGGCATCACCGCCTGGCAGATGCTGCACCGCAAGGCCCGGGTCCGCGCCGGCCAGACGGTGCTGGTGCACGGGGCGAACGGCGGGGTCGGCTCGCTGCTGGTCCAGCTGGCCCTCGCCGCCGGTGCGCGCGTGATCGGCACGGCGTCCGCCCGCCACCACGAGGCCCTGCGGCGGCTCGGCGTCCGGACGATCGACTACCGGACCGAGGATGTGCCGCGCCGGGTCGGGGAGTTGGCCCCGGGTGGTGTGGACGCGGTTTTCGACCATGTGGGCGGGCACAGCGTCATCGACTCGTGGGGGCTGCTCGCTCCCGGTGGCACGCTCGTCTCGTACGGCACCGCGGCCACCCGCGACGACACCGGGTCCAAACAGTGGCCCGTGCTCAGGATCCTCGGCCGGGTGTGGCTGTGGAACGGCCTGCCCAACGGGCGTCACGCGTACTTCTTCAACGTCTGGGCGGGGCGCGCCTTCGGCAAGGACCGCTTCCGGGCCCGGCTGCGCGCCGACCTCGGCGAGGTGTTCGCCGCGCTCGAACGCGGCGAGATCACCGCGAGCGTCGCCGCCGAACTGCCCCTGGCCCGCGTCGCCGACGCCATGCGGCTCGCCGAGTCCGGCACGGTCAGCGGCAAGGTCGTCCTCACTCCCTGACCGGCACCGGCCGCCGACCGGACCCCACGCGCGGCAACCGCGAACACGCACCCCCAGCGGATCCATCCACGCCACAAGGAGAACCGAGGCGATGACCGACACCAATACGGCCACAGATGCAGGCGCAGACATCGGTACCGCAGCCGACGCCAAGACCAGTACCGATACCGGCGCCTACCACCACCAACTGCCCTACCTCACCGGCCATTTCGCCCCTGCCCCCGACGAGGTCACCGCATGGGGCCTGACTGTCCGAGGTGCCGTCCCGCCCGAGCTGTCGGGCCGCTACTTCCGCAACGGGCACAACCCCGGACCCGGCCAGAAGCCCACCCACTGGTTCCGCGGCGCGGGCATGCTGCACGGTGTGCGTCTCAGCGGGGGCCGCGCCGAGTGGTACCGCAACCGCTGGGTCCGCACCCCCGCCCTGGAGGGTGCTCCGCTGGTCCGCGACGACGGCACCGTGGACCTCACCGCCAGCGTCGCGGGCACCCACGTCATCGAGCACGCGGGCCGCATCCTCGCCCTGCAAGAGGCCAACCTGCCCTTCGAGGTGAGCCCCCAGCTCGACACGATCGGCGCGTACGACTTCCGGGGCAGACTCACGACCGCCATGACGGCGCACCCCAAGGAGGACCCGGAGACCGGCGAACTGCACTTCTTCGGCTACTCGCCCCTTGCGCCGTACCTGACGTACTACGTCGCCGACGCGCAGGGGGAGTTGATCAGAAGCCGGGTCGTGCCCGGTGCGGGCCCCACTCTCATGCACGACTTCGGCCTCACCGCGCACCACACCGTCTGGCTCGACCTGCCGGTCGTCTTCGACGCCGAGGAGCACTCCGGGATCCCGTACCGCTGGAGCGACACGTACCGGCCGCGGATCGGCGTGATGCCGCGCGGTGGATCCGCCGAGCCCGTCTGGTACGAGGTGGAGGCCGGCGCGATGATCCATGTGACCAACGCCTACGAGGACGCGGGAAGGATCGTCGTGGAGGGCCCCCGCTACGACCGGTCGTCCTGGGAAAGCAGCTGGAAGTGGTGGACCGGCGCCCCCGGTCACCCGCCCGTGCCCGACGTCGGCTCGATGCGGCACCGCTGGGTCCTGGACCCGGTCACCGGGACCGCCCGTGAGGAGCGGCTCGACTCCCTCGTCACCGAGTTCGCCACGATCAACGAGGCGTTGACCGGCTCGGCGCACCGCTACACGTACACCGTCGCCTTCCCCGGCGCGGGGCTGGAACGGTACGCGCTGGTCAAGTACGACGCGCTGACCGGGCAGCGGCAGATCGCGGACGCCGGGCCCGGGCGGATGTACGGCGAGCCGTACTTCGTACCGGCGGCCGAGGGGACGGCCGAGGACGACGGTTACCTCATGACCCTCGTCAGCGATCTCGCCCGGGACGCCTCGGAACTCCTCATCCTGAGCGCACGAGACATCACCCGGCCACCGGTCGCCGCGGTCGAACTGCCGCGCCGCGTCCCGACGGGCATCCACGGCTCATGGATCCCCGACGCCTGAGCCGCGAGCCACGTCTGGCGCCGCCGCCCCCGGCCTCTCCGCCGGAGCGGGCCGAGGAACCGGTTATGGCCGGCGCCGTACGGGCCGTCCCGTGTGGGCCATCCGCGTACGGGCCCCCATCCCCGTACGGGCCACCAGAACGCGCCGCCTCCGCGCGGCTCCGGCCTTGAATAAACACGGCACACAGACCGGCCACGGCGGCGCATGGTCTCCGTCTGGGTGAACGATGCGGCAGGGCAGGCAGCTCCCGCGCCCGTGACCCGGTACATTCCTGCTGCGGCCGACCACCGCTCCCCGGAGGCACTTCGGCCCCCTGCTTCTCCACGCTCGGGGGAACCGGTCCCCATCCCCGCCCCACTTCTTCGCATCTCTTTTTGGATCTCTCTTGGACACGTCCTGGGCCGAGGCGTTGCGGAGACCCATGAGCGCATCACACCAAAACGTCGCTCTGCACCGCCGCCGCTATACCGGCGAGAGCGTGCAGTCGTGGATGCCCGCACCGGTCGGGATGCTGGCGCTGCCGGTGGACAGTGGTGAGGTGCCCAGCCGTCGGCGGTCACCGCCGGGGGAAGTTGATCGATGGCGGCCAGGATGTTGTCCAGGGTGCCGGAGTGAGCCAGGACGTCCTCCAACGGGATCTCTTTTCCGCGACATCTACAGAGCAGGGACCGGCCGCTTCCCGCTGAGCGTCACCTACCATCGGAGCCCATCGAAACTCACTTCCTGGCAGGACCTGACCTGCCCACACGCCACCTGTCGCCCGTGGGCACCCGAGCGTCAAACGAACATCACGGTTGACGGCCCGGAGACGCCGGGTGGGAGGCCGACCCGACCGTGTCCCATCCCAGGAGGTCGTCCTCACACTGTCGTGTCATGGGCAACTACCCCTTCCAGCGATGTGGTCCGGGCACGATCGAGTAGGACGAGGGCAGCAGGAGCCCGCGTCCATGGCCCATCCGGGCAGGTGGGGATGAGTGAGAGGCCGGCACACCGGTTCACTCCCGGGCGTCGTTGCTTTCGCTCTCCGTGGTGTCGTCCTCGAAGGGGATCGCGTGGACGCGTCGCAGCACGTCGAGGTGGGCGCGGTTGTGGAGCTCGATCAGCGCGTGCACGACGACCGACTCCGCGACCGCCGTTTCCCGGTGCGAGGAGGCCCCCAGGTCGGCCAAGCCGGGGTGATCCCTGTGCTGTTGGCGGACCTCGGGCGCCATCCGCTCCGCCAGTCGCTGCCGCACTTCGTCGATAGCGTCCTCGTCGAGCGCCGCGAACTCCGCTTCCAGATTTCCGCGAGGGTCCGAGAGCTGTTCCCGGAGGGCTGCCATCGCCTCGGGTGTGAGGATGCTGGAGTACCAGCAGCAGGGACCGCTGGGCCTCGGGCAGGTCGTCGGCGAGCGTCCTGAATTCCGGGGGCATGTCTAGCGCGGCCCGGTTCCCCATGCTCGGGCCGCCAGTTCCCGCCGCATCCGCTGCTTGCGTTCGATGTCCGCCGCGAGTTCGACGTCCAGGTGCCGGAGGATCTGCAGCGTCTTCTCATCGCCGCTCTCGACCAAGGGGACGTCCGCGAGGGCCACGCCGAGGTCGGTCATTCTGCGGATGCGCAGCAGGCGGACCAGATGACTTACGCCGTACCGTTTGTAGCCGTTGGGCGCTCGTTCCGGCTCTTCCAGCAGGCCGAGGTCGTGATAGTGCCGGACGGTCTTGGTCGTCGTGCCCGCGAGTTCCGCCAGCTGACGCGTGCTCCACGCCACCAGAAGCCCTCTCTCCAGCATCGGTCCCGGCGCTCATTCACAACCGTGCCCCTGCGGCACGGTCAACCACCGGCCGGTTCCACACCGACCGGTGTTGACCATGCCCCGAGGGCACGGAGTGGGATGGCCTCGACCACGACCCCGAACCGGTATGCGGAGACTGGACATGAAACGACATGGCAGTGTCGGCCAGAGCCTGGCCCTCGTGGCGGTTCTCGGCCTGTGCGGCTCGCTGGCCACCGTGCCCGCCGCCGCCGAGGAGCCGAAGACGCCACAGGTGGAGTGGGGCCAGTGCCCCGACGACGTCGTGGCCGAAGCCGCTCCGACCGAGTTGCGGTGCGCCACCGTGCCCGTACCGCTGGACTACGCCGACCCGGAGGGCGAGCAGATCGACCTCACCGTCTCCCGGCTGGCCGCCGCCAACCCGGACAAGCGGCGCGGCGTCCTCATGCTCAACCCGGGCGGCCCCGGCGGGTCCGGGCTTGCGCTCTCCGCGCTGCTGGTGGCCCAGGGCCTGCCCAGCAGCGTCACCGACCGCTACGACCTGATCGGCATGGACACCCGCGGGATCGGTCATTCCACACGCGTCAGCTGCGGCTTCACCACGGACAGCCCCTACTACTCCAACATCCCGCCCTACGCGGTCGACGACGCCGCAGTCTCCGCGTAGGCGAGGGTCGCCGAGCAGGCGGCCGAGCAGTGCGCGGACAACGACCACGACGGCCGGCTGCGCCACCTCACCAGCGCGAACACCGCGCGCGACCTGGACCGGATCCGGGCCGCGCTCGGCGAGGAGAAGACCAGCTACCTGGGCTACTCCTACGGCACCGCACTCGGCGCCGCCTACGCGTCGATGTTCCCCGAGCACGCCGACCGGATCGTGCTCGACAGCAACATCGGGGACACCCACCTCGACCGCGACGGCCTGCGCCGCTACGCGTTCGGCATGGAACAGACCCTGCCGGACTTCGCGAAGTGGGCCGCCCGCCGGCACGACAGCTACGGCCTGGGCCGCACGCCCCACCAGGTCCGCGCGTCCTGCCTCACCATCGTCGGCACCCTCGACAAGGCTCCGGTCGCGGGGATCGACGGCAGTCTCTTCCGGCTTCTGACATTCGGCCACCTGTTCAAACAGACGAAGTGCCCCCAACTGGCACAGATCTGGCAGGCGATCCTCGAAGACGACGAGACGGCGCTCCGCGGCCTGCCGGCCGCCCAGGAGGAAGCGGTGGACGGGGCGCCGTCGCCGACCGACAACGCCCTCACCGTATTCCTCTCCGTCACCTGCAACGACGTCGAGTGGCCCGAGGACGTCAACACCTACCGGCGGGGCGTCGCCGAGGACCGCGAACGCTACCCGCTGTACGGCGCCGCCACCGCCAACATCACTCCGTGCGCCTTCTGGCCGTACGCCCCCACCGAACCACCGGTGAAGATCGATACCAAAGGCCCGTGCAACGTGCTGCTCCTGCAGAACCGGCGGGACGCGTCGACCCCGCACCGGGGCGGGAAGATGCTGCGCGAGAAGTTCGGCAACGGCGCCCGGCTGGTCAGCGTCGATGACGGCGGGCACGGCGTGTACGTCCTGGGCAACAACTCCTGCGCGCTGAACACCACCACGCGCTACCTCGTCGAGGGTGAGATGCCTGTGAAGGATGTGTTCTGTCGCGCGGACTGACCACCGGATCCGCACCGGTGCTCACGCCGCCCGTCCGCCGCCGACGTCCGCAGAGCATGCCGGGTCCACATCCGGCCGCCGGATGCGGGCCCGCCGGGGCGAGGGCATCGGCGTTCTAGAGGTCGGCGAAGTCCGCCCGGGTCGCCGCGACGGTTTCGGGGGACGCCTGCTTCTTCTCGTGCTCGTCGAGCGCGCGCGGTAGATGCTGGCGACGCCGGGCGCCGGGCCTCTGCGCTTGCCAGTCGGGATCAGCAGGTCGGCTGGATCTGCTCGACCGACTCGCCTCTCGCCCTCCGCCGCAGCACGGTATGCAGCATGTCCTCGGTGATGACCGACGGTCGGCGACGAGCCCCGGGCCGCCGTGACGAGCCCTTCGAGGGTCGACTCGCGTATGTTCTCCCGCTCGGTCTTCGCCATCACGGCGAAGAACACGAACACCAGACGACCCGGCGGACTCGGGTCGTATATCCCTGGCAGCGGTCCGGCAAGCATTTCCAAGGCCAAGGCCAAGGCCAAGGCCAAGGCCAGGGCCAGGGCGCCGGCGGCGAGGTGGTCGGCGAGCGCCGTGCACTCGGCGGCGTCGCGACTCGGGCGCTTCATCTCGTACACGGTGGAGAAACCCGGCAGTGAGGCGTGGGCCTTGATCTGGCGGGTCAGCGCGAGCACGCCCTCGAACCCGCGGGCGGACCCGGACCCGGAGGCCAGCGGCCCCATTGCAAGGCCGTGAAGAACATAACAGGGGCGGACGCCACGGCCGGCCCGGCGTGGGTCGGCGAAAGTGGGCACGCGCAGGAGTTTGGCGAGCCGGACCACCTCTGTGAAGCGGCCAGTGGGGTGGGTGCCGGCGACGCGCCGGAGTACGAGCGGCATGGCGAGCTGGGGTCGGCCCGGCAGCGTGGGTGGGATGGCGCTCGACGTCGTCCGCCCCTCGGGGAAGTTCCTTGTGGGGCCGTCATGCCTCGACTGCTGCCACAACCAGCGGTAGAAGTCGTCCCGAACCCGAGGTTCCGCGAACCGGAAGGGCTCCTCGCGGTCACCGGTCCGTCACGTTTGATCTTACTCGGGCAAAGGACGCCGTTGGGGCGAAGCAAGGTGAGGGCGCGCGTGCGGCTTCGCCTGCCCTGCCGTCGCACTCACCCCCTCCGACAGTGCATCAAACCTAAGGGCGATACTCACTTGCCTATAAGGCATAGGTAAATACATGCTGTCCGTAGGCATACCGAGAGAAGGTGATGGTTGTGGTTCGGGCAGGACTGAGCCCGGAGCGGCTGACGCTCGCTGGTGCGGAACTCGCCGATGAGGCCGGTTTCGGCCAGGTGACTCTGTCCGCGCTCGCCCGGCGTTTCGACGTGAAGCCGGCGAGTCTGTACGCGCACGTGAAGAACTCCCACGATCTCAAGACCCGGATCGCGCTGTTCGCGCTGGAGGAGCTCGCCGACCGGGTCGCCGACGCCGTGGCCGGGCGCGCGGGAAAGGACGCCCTGACGGCCTTCGCGAACGCCTACCGGGACTACGCCCGGGCGCACCCCGGCCGGTACGAAGCAGCCCGCTACCGGCTCGACCCGCAGACCGCCGCGGCCAGCGCCGGCGTCCGGCACGCGCAGATGACGCGGGCGATCCTGCGTGGCTACGAGCTGGCTGAGCCGGACCAGACACACGCGGTCCGCATGCTGGGCAGCGTCTTCCACGGCTACGCCTCCCTAGAGGCAGCCGGTGGCTTCGACCACACGGACATCGCCGCGCAGCAGTCCTGGGCTTGGACTTTGGACTGCCTCGACACCGCATTGCGGAGCCGGTCCGCCTCATGACCGGTCGCGTCACTCGCGACGGCTTCTCTGTACCGACCCGACAGCACCTCCACCCCAGAATGACAAGGCTTGAGGCAATGAGCACCGAACAGAAGCTGATCACCACCCCCGTCACCGCCGACTTCCTGCGCGGGCACCTCGACGTGGAAGAGACTGCCCATGGCCTGCTGCCGCACCGGCTGCCTGCCCGGGCGCGCCGCCAGATTCCCGATGACCAGCTGGCCGTGGCCGAGGCCCAGCCCTCCGGTGTCCGGCTGGCCTTCCGTACCAGCGCCACCACCATCCGCCTGGACACCCTGCCGACCAAACGCGTCTACCTGGGCTTCCCGCCCCCGCCGGATGGCGTCTACGACCTCCTGGTCGAGGGCCGCCTCACCGCCCAGGCCACCGTGGACGGCGGGAACCTGCGCACCATCACCGACATGCAGACCCAGACCGCGGAATTCACCCCGGGCCCGGTCGGCACCGCCCACTTCACCGACCTGCCCGCCGGCGAGAAGGACATCGAGATCTGGCTCCCACACGCGGAGATCACCGAGGTCGTCGCCCTGCGCAGCGACGCCCCCGTCGAGCCGGCCCCGAAGACCGGGCGCCGGGTGTGGTTGCACCACGGCAGCTCCATCAGCCACGGATCCAACGCCGTCTCCCCCAGCACCACCTGGCCCGCGCTGGCCGCCTCCGCATGCGATGTGGAGCTGATCAACCTCGGATTCAGCGGCAGCGCGCTGGTCGACCCCTTCACCGCCCGCGCGATGCGCGACACCCGCGCAGACCTGATCAGCCTCAAGCTCGGCATCAACGTCGTCAACGGGGACACCATGCGCCTGCGCGCTTTCGCCCCCGCCATTCACGGCTTCCTCGACACCATCCGCGAGGGACAGCCCGCAGTACCCCTGCTCCTGATCTCCCCTGTCCTGTGTCCGACCCACGAGAACACCCCCGGACCTCTCATGCCGGACCTCTCCGGTGGAACCCTGAAGTTCAAGGCCACCGGCGATCCGGTCGAGACCGCCGCAGGGCGGATGACGCTCACGATCGTCCGCGACATCTTGACCGACATCGTCGAGCAGCGGTCCGCCGAGGACCCCAACCTCCACTACCTCGACGGACTCGACCTCTACGGCGAGAGCGACCACGACGAGTTCCCCCTGCCGGACGCGATCCACCCCGGCCCCGAAGGACACCGCCGCATCGGCGAGAACTTCGCCAAGCTCGTCTTCGCAAACAATGGGCCCTTCGCCATCACGCCTGACTGCCCCAGAGAACCGTGACCGGCGGAGAGAGGGCGATGGCAGGCCCCCGGTAGCGCCCCGCCCCGTAGGCGAACAGGGGGCGCATCCGGATGACGTCATCGCGAAGACGCTCGGCGATCACGACGAGACAGCCACCCGCCTGGGCACCGGAGCCGGAGGAACATGGAGCCGGTACGCCCGCGGCGGCCACCAGGGATAAGGCGCGCTACTCAAGCTGGGCCTTGTTTGGGGCGACGTGAAGTTCGATGCCGTCCCGGTGGCGCTACGAACGTCCGAACAGCCCGACGGCGATCCGCGACTGCTTCCGAGGCTCATCGGGGCCGGCATGAGCAAGGACGTCGTTTTGACGCCCCGTGACAACCCACCCCTCGACGTCCTTCAGGCCGATCACCCCAAGCCTCCTGCCTAAGATCCGGCATGCGCCGGGCCAAAGTTCTTCAGGAGGCCGGTTGCCTGTTCAGCGACTTCCTCGTCCGGAGCGGCAAGCACGACACAAGTTCAGCATTTCGGTGTTACCCCGGTCGACCGACGGCTACGGCGAATACGTGGCTCAGGAACATGCGGGCCCGTCAGCCTCACACCCGGAATCAGACAGGAGCTCTTGGAGACGCCGCATCACGTCGACCTGGGCCGGATTGTAGAGATCGGCAATGGCTTTGCCGATGGTGCGATCGGCGTGCCGCCGGCCACGCGGGGCGTCCGAGGCGAGGTCGTGCAGCCCGGGATGCTTGACCCGGAGACCTCGGACATAAGGCACGAGACGCTCGGCGAGACTCTGGCGCGCCTGCTCGTCCGCATCGGCAGGAAGCTCGTCGGGTTCGCGTGCCACCGGCTGCGGCTGCTCATGGAGCAAGTCCGCGTAGGCGTCCATGCTATTGGGGCCGAGAACCGTACCGAGGACTGTGACGAAAGAGCGGTCGGGGTCAGGGAACTCTGCTGTCTCATCCAGGGAGGCGAGGCTGAGGGGGAGATCGCTCGCGGCCGTTCCGCGCATGAGGGCGCCGACCTCGGCGCGGGCGTGTTGCAGTCGTTCGATAACGCAATCCTGTACATCAACCGCACGGGAATCCCGTGGAAATACCTCCCGCACGACTTCCCCAACCACGGCACCGTCTACGCCTACTACGCCGCCTGGCGAGACGAAGGAATCCTCGCCCAGCTCAACTACGACCTGACCGGCCTCGCCCGCGTGAAAGAGGGGCGCAAGCCCGAACCGACCGCCTCCATGATCGACACCCAGAGCGTGAAGACCTCCACGAACATGCCCCTGACCAGCCAGGCAACCGACGCCGCCAAGAAGATCGTAGGTCGGAAGCGAGGCATCATCACCGACACACTCGGCCTGCTCCTCGCCGTAACCGTCACCGCCGCAAGCCTGTCGGGAAACGCCGTAGGAATACACCTCCTCGACCAGGCCAAGAAGACCTACCCGACCATCTCCAAGAGCTGGGTCGACACCGGCTTCAAGAACGCCGTCATCGAGCACGGAGCGAAGCTCGGAATCGACGTCGAGGTCGTCAACAGAAACCCGGAAATCCGCGGATTTCATGTCGTCAAAAGGTGCTGGGTCGTAGAACGGAGTATCGGATGGATCATGATGCAGCGTCGTCTCGCGCGCGACTACGAGACCCTGACCTCCAGCTCTGAAGCCATGATCCACATCGCCCTGACCGACACCCTCACCCAGCGCATAACGGACGAGACCACACCCACGTGGTAAGGACCTATTAGGAAATAAACCGCAATTCGCCTACATCAAACGACCTCTCAGCTTGTCATTTATGGTCCGGCGTCGAACGCGGCTCGAACTTGATGAGCGTTTTGCAGTTCAGCGGACACGTAGGCGGCCTTCGTCTGATCCTGTGCTCCGTCACAGAGTGGATCAGCGCGAAGGCGTGGTCGTGAGTTTGGTGCATCAGGGCGTCCTGCGGGATGCGTTCGCGGAAGTGTCACACTTCCGGTCGGAGCTGTACGCGTGTCTGACCGCGCGGGGCGACGCGTTGTTCGATTTGTGCGATGCGCTGCTGTGCACGGACGGGCCGGTGCGGACGCTGGTTGATCTCGCGCTCGTGCCTGAACACCGCCGTGGGCACGGGGCTCTGTACGGCGGCCTCAACCAGGGCCGGATCAACGTCGCCCGGCTGCGTCGGACACTGGCCGGGGTGCCGCTGCCGAGGGCGGCGGACGGTCGGCTCGTGCTGGCGGTGGATGTCTCGCCGTGGCTGCGGCCGGACGCCAACACATGTGCTTTTGCCACACGTTCGGCAGGGGGGAGGGCAAGCATCAGATGGTGCCGGGCTGGCCGTACTCGGTGGTGGCCGCGCTGGAGACCGGCCGCACGTCCTGGACGGCGGTGCTGGACGCGGTCCGCCTGGAGCCCGGCGCCGACGTCGCCGCGGTGCCCACGGTGCAGATCCGCGAGGTCGTCGAGCGGCTGGTCACCGCCGGCCAGTGGCGGCCGGGTGACCCGGAGGTCCTGGTCGTGCTGGATGCGGGATACGACGCTCCGCGCATCGCCCACCTGCTGGCTGACCTGCCCGTCGAGATCCTCGGTCGGCTCCCTTCAGATCGGGCGATGCGGCGTCCGACACCCTCCCGTGAAGAGTTCCACCTGGACCCCCAAAGGGCGGCCGGACGCCCAAGCACGGCGGCGAGTTCGTCTTCGGCGACCCCACCACCTGGGGCACCGAGCAGGCCGTCACGGCCACGGGCACCCGGCTATACGGGAAGGCGACCGCGCAGGCGTGGGACCGGCTGCACCCGCGGCTGACCCGCCGGGCCGCACGGCTTGACCACGACGGGCCGCTGCCCCTCATCGAGGGCACCGTCATCCGCCTGGCCGTGGAGAAGCTGCCCAGCGGCGGGGTCAACAAGCCGGTCTGGCTGTGGTGGTCGGGCACCGGCGCCACCGAAGCGGACGTCGACCGCTGCTGGCAGTCCTTCCTCCGACGCTTCGACATCGAGCGCACATTCCGCCTGTTCAAGCACTGCGCAGTACAAATGCGGCCTGGATCGGGGCCACCACCCGCTCGGGGCAGTTCCTCGGCTACGGCTACTGGACGATCTTCCCCAAACCCGAGAATGTCCGTGGCCACATCAAGCTGCAGCTGTGGATCAAAGAACCGTGGCAGGTAGCCTGGTGGGACACCGACGGCACCACCCGGAGCTTCCCCGTCCCACCGCCGCGCCCCGCCTCGATGCCCTCACCCGGCAATGCGAGGTCCGGACCGCCGACTCCTGCAAACTCAGGGCAAGTTGTGTGTGGACCGGGTGTGGGGCCCGCCGCACCCTCGCCGTCGTCATCGCTGACGCGCAGCCCGCGGCCGAGGACCGGCCGAGCGCGCCGTCGCCTTCGGGCAAAGCGAGCGTTCGCCAGCCGTTCCCTGCTGACGCCGGGCAGGACACGGTGCCCGCCCAAACCCACGGCGGAGTTCCGGATCCGCTTCTGCCGCCCGTGCCCGCCATGCCGCCGCTGCCCACCTCGTCGGTGGTCGTGGCTGACCGGCTGGCTCGGCCGTCACAGAAGACGCCGCTGATCCCTAAGCCTGGATCCACCGATGTGTTGCCTGGGAGATGTGTGTCGGGATGTAAGAGATACCTCGTGACCTGTGACGACGGACTTGTGGAAGCCTTCTTCACGCACGATCGGCGAGGCATCTCGTGGGCGAAGACATCTCATGCCGCTTCGGCGGTCTCTGTCTGGTTCGACGGAGCGAGTCCGATCGCCGATGCGGGGCTGTTGCCGCTGATCCAGCTGGCGGGTTGAGCCCGGCCGCCGTGGGGCACCAGACCGGTACAGTGAGGAAGTGATCTCACCTGACCGTAGAGCAGCCGAACGTGCGGCGGCGGAGGAAATTACCTATCGCGTGGCGGAGAGCGAGAGGGACAAGGCCACCGTCGTCAAGGGCGAGTTCAGCTCGGATACCGTCTTCGAAGTGGTCGGCTCCGAAGGCGGGTTCACCGTTCGGCCCGCCCGGCTGGACCCGCCGGTTCACAAGGTCTTCCCCGACGACGAGCCCGAGGCCGATGAGGCGCCGGAGGGCAAGCGGCGGTTTGTCGCGCTGGATGGCGAACTCGTGTGCGGCTATGTCGACACGGAGTATGAGCCCTGGAACCGGCGGCTGATTATTGCCGATATCGAAGTGGCCGGGCCGTACCAGGGCCGGGGAATCGGGCGGACACTGATGAGCCACGCCACCGACTGGGCACGCGCATGCGGTGCCGGGCACGTCTGGCTGGAAGTGACGAACATCAACGCTCCGGCCATCCGTGCCTACCAGCGGATGGGGTTCACCTTCTGCGGCCTGGACACTTCCCTGTACAGCGGTACGGAGTCCGAGGGGGAGACGGCACTGTATATGAGCCTCTTCCTCGACTGATCCGCTGGGGCGGATAGCCGGTCCAGTGCTTGGACATGGAGACGCGGATGTCCTCTGAACTGGATGATAGGACTTCCTACGTTCCACATCCACAGAGCAAGAGAACACCCGCGAGATGCACCTCCCATGCCGCTTCAGCGGTGTCCGCCGCGTTCGATGACGCGAACCTGGTCGCGTATGCCGGGCTGGTCCCGGTGATGCGGCTGGCCGAGCGATGCGGGCTTGCCCGTCTGACGGCGCAGAAGGTGAAGCTGAGCGGGGTGAAGAACAGTGCGGGTGCCGCAGCGGACGCCAAGGTCACCAGCATCGTGGCCGGTATGGTCGCGGGTGCGGAGAGCATTGACGACCCTGGACGTCCTGCGGCACGGTGCGATACCGGCCCTGTTCGGCGGGATCCGTGCCCCCCTCCACGCTGGGGACGTTCCTGCGCGCGTTCACTCATGGCCATGCGCTCCAACTCCTCTCCGTGCACCGCAGGTTCCTCGCCGCGCTGGCCGCGCACACCCCGCTGCTGCCGGGCGCCGGTGAGACGGCGTTCATCGATGTCGACCCCCCCTGCAAACTGTCTACGGCCGCACCAAGCAGGGCGCGGAGTACGGCCGGTTCAAAGGGATACGCACCCTGCACCCCCTGCTCGCCACGATCTGCACCCCCGCCTCCCGGCCGGTTATCGCCACCGTGCGGCTGCGCCGCGGTAAAGCTGCCGACTCCCGCGGCGCCCCGCAACTCGTCAGCGAGGCACTGGCCACCGCGGCTGAGGCCGGCTGCACCGGCATGCGTATCCTGCGCTCGGACTCGCAGTTCTACAACGCCGGTGTGATCGCCGCCTGCCGCCGGGCCGGAGCCCGCTTCTCGGCCACCTCCGGCATGAACCCTTCCGTCAAACGGGCCGTCCTGGCCGTCCCCGAGCCCGCATGGGAGCAGATCACCTACCCACCGCCGTGCCCGACCCCGACACAGGCGAACTCATCTTCGACGCGGAGGTCGCCGAGATCCACGCCTATACCGTCTTCACCGGCAGAAAGAAGGCGGAGCGGGTCACCGACCGGCTGATCGTGCGCCGGGTCCGCGACCTCGCCATACCCGTCACCGTCGGCGAGCAGGGCGAACTGTTCTCCGTCTGGCGCTACCACCGGTTCTTCACCGACAACCCCGCGCCGGTACTCCAGGCCGAGGAGGAGCATCGCCACCACACCGTCGTCGAGCAGATCATTGCCGACAGCAAAGCCGCCCGGCGCCTGACGCTGCACCTGCCGCAGCGATGGCCCTGGCAGGACCCATGGACGCAGTCGTTCGCCGCCGTCCACGCACCGCCCGAAGCAGCCCTACGTCCCTGACCGCTTCGCCCCGCCAGGGCCCAACCGGAGCCGAAACCATGGAAGAGCTGGGCAGACCAGCGGATACCTCCTACCCGCATCGGCTCCAAACCCCAACACGCTGCCCAGCAGCCCCGGAAGATCACTTCAAGATCCGGCCGGTGGATCGAGGCTTAAGCGCTGTTTCTCGGATCATGTTCGGAGCCAGATGGTGAGGGCTGCGAGGGTGATGGTGCCGAGGTAGATGCAGGCGCGTCTTTCATAACGGGTGGCCACCGCCCGGAAGCCCTTGAGTCGGTTGATGGCGCGTTCGACGGTGTTGCGTTTCTTGTAGCGCTCGCTGTCGAAGTCGGTGGGCCTACCGCCGCGTGAGCCGCGGTTGCGCCGGTGCCGTTGCTGATCGAGGCGTTCGGGGATGGTGTGGGAGATGCCGCGTCGCCGCAGGTAGCGGCGATTCTTGCGGGACGTGTAGGCCTTGTCCGCCAGGACGTGGTCAGGCCGGCTGCGCGGCCGTCCCACGCCGAGGCGAGGCACGCAGACCTGGTTGAGTACCTGCTCGAACTGGGGGCTGTCGCCCTAGTGTCCCGGGGTCAGGACGACGGCGAGGGGCCGGCACCGCCCGTCGGCGGCACGGTGGATTTTGGTGGTGAAGCCGCCGCGGGAACGTCCCAGGCATTCGCCGATCGCAGTACCTCCTCCAACCGGGCGGCCAGTTTCTGCAGCACCGGATCGACCTGATTCGTCCCCCGGCCGGCCCCCTTTTGACCCACCGCTTGACCCACCGCGGCCGCAGGCGCCTTCCGTGCGCCGGCGGCGTGCTGGTGTGCTCGCACCATGGTCGAGTCGACGGACACTTCCCAGTCGATGCGGCCCTCGGCATCCTCAGCAGCCTGGACCGTCAACAGCAGCATGGCCCACGTGCCATCCGCTGACCAGCGGCGATGACGTTTGTAAACCGTCTCTCACGGCCCGAAGCGTTCAGGCAGATCCCGCCACTGCACCCCCGTGCGCACCCGGTACAGCACCCCGTTCATCACACGCCGGTGATCACTCCACCGGCCCCCACGCGCACCACCACCAGGGTAAGAACGACACCAGCCGATCCCACTCCGCATTCCTCAGATCTCCACGGCCCATAAGGCCAGCCTGGCCCCAACAACCCACCGGCGTCAGGAGACCCGAGAAACAGCGCCTAGGGTGACGCCACCTGCGTGATGGAGGAACATGGCCACAGCATGATCGGGAGCCGCCTCGAAAAGTTCAGCGATCACGACAGTGACGAGACAGGTGCGGACGGCATCTGCGGGCTCGCTGCCGCCTTGTACGTCATCGCCGTCTCCCGGGACGACGTCGATGAGCTGATCCGGCGGCGTCCAGGCGAGAAGGACCCGGACATCGTCCGTCGATGGGAGACCCACCTGCAGTTGGCGGGTCACAACCTCGAGGACCCCACCGACCCGGACCGCCAGGCCCGGCGGAGTCACCTCCCGGGGGGCGGAGCCCCCGGCTCGGGCCGGATCCCCAGGCCAGGGCTGCACCTCCACCTCAAGCCCTGCCCCCAAGTCTCAAGCCCCGCCCCCAAGACGGTCGAAGCGCCCTGCCCCGGCGGAGAGCCCGGGCAGCTATACATGCCGGGTATACATGCCATGTAGAGTGCGCCGCATGTCAAGCAGTCGCGCCCGCACCGCACTTCTGAGGGCGGGAGAGTTCACCATCGCCCGTCTCGGCCCGCTCGCCACGGAGATCCGTTCATGAGCGCCCCCATCCTGGCCGCCACCCGCCTGCGCAAGGCCTACGGCTCGACCAACGCCCTGGATGGCGCCGACTTCAGCATCCGGCCGGGCGAGATCGTCGCCGTCATGGGTCCGTCGGGCTCCGGAAAGTCGACCCTCCTGCACTGCCTCGCCGGCATCGTCCTGCCCGACGCCGGCCGGGTCACGTACAAGGGCCGGGCCATGTCGACGCTGTCGGACGCCGGACGCAGCAGGCTGCGTCGGAGCGAGTTCGGGTTCCTCTTCCAGTTCGGGCAGCTGGTGCCCGAACTGACGTGTCTGCAGAACGTGGCGCTGCCGCTGTGGCTGAACGGCACCCCCCGCAAGGACGCCATGCGCCGAGCCCTCGCATGGCTGGAGCGCCTGGAGATCGACCACCTCTCCCGCAGGCGTCCCGGAGAGATATCCGGCGGCCAGGGTCAGCGGGTCGCCCTCGCCCGCGCCCTCGTTGCGGAGCCCCGCGTCCTGTTCGCCGACGAACCGACCGGCGCCCTGGACTCCCTCACCGGCGAACTCGTCCTCGGGCTGCTCACCGAAGCCGCCCATGACACGGGCGCGGCCGTCGTCCTGGTCACCCACGAGGCGCGGGTCGCCGCCCACTCCGACCGCGAGATCGTCGTACGCGACGGCAGGTCCCGGGACATGGAGCGCACCGCGTGAGGGGCGGCCACAGCACCCGCGACCGCCTGAAGCACCGGCGCGCGGCCCGGGGTGAGGCCCGCACCAGCCCGGCGGCCTGGGCGCGCGACCTCGCGTTCGGCGCCTGGTTCGCGGTGAGCGGCGGACGCCCGGCCTGGACCCGCACGCTGCTGACCGCCGTCGGCGTCGGCCTGGGCGTGGCCCTGCTGCTCCTCGCCTCCGCCGTTCCGGCCGTGCTGAGCGCCCGGGACGACCGCGGCGCGGCCCGCGACGACTTCGTGTACGGCGCGCCGATGCCACCGACCGACGAGACGGTCGTCACCGGCAGGGCGAACACCACCTACCGGGGCCAGGACATCTACGGGCGGCTCGTCCGGCCGGACGCCGACAGGCCGGTCCTCCCGCCGGGCCTGGACGAACTGCCCGCCCCTGGCGAGATGGTCGTCTCCCCCGAACTCAAGAAACTGCTCCACTCCGCCGAGGGCGCCCTGCTCAAGAAGCGTCTGGACCATCGCGTCACCGGCACCATCGGCGAGGCGGGGCTGCTCGGCCCACGCGAACTGGCCTACTACCTGGGGGTGGATGACCTGACCCCGAGGGGCGACAACCCGACGCGGACCGACCACTTCGGCGGCCCGAGCCCCTCCGAGGGACTCGACTCGTTCCTCATGCTGCTGGTCGTCATCGCCATCGTGGTGCTGCTGATGCCGGTGGCGGTGCTCATCGCCGGGGCCGTCCGCTTCGGGGGCGAGCGCCGCGACCGGCGGCTGGCCGCGCTGCGCCTTGTCGGCTCGGACACCGCGACGATCCGGCGCATCGCGGCCGGTGAGGCCCTGGTGGGCGCGCTGACGGGCCTCGCCGTGGGCCTCGGGCTCTTCGTGGGCGGACGGCGGCTCGTCGGCACGGTCGAACTGTGGCGGATCAGCGTCTTCGCCTCCGACGTGGCCCCGGCCCCGGTGCTCGCCGCGCTGATCGTGGCCGGCGTACCGGTCCTCGCCGTCGCCGTCACGTTGTTCGCGCTGCGCACCGTCGCCGTCGAACCGCTCGGCGTCGTACGGCACGCCGGTACGGTCAAGCGGCGGCTGTGGTGGCGGCTGCTGCTGCCGGCCGCCGGGGTGACGCTGCTCTTCCCGATGATTGACGGCCTTGATCCGGAGACCCGGGTCAACGAACCGAAGATCGCGGCGGGCGCGATCCTGCTCCTCGCGGGGGTGACGGCGCTGCTGCCCTCGGCGATGGAGGCCGTCGTCGGACGGCTGCGGGGCGGTCCGCTGTCGCTGCAACTCGCCGGCCGGCGCCTGCAGTCGGACAGCGGCACGGCCGCACGCATGGTCAGCGGCATCACCCTCGCGGTGGCCGGGGCGATCGCCGTGCACATGCTGTTCTCGGGCCTGGAGAGCCGGTACACGCACAGCACCGGCCGCAGCCCGGTCCGCGGCGAGCTGCGGATCACCGGGGCGTACGAGGGTGAGAACCGGCAGCGCGAGGACATGGCCGCCCTGCGTGCCACGCCCGGCGTGACATCCGCCCTGGCCTACACGCTCGGCCATGCCGCGGAGCCCGGCAGCGACGCGCCCGGTGCCTTCGTGATCGTCGGTGACTGCGCGAGCCTGCGGCAGATCGTCGAGGCCCGAGGCTGCCGGCCCGGCAGTGTCTACACCGTCGCCGACGAGTCGGGCGAGGACCCCCTGAAGGGCGGCGTGTACACCCCCGACCCGGGCGAACAGGTCGACCTGGCCGCCTCGGAGGAGGGTTCCCCGAAGGCCGCGCCCAAGCTGTGGACCGTCCCTGCCACCGCCCGTGCCACACAGGCGGTGCCGGACCCGGCGGGGTCCTTCACGACCGGCGTCTTCGCCACGCCCGAGGCGATCAGAACCCACGACCTGGCGGACGCCGGCACGGAACTGCTGGTGAAGCTGGACCCCTCCGACCGCGACGCGGCCGAGCGAGTCCGCAACACCGCCGCGCGGATCGACCCCTTGCTCCAGGTCGAAGAGAACGTAGAGAGCGAACAGGCACCGGAGTTCACGAACATCAAGCGCGGCCTGTTCATCGGTGCGACCGTCACGCTGCTGCTGATCGGCGCGAGCATGCTCGTGACCATGCTGGACCAGCTCCGTGAGCGGAGGAAGCTGCTCGCGGTGCTCGTCGCCTTCGGCACCCGGCGCTCGACGCTCGGCCTGTCGGTGCTGTGGCAGACCGCGCTGCCGGTGCTGCTCGGCCTGGCCCTGGCCGTCGGTGGCGGCCTGGGTCTCGGCTCGATGCTGCTGAAGATGGCGGGCCTGCCGCTCGCGGTGGCCTGGGGCAGCATTGCGGGGATGGCCGGGATCGGTGGCGGAGTCGTCCTCCTGGTCACGCTGCTGAGCCTGCCGGCGATGTGGCGCATGATGCGTCCCGACGGCCTGCGCGACGAATGACCGGACGCTCGAACGCTCGCTCGCGCCACGGGGCCCGCACCGCGTGACCGGCGGCCGGGCCGGTTGCCGGTCATCCGCGTCGGCGCCGGCTGGTGGCCCCGGTTCCGGCCTTGGTCGCAGTTGTGGCCCTGGCCCCGGCCGCAAGTCAGGGCCCTCATCGAAGTCGCGGCCGCGGTCACGGCTGTGATCGCAGTCGCGGTCACCGCCCTGGCCGGTCGTAGCCCTGGCCACGCCGTCCGCACCGTTCCGTGCGCGCGGCCGACCTGGACCGCTCTCACCGGAGTCGCGGCGCGCCGCCCGGCAGCTCCCCCGCCGAGACCTCCAGTACGCCCCGCTTCCAGTACGCCCCGCTTCGTGACCAGGGCCGTCACCAGGGAGCCCGGGGTCGCGTCGAAGGCGGGGGTGTGGCCGCGCGAGGCCGCCGGGGTCGTACGGACGCCGGACCACTCCAACACCTCATCGTCGCCGCGCGGTTCGATGGGGATGCCGTCGCCCGAGGCCGTCCCGAGGTCCACCGTCGTGGTGGGGGCCGCCACCACGAACGGGATGCCCGTGTGCGCGCACGCCAGGGCGATGGCGACCGTGCCGACCTTGTTGGCTGTGTCGCCGTTGGCGGCGATGCGGTCCGCCCCGACGATCGCCGCGTCGACCTCGCCCTGCAGGATCGTGCCCGACGCCCTCGATCCGATGTGCCCCAGCCCGGAGCTGCCGTACGAGGTGCGGGTCTACAGCGTGCCGGACGGCATCGTGGGCGCGGACTGCACCGGCACCACACCGCATTGGTGGACGCGGGCCTGGTGCGACCGCCTCAACAAGGCCGTCCTCCTGGCCGACACGGCAGTCGCCCACCGGCTGGGCGCCCCCTCCCGACCGGCGGGCGGTGACTGTGGCGACCTGCGCGCCGAGGTCTGGCAGCACTCCACCACCGACCTGGGCACCCTCCCTTCTCGGGTCCACCGGGTCGACGCCGATCCGGACCGGCCGGCGGTGCCGCGCCTGCCGCACGACACCTGGCCGAAGGGGCATCCGGCCTCGACCGAGCCGACGCCGGAGCCGGCCTGGCGCCTGGGCGAGCAGCACCCGCCGACCTACGACCTGCGGGTCTGGTCCGAGGCCGACGGGTGGATGACGCTCGGGTGGATCGTCGGCGGCCGCGGCACGGCGGGCATCGCCGCCACCCTGCTGCGTGTCGGCTGGACGAAGGAGACCAGTTCATCTCGGCTGCGGACTTCATCGTCGGGAACCACTGCCTTACACCGGGCGGATCTTCGGCGGCGGAGCACCAGCGGGAGTATGTGCGGCACGTGCAGGCCTGCACCCGGTGCAGGCTCGTGCACGGCTGGGACAGGCGGCCGTCGGCCTCCCGCAGGATCAGCTCGGCGAAACACGCGACGCCCGTCATCCTCGGGAAGCCGGTCCGCGTGGATGCGCACCTCGTCGGCGACTACCCGCGCCGCCCCGGCAAGCAGGTGACCGATGACCGCGACGTCGGCGGCTGGTACGTCGAGCGGGGAGGACCACGCCAGCGCTGTGCGCACCACCTGCTCGTGCACCGTGCGGTCGGGCGGGAGCTCTGCCGTGAGGCGTCCGTCCGGGTCGTACAGAACGGGGTGAGTGCTGCTCACGAGGTGGCCGCCTTCTGGTGGTCGCGGGCCAGGTCTCGCAGGTGGTGGGTGAGCCGGTCGGGGCGGATCAGCGGCGGCGCACTCCCGCGCGGCGGGCTGACCCAGTGCGCCAGGGGGCTGCCGTGCTGGCCGGTGGGCAGCAGGAGCTGGAAGCCGTCGCCGAGGACGCGCACCCCGGAAAGGTCGGCGGCCGCGTGGCCGGTGCCCGGCGGCACCAGGACATACAGCTGGTCGCGCAGATGGACGGCGAGTACCGGATAGCCCCGGCGCGGGCCCACCCGCATGGCGACGAGCGCGTCCAGGCCGTCGCGAGGCCTCTACTGTGCGCGTCCCAAATGTAGCTTTCCCCGCTTCTGCTTACACCTGCCAGCCAGGCACCGTCGGGCGAAATCGCTACCGCTACCACCGCTAGCAGTGACCAGCTGGTGAGAGTGGCGGTGCATTGGACGCTGGTCGGGTCCCACAGCCGCACCGTCTTGTCCCAGCTGGCGGTGGCCAGCCAGGTGCCGTCGGGCGAGATCGCCACCGCATTCACCGCGTCGGTATGGCCGGTGAGGGTGGCGGTGCACTGTCTGCTGGTCGGGTCCCACAGCCGCACCGTCTTGTCCCAGCTGGCGGTGGCTAGCCAGGTGCCGTCGGGCGAGATCGCCACCGCATTCACCGCGTCGGTA
>NZ_JBSFRK010000008.1:0-17450 GCF_053589195.1 Streptomyces sp. NPDC003379 | reverse complement strand
GTATGGCCGGTGAGGGTGGCGGTGCACTGTCTGCTGGTCGGGTCCCACAGCCGCACCGTCTTGTCCCAGCTGGCGGTGGCTAGCCAGGTGCCGTCGGGTGAAATCGTTACCGCGGCCACCTCCTTTTTGTGTCCGGTGAGGGTAGCGGTGCATTGTCTGCTGGCCTGGTCCCACAGCCACACCGTCTTGTCGCTGGTGGTGGCGAGCCAGGTGCTGTCGGGTGAGATCGCCACTGACATCGCAGCCCCGGTCTCCCCGGTGAGGGTGGCAGTGTGCTGTCCGCTGGCCTGGTCCCACAGCCACACGTTTCCGGCAGCGGTGGCCAGCCATGTGCCGTCCGGCGAAATCGCCACCGCATTCACCTCGCTGTGGTGGCCGGTGAGAGCGGCGGTGCACCGGCCACTGGCCCAGTTCCATAACCGCACCGTGCGGTCCTCACCGGCGGTGGGTGCGTAGCGTCGACGGCACCGACGGACCACCCGGGGCCATGCGTGCACACACCGACTCCACCACTCTGGCCCTGGAGGGCCGCGGCCTTCATCTGCCCGTCTACGGGGTTCCCTCTCCCGCCCTGCTGGCCCGCGCGGACCGCGGCTTCGCCCGGTTCCTCGGTCAGCACGATGAGGGCCAAGACGACGGGGTAGACGGCGGCGAGGAAACCCAGCGGTGACCGCCGGCCACCCGCACCCACGCTTTCGGCAGCGAGGCCCACCATGCACACCAGCACCCACATGGCGAGGAACGCCGGCGGTGGTGGCTGCACGTCCATGCCCGCCAAAACCGCAGCGCCGAGCTGGCCGAGGCCTGCGCGGCCGGACAGCCATGGCGGTGGCGGCTGCGCGCCGCGTGGTGGTCAGGTGTCCCGCACCGCGTCGTCACCACGCACTACCCGCACTACGCGTGCGCCGTGCCGATCGGTGGTCGAACCCTGCTCGGGACCGGTCACATCGATGGGCCGGTGTCGCTGTGGGACCCGGAATCCGGTGACCCGCTCGCCGTCCTCACCGGCAGGAATGACGCGGCGGACGCCCACCTCCCGCCGTGGCAGAGCGCCTCGCGCTGGGTCAACGCCATGTGCGCACTGCCCGTCGCCGATGGCCGCACGCTCGTCGTCGCCGGCCGTGAGGACGGCTCCGTGCCGGTGTGGGATCCGGTCGCGGGCGAAGAGGTCGCGGACCTGGCGAGCCCCGGTGAGGCCGTCACCTCCGTGTGCGCGATCCCCGACGTCGACGGTCGCACCGTATTGGCCACCAAGGACAAGGAACGGGTGCGACTGTGGGATCCGGACACCTGGAGCAAGATCCGCGAATGGCCGCACAACGACGTGCTGTACGAGACCATGTGCGCGGTGCCCGGAGTCGGCGACAGCACCCTCTTGGCCGTTGTCAGGTCCGGCGGGATCGAGCTGCTGGATCCGGCCACCGGACAGTCGGCCGGCACGTTGCGAACCGACTACGTCGCGACGATGTGCGTGGTGGCCAACGTGGACGGCCGCACGCTGCTCGCCACGAGTGGTGGCCGTGACGGTCAGATCGTGTTGCGCGACCCGGTTTCCGGACAACCGATCGGTACCCTGTTGAGCGGGCAGCCCGACGAGGTGACCGCGATGTGCGAGGTGCCCGGTGCCGACAGCCGCGCACTGCTCGCCGCGGGCGGCCGCAACGGGACGATCCAGGTGTGGGATCCGGCGGCTGGCGCACCCGTCATGCCGCCGCTGACGGGACACATCGGCGACGTGAAGTCCTTGTGCACCATCCCCTCCGGCGACGGCGGAGCCCGGCTCGCGAGTGTCGAGCACGGCGGTCTCAGCGACCACGGATCGGTACGGCTGTGGGACCTGACGGACGAGGTCGGGCTCGGCACGGGGCTCGACGGGCACGGCGGCTGGATCAGGACCATGTGCGCGGTGCCCGCGGTCGACGGCCGGACGTTGGTTGCCAGTGGCGCCCATGATGCCTCGATCCGGTTGTGGGACCCGGCATCCGGCGACCTCGTGCGCGCCTGGCTCGACATTCCCCGCGCAGACGGACGTCGCGACGACGACTATTTTCGCCAGAGCAACTGGACCATGGGCGTGTGCGCGCTCGAGGACGTCGACGACCGCACCGTGCTGTTCAGCGTGCACGAGGACGACCACCTACGGCGCTGGGATCCGGCCACCGGCGATCAGGTCGGCATCGCCACCCCGAACCGCTGGCACGGTGTGACCGTGATGTGTGTCGTGCCCGATGTGGACGGCCGCTCGTTACTCGCCACCTCCAGCTACCGCACGCTGCTGCAACTGTGGGACCCGGCCACCGGGCAACCCCTGGGCGAACCGTTCGAGAGCGCCGGATCGACCAAGCGCCCCACCGTATGTTCAGTGCCCGCTGCCGACGGCCGCACGCTCATCGCCGTGGTCTCCGGCAAAGCGACCGTGCAACTGTACGACCCGCGGACGCGCCAGCAGTTCGGGACGAATATGGAGCCCGCCAGCGCTCTCGACTGCAATTGGGTCGAGACGTTGTGCGCCTTGCCTGGTAGCGACGGTCGCACTCTCCTCGCCAGCGGCGGCCGTGACGGGCTCGTGTGGCTGTGGGACCCCACCACCTGCGAGCCCGTTGCCGAGCCACTTCACGCCCACAACTGGGTGACGGGCATGTGTGTACTGCCTGGTGCCGACGGAGCCCGACTGGTCACCATTGGCCATGACGGCCTGCTACGCCTGTGGAACCCGATCACCTCAAGCCGATCGGCGAGCCTCTCAGTGGCCACAGCGACAGTTGGCTGAGCGCGGTGTGCGCCGTACCGGACGTTGACGGGCGCACATTGCTCGCCACAGGCGGCCGCGACCGTGCGCTCCTGCTGTGGGAGCCGGTCGACCCATAGTGAGGTGTCTACCCGGTCAGAGCCGTAGCTCGTGTACTGACCGGCCCGAACCGTGCGTCCGGCCTGAACGAGACACATGACGGCGGAGCCGCCACACCATGAGCACACCCCCGGCCGCAGTCCTGCCGCTCTGGCCGTACTGCGCACTTCGTAGAAGCCGGACGCCCAAGGCGCCACTCACCCAACGGGCACCCCTGGCCCGTGAAAACGGTCAGGGCTACTCGTCACCGTTCAACGGATGGGGAGTTTCAAAGTTCTGTCCACAGTTCCGTGAAGGAGGTAGATCGCAGTTCAGCGATTGGCCGCTGGTTCGGCACGTGGAGTGCCGAGCGCCGCAAGGCCTACGCTAGGTCGAACGGCATGCCCTGCGGGAGCTGGCCGCCGGGTGCGGGCAGGAAACGGTGGAGTACGAACCCGCCGGCTGACCATCGTGTCTGAGCCCCGGCGTGTCCGGGCGCCCGCTTTGTGCAGGTCAGCGCTCTCGTGCGCGCCGGCAACTGTGACGAGGCGAGGCTGCCACCTTCCTGGCCGAACAAGATCCTGACCCACAAAACTTTCGGATCGGTGCGGCGCCTGGCCGGGCCTCAGGCACCCGGACCCCGGGGCGATCAGGGGGCTACCGCAATGTCAGCACGGCCTGAGGGAGCTGATGTCGTCGTTCAGGCCGGGCGGGGCATCACCCTGCCAGTTCCCTACTTGCCAGGCGCTGCCGGTGTAGCCGGGGCCCGTATACACGCACCAAACCCTGCCGGTCCTGTTCCAGAGCGAGGAGATCTGGTTGTCCATGTTCACGACGCGAAGGTCGGGGACCCCTGTCTGGAAGCGAGCCATCCGTGCCCATCCCTCTCCCCCTCCGCCCGGCTGGTCCCAGACGCAGAACCAGCCGACCGGACAGTCCGCGTACGCGTTGATCGACACGTCCGTCTCGATGGCCGCCGAGTCCGCCACCGCTGCCGGGGCGGTGAGCGCCGCGGACATGGCCAGACCTGCCGTGGCGGTGAGGGTGAAGAGGGAACGCCGAAGAGACATCACAAAAATCCGCCTTTCACCGGGTGCATGTGGACTCCTGGTTCAGCCGACCGCTGCGGGACATGAGACGGCTGGCCTGCGGAGGCGGCAGATGCGAGCCGCACCGGAATCTTTCGTTAGCTTGAAATCCCTACTGAACTGGATCTGGCGGCCGCGGAATCTTCAGGACCGCCCGCACCCCTCCACTACGCCTTCGAGGCCTGATCAGCACGATCCTGCCCGCAGGGAGCTGATGTTGTCGTTCCGGTTGTACTGGGATGTATTGCCCTGCCAGTTCCCTACTGGCCATGTGGCTCCGCTGTAGTTGATGTCCACGTAGGTGCAGAAGGTCCGGCCGGTCCTGTTCCAGGCCGAGGAGACCTGATCGTTCAGGTTGTAGTTGCCGAGGTGGGGGGTCCCCGACTGGAAGCGAGCCATCCTTCCCTGTCCGTCCGCGTGCTCCCAGACGCAGAACCAGCCGACCGGACAGTCCGCGTACGCGTTGATCGACACGTCCGTCTCGATGGCCGCCGAGTCCGCCACCGCTGCCGGGGCGGTGAGCGCCGCGGACATGGCCAGACCTGCCGTGGCGGTGAGGGTGAAGAGGGAACGCCGAAGAGACATCACAAGATCCGCCTTTGGCCGGGTGCATGTGGATTCCTTCCGGCTTACTGAAGCAGCCGGATGCCGAGAACCGCATACGCAAACAAGCCCTTGCGTGCCGAAGGCCGGATATCCTGGAATCCGCCGAAATTGGGTTCCTTCGGCCGGGCCCCACCGCTTGTCAGCCGACGTCCCTGCTGCTCCCGTGACGCCGGGCTGCCCGCCGCCGGGCCCGCCCTCGCGCCGATGCGGCCGTGGGAGTCTTCCTGTGCTGCTGCGGACTCGGCAAGATCAGGAGGGGCTGGGAGGGGAGTGCGGGTGGCGAAGCCGACAAAGAAGCGGGGCGTGCGGATCGCGTTCGCCATGGACGTCCGCGGGGACAAGTACGACCGTTCCGCGATCGACATCCAGCTCACCCGCCCTACGTGGAGCCCCTCAAGTGCTTCGAGTGCGGAGTCGACGTGCACGTGCGGCACGGCAACGCCGACGCACCCGCCTTCACCGACGTCATGGCACGTCTGCGCGTTCCCCGCCTGTTTTCGCCGGCAGTTTTGGGCTCTGGCCCAAGTTGTGTGAGGTGACTACTCCTTGTAGTCGTTGATCTTCGCTGCTGGGACTTGGAGGTCGCCCGGATTTCGTCCCTCGTATGGCTGGCGTGCTCGACATTCGGTCGCCGTGAGCGAAGGTCCCTCTGCGGTGCAAGAGTTGTTGTTCCCGTCGAACACGATGGTCATGATTACGTCTGTCGAGACGGACGGCGAAGCGATACGCGTCGAGGCACGGTGCACCGCGAGCGGTGCTTGCTGTCCGACGTGCGGAGACTGGTCGGCTCAGGTCCACGGCTCCTACCAGCGTTTTTCCCACAGATCTGGCCTGTGGTGGTCGGCCGTGTGTCCTGGTGCTGAGGGTCCGCCGGTTCGTCTGCGCGACCCCGGCCTGTCCGCGGCGCACGTTCGTCGAGCAGGTACCGGGACTGACCAGGCGCCGTGGTCGGACCACCGAGCGTCTGCGGTCCACGATGAGCAAGGTCGGGCTGGCGCTCGCAGGGCGGGCCGGTGCACGCCTCGCCGCGCATCTGGGCATCGTGACCAGCCGCAATACGCTGTTGCGGCGGGTGATGGACCTGCCAGACCCGGCACCGACGAGCCCCGCGCCGTCGGCGTGGACGACTTCGCCCTCCGCCGCGGTCACGTCTACGGAACGGTCGTGATCGACGCCGAGACCCACCAGGTCCTCGACCTGCTGCCCGGACGCGACGCCGCCACCCTCGCCCCCTGGCTCGCGGCCCACCCCGGAATCGAAGTCATCTGCCGCGACCGCGCCGGCGCCTACGCCGAAGCGGCCGACACCGCCGCGCCCCAGGCCCTCCAGGTCGCCGACCGGTTCCGTCTCTGGCAGAACCTCGCATCCGCCGTCGAGAAGACGGTGGCTGCCCATCGCTCCGGCCTGCGTGACTTGCCGCTGCCGGTCTCCGAGCCGGAACCCGTCTGGGAGACGCCGACCGGAGAAGCCGCCGGTCGAGACGGTGAAACGGATGCGCCGACGGGCAAGTTCGCCGAGCGGGCCTGGATGCACCACGCTCTGGTCCACGAACTCCTCGCCCAAGGCATGAGCCTGCGGGCCGTCGCACAGCATCTGGGCTGGGGCCGACACACCGTGCAGCGATATGCACGCGCCGCATCCTGGCAAGACATGGTCAAGGGTCGCAAACGTCAGCTCCCGAGCAAGCTCGACCCGTTCAAGCCCTACCTGGCCGCACGCTGGGCCGAGACCGGCGGAAGAGTGACCGTCCTCGCCCTCTTCCGGGAGATCACCGCCCGAGGCTTCCGCGGCCACTACTCCACCATCTGTGACTGGATCCGCCGCGACCTGCCCCAGCGGGAAGGCCTCACACTCGCCCCGCCACCACCGTCGGTACGGCAGGTGACCGGCTGGCTCACCCGGCACCCGGCCACTCTGACCGAAGAGGAGAAGCTTCACCGCAAGGCAGTCCTCGACCGCATCCCGGAACTGGCCTCCGCCGCCGAACTGACCAGCTCGTTCGCGGAGATGCTCACCACGCTCGACGGCCTGCGCCTGCCCGAATGGATCACCGAGGCGATGACAGTCGGCCTGCCCGGCATCAGCACCTTCGCGGCCGGACTTGAAAGCGATTTCGCCGCGGTCACCGCCGGACTCACCACCGACTGGAACTCAGGGCCCGTCGAAGGAACAGTCAACCGGATCAAGATGCTCAAACGGCAGATGTTCGGCCGGGCTGGATTCCCGCTCCTCCGGAAACGAGTCCTCCTCGCGTGACTCAGCGTCACCGGCTCACATAACTTGGGCCAGAGCCTCTTTTGGCACCAGCGCATCAGCGTTTCGCGGCTCCATGACGTACGAAGTTGATCTGGCTCCACCGGTATGACATGGCACTGCAGGCCAGGGCCAGGAGGGCCCGTGCATCGCATCTTGCGGCGTGATCGAATAGGGGATGACTTCGTTCTGGACTGGTAAGCGGGTACGTCTACGCGGTATAGAGCCCGAGGACTGGACGGCGTTCGTGGGCTTCGCCGTCGATGAGGAGCGGTCGGGAGACCTGCTGCATCCGCCTCGGTCTGCCGAGGGGTTCCGCGCCTGGGCGAAGGAACAGGCCGTCATGAAGTCCGATGGTGACTGCTTCACGTTGGCCGTCGAAGCCGTGGACACGGGGCAGATCGTGGGGGCTGTCGGCTCGCACCACGCAGATCCGCGGGCGGGACGGTTCGAGTACGGCATCACGATGGGTGCTGGGCACCGACGTAAGGGCTACGCGGCAGAAGCCGTGGCGATGCTGCTGCGATTCATGTTCGCCGAGCGGCGGTACCACAAGTGCGAGGCACGGATCTTCGGGCACAACGAGGCATCGCTGGCACTGCATCGCCGCCTAGGCTTCGCCGAGGAGGGGCGCCTGCGTGATCACGTGTTCTTTGCCAACCGACACCATGATCTGGTCGTCATGGGCATACTCGCCGACGAGTTTGCGCAGTTGCACTCGATGAGCGAACTCAAGTGAACGCTGGACCTCCGGTCCAGAGTGAGGCTGCGGCAGCTTACCGACGACGTGCCCTCTTCGGAGTGAATGCACTGGTCCGCCCGCCCGGCGACGGCAGGGTTTGTGCGTCGATCACGGTCATGTCGGAGGCCATGTTGCTTGATCACGGTCGTGTCGGGAGGCCGGGATGGGTTTGTCGCGGCCGGAGTTGTTCGCTGCGATCCGGAGGGACAAGCGCCTTGATCCGTAGCTGTCGCAGCGGGCTCTGGCGGAGAAGTACGGGGTGCCTCGCAGGACGGTGCGGCAGGCCCTGCTGTCTGCGGTTCCTCCGCCGCGGAAGAAGCCGGCGCCGCGGGCTGCGGTTCTGGACCCGGCCAAGCCGTGGATCGACGCGATGCTGCGGGAGGACGCGAACGCGCCGCGCAAGCAGAATCACACCGCCCGCCGGATCTACCAGCGTCTGGCCCAGGAGTACGACTTCGACCTGGTGTCCTACTCCACGGTCTGCGACTACGTGCTGGTATGCAGCCTCTACGCACGTAGTCACGGAACGCGTGCGACGTAATGAGGCCAGGGCCAGCATCCTGGGTCCCGATACCGACGGCAAGCGGAGTGTTCGGTGTCGGTATGCCACGTCATTGCGCTCTGGTGCCAACGTCGGGTCTATGCGACCAGTCAGTCACGACAGGGTAAAGATCCTCGGAGGATTTATGACTGAAAGCGAATGAAGCAGATTTCCGTGGCTGATCTTTAGGTGGCCAGTGCATCAAGATTTCACATCTCGTACACAGCCAACGACAAGTTGTGCGTATTTCATGGGGTGGGGTTTGTGCTGGCCACTGTGTCTGCGCGCATGCGTGTCTTGGTCGTTGTCTTGGCGCTGTCTGTAGTCGCGGGCGGCGGGTGGTTGGTCCGGGTGTCGGCGGACGGTACCCCTCAAGTGGCCAGTGCACGTGATGGCCGTGGCCCCGCTCCGGCAGCGCATCAGAAGCCGGTCACGCCCAAGGAGCGGCGGAAGCAGACCAAAGACCGGGCGGCGCCGACGAAGAGCAAGCCTGCGACTGCCGCGCAGCTCAAGCTGCTGAAAGCCAATCAGCGGGCGTTGAAGACGGGCGGCCCGAAGGCGAAGGGGCAGCCGGTCTCATCCGGTTCCGGTGTCCGGCCGGCTGCGTACGTGAATGCGCCGACTGCGCCTTCGTATTCCAGCGGGTCGCTGTACCAGTACACAACGGACCCGTTCGGCAATACCGCTGCCCAGCAGGGCGGTTGGCTGGAGGCTCTGGGTGACCACATCGGCGCAGGAGTGCCGGGAGAGCCGCTGCAACTGTCGGCAGCCATCTGGCAGACCGGGGGTGCCGAAGGCGAAGTGCATCCGGTCAAGGTGCGCTGGAAGCTGGATGCTTATGACTGCCGGCTCAACCAGGAGGACACACAGTTGCAAAGACGTTCCCCAACACCGACGAAACGTCAGCATCCGCCTGCTGAGTGGCGGCGGCCGCAGGAGCACCAGGCACCGCCGATCTACGGATCAGGCGTCGCTAGCCCGGCGACCCAAAGGCGTGTGCGCGATACCCACACGACCGCCGCAATGAGCACCAGTCCGCGCACCCGGTCTACGTTGAGACGTAGCTCGCCCGGCTGCCCTTGGATGTCACGATCCGGCACTCGAACATCCCCGGGAACCATCGCTCCCTCGGGATGCCCTTACCAAGGGAGCAGGACATGCAGAAGTTCGTCGGCACCGCCCGCCTCGAACACGGCGCGGACGTCGCCCTGTTCGTCACCACGTGCCGCACGTTCACAAAGGCTGCCCTCGGCCTGGCGGTGCGCCAGGACATCGTGGCCCTGCACCGTGACCTGCTCGGCTCCTGGGTCAAGGGCGCTCATCTGGAGACACTGATCCCGCTGAACGGAAGCGGCGGCGGCGCGCGACGCCCGCCGACCTGACGGGGCACCTCTGTAGTGCACAGGGTGCGTGAGGGCCAGGCGCGTTCTTGCACCAGCGAAAAAGTGCCTATGCCCCGAGTGCGGCACCCCGATGAAGGCGAGCCTGCGCAGCGGCCGCCTGTACGAGCACGACGCCCCCGAAGGCACCAGCCCTTGCCCGAAATCCGGGGCCGTGGTCGTGGACGGTCCAGGAACTGGTGAACAGCTACGAGTGCGCATGCGGCACCTGGGCCCGCATCACGAGCAAAGGCACACTCGCCCGTCACCTCATGCCGGAGGGCCAGGGATGCCCGCTATCCGGAGAACCGATCGAGACGCCCGCCGCCCAGAAGCAACCCCGTCGCGTTGCTGACGGTCCGCTGCGCCTGGTGCCGCCGGTGCCCACCGAGGGGTGGGCAAAGCCCGTCATGGCCGCCGCCGTCGCTAGCGCTGTGACCGGGATGGTTCGCCGGGTCGGTGATCGCGTCGGGGGTTCCCGGGCCGGTCGGATGGCTCGGGTGCATCCGACGCGGCCTCAGGGAGCATCTCGCCAGAGTTGGTGAGGCTCCGCATATAGCGTCCGGGCGTGGTGCCCACGTGGCGTGTGAAGTGTCGATTCAGGTGGGCTTGGTCGTGGAATCCGACGGTTGTAGCGACCTGGGCGGGTCGGAGGCCATCGAGCAGGAGCCTGCGTGCTTGGTCGATGCGTTTGCCGGTGAGGTAGGCGTGCGGTGGCAGGCCGTAGGTCTGTTTGAAGCAGCGGATCAGGTGGGTGGGGTGAGCATGCAGAGTGGCGGCAGCCGCGTACAGGGATATGCCGGCGGGTATCCGAGAGTCCAGTAGTTCTCGCAACCTGGTCGCCAGCCGGTTTGCCTCGCGGCTTGGCGTGAGGGGCTGAAGCGCGTCGAGGTGAAAGTGGAGCCGTTCACGGATGAAGGAGAGGCGGGACTCGGCTTCGAACTCGTCTCCCGCTTGGCCGAGGGAAACGTGCAGCTGGTGGATCCGATAGCGCAGCAGTGCATCATCGAGGACCGGGCCGTCCACCGCACCGTCGGCCAATCGCTGTGGAAGCACAGAGTCATCGAGGTAGAGAACGCGCTTGCGGAAGCCTGAGGCCGTGACAGTCCGACCGTCGTGGGGGACGCCCGGTGGCAGCAGGAGGACGCTGGCCGCACCGGTCGCTCCGTGGCGGCGGCGGTCGAGTGCGAAGTCGACCGCACCGTCATCGAGGATCATCAGATCCCACGTGTCGTGGGTGTGGGACGGGTACGCGTGGTCGGTGAAGTGCGCGTGGAAGACCTCTGTGATCCCCGGGACCGACGGCCGCCAGGCGCTGATGGACGTGCGGGAACGCTGTGCGGTCATGCCAGGAACGTACAAGACCAGCGGAGTCCGAGGGCGGCAGGCTCGTGACACCAGCCGGACAGCGGGAGGCAGAAGCCTCCCGAGCTATCGGCCTTGAGGAAGGAATGCCGCATGTCCACGTTTCCCGTTGCCGTCAACCTCGCTGACAAGCTCGCGCAGTTCAGCGAGCTGTGGTCGCAGAAGAAGGTGGCAAAGCTCAACGATTACGAGGTCAAGCTGGCCAAACTGAAGGGGGAATTCGTCTGGCACAGCCACGAGAACACCGATGAACTGTTCCTGGTCATCAGCGGGCGGCTCACCATCCAGCTCAGGGATGGCGATGTGGTGCTGGAACCCGGTGAGTTGTTCGTGGTTCCCCGCGGTGTCGAACACTGCCCTGTGGCGGACGAAGAAACCGCCATCCTGCTGTTCGAACCGGCTGGAACGATCAACACCGGTGACGCAGGAGGGCCGATGACCAAGGTGGCCGAGACCTTCAACTAGCACCGGCCGGCACATCGGGGTGTCGCGCGTTCGCGTTTCGCCAGCGCAGGCAGGCGTGCAGTCTCCGGGTCTGGACGGTGTGGTTGTGGGGGCGGCAGCAGGCGAGGGAGAACTGCCGCAGCGGCCCGAAGTGGGCCTCGATGGATTTGGCCCAGAAGGCGTCCGTCGGAGTGAAGCCACAGCGTGACCTCACGGCTCGCCGATCACCTCACCACCCACGGCCTGCTCGGCGGCGTCGCGGCCGAGACGCTTCATCTCGGACACGGTGAAGATGACCCGACAGTGCGGGGCGTGCGCCTTGATCGCCCGCGCGGTCCGCAGCGCCTCCACGAACCGGGGCCGGGCCCGTACGCGGGTGCTGAACTGTTCGCTGAAGATCTTGTCCCGCAGGATGCCGGTGCTTGCTGAGCGCGTCGAGCTGGGGGCACCCTCAAGTAATCAACGCACCACCCACGCACCGGCGCGCAAGGTGCGTGACTACGGGTTCTCGTCGGCTCAGCAGGACGAGGTTTGGGGACGCTGGCGCGAAGGGCAGTCGTTCAGCTTGATGGGTCGGGCGCTCGGGGCGCCCATGCACCCCGTCCGCCAGTTCCTGTACCGGAGCGGCGGCATTCGCCTCACCCCACAGCAGCGCTCCGAGCGGCATCTGACCGGCAGCGAGCGCGAGGAGATATCCCGCGGCATAGCGGCCGGAGAGTCTGCTCGGCAGTTGGCCAGGCGGCTGGGCCGATCCCCTTCGGCCGTCTCACGCGAGATCGCCCGCAACGGCGGCCGGGACCGCTACCGAGCCGTGTCCGCCGATGCGGGCCGCCTACGCGCGCGGGCGCCGGCCGAAGCAGGTCAAGCTCGCCCAACGGCCCGCTCTGCGCGCCCTGGTGGAGACCAACTGGTGGAGGCCAAGCTCGCAGTGTGCTGGTCTCCCGAACAGATCGCAGGATGGCTGCGACGTCAGTTTCCTGGTGACGCCGCCATACAGATCTCGCACGAAGCGATCTACCTCTCGCTCTACGACCCTCGTCGGCGCCAGGTGATCGACCGCAGCCTCACCCAGCGGCTGCGGTCAGCCAGGCCCATGCGCCGCCCGAAGCTCGCCCGCCGGCCCACCGGGCGGGGCATCATCCGCGGCATGGTGTCCATCACCGCCCGCCCCGCCGAGGTCGACGACCGCAAGGTTCCCGGCCACTGGGAGGGTGACCTCGTGATGGGAACCCGGCCCTCGGCCGTCGCCACGCTCGTCGAGCGCACCAGCCGCTACACGACCATCGTTGCGCTGCCGGACGGCATCGAGGCGCAGCAGGTCACTCCGCACCTCATCCGCAGTCTCCTCGGCATCCCGCCGCCCCGTCTGCGGCGGACGCTCACCTGGGGCTGGGGCTGGGGCTGGGGCTGGGGCTGGGGCCGGGGCCGGGCGATGGCCGAGCACCAGGCCATCACCGCACGGACCGGGATGCCGATCCACCTCTGCAAGCCGCGCAGCCCGTGGCAGCGCGGCACCAACGAGAACACCAACCGGCTGCTTCGGCAGTACCTCCCCAAGGGCGCGGACCTCCGCACGTTCAGCCAGGCCGATCTGGACGCCATCGCCCACGAGCTCAACCATCGCCCACGCAAGACCCATGGCTGTCGCACTTCGGCAGAGGTCTACGCTGGCCTTCCGAACAGCGGTGACGCGCTGACGGCGAGAGATCGCACATGCCCGAGCACCGTGTCGTCGCAGTCGACTACCGCGAAGGCGAAGGCCGAACCGGCAGCCCGCTGATCCCTCCGTTTGATCCACTGCTCGGAGCCGCAGGATGAATCGATCGGCTCGCTGCTCTGCCGACGCATGAGCGAATCGGCGAACACGGTCTTCAGGGACTCTGGTCCGTCGGCGGCCACCTGTCATCCCGTTTCCGGCCGCCCGGCGAGGGTCACGTGGGACGACAGGGGGCCCGTCGAGCGGCCCTTGCGGTCCCCAGTGAAAGTGACCCAGCGGCTGGCCGGGGGAGTCCGGCCGCCGCTGGGAGACATCGGCGACAGCCGCCGTCGCCGCCCCGGCCGACCTCAGCGCCGGGGCAGCAACGCCCCCGCGCCCAAGGCCATGACCACCAGCAGACACGCGGCGCTCAGCAGGCTCTCCCTCATCCCTGACGAGAAGTCCCCGGCGAGGAGCGCGCCGAAGGCGGCGATGCTCACGGCTCCGCCCGTCTGGCGACTGGTGTTGAGCAGCGCTGCCGCTGTGCCGGCCCGCTCCGCGGCGACGCTGTCGAGCATCAGGGAGGTCAGCGCCGGCATGGCAAGGGAGCCGCCGATGCCCAGCGGAATCATCAGCAGGGCGGTCGCCCACGGGGGCGTGCCGGGGTCGATGGGGAGCAGCACGCCGCAGCCCAGCGCGACGATCAGCAGTCCGGCGACGACCACGGGCCGCCGGCCGAAGCGGGTGACCGCCCGCGGCGAGAGATAGTTGACGTTGGCGGTGATCAGCGCCATCGGCACGAACATCAGTCCGGCCGAGAGCGCCGACTGCCCCCGCTGCTCCTGGAAGAAGAGGCTGAGCACGAACACCCCGCCGTAGAAGGCGGCGTTGAGGGCGAAGCCCGAGATCACCGGCACGGTCACGCCGCGCAGCCGGAACAGCTCCAGCGGCAGCATCGGATTGCGCCGCCGGGCCTCGATGGCCACGAAATTGGCCGCGGACAGCACCGTGACCACGGTCGCGGCAAGGACGGTGCCGGTGAACCCGTTGTGCCCGCCGTCGATCACGGCGAAGGTCAGCGCCGCCAGCGTCAGTACGGCGGTCACCTGCCCCGGCAGGTCGAACGCGACGGAGTGGCGCGGGGAGCGCGTCGCCCGCGTCAGCGCCAGGAACCCGATGATCCCGGTGGGCACGTTGAGGCAGAACACGGCGCGCCAGCTCCACTCCGTGGTGAGCAGCCCGCCCAGGACGGGCCCAGCGGCGATGGCCACCGCGCCGCCGACCGTCCACAGCGCGATGCCACGCGCCCGCTCGTCCGGATCGGAGAACGCCTGCCGGATCAGAGCCAGCGAGGAGGGCACCATGACCGCCGCCGCGCTGCCCTGCACCATGCGGGCCGCGATCAGCACCCCGAGCGTCGGCGCCGCCCCGCAGGCCAGCGAGGCGAGAGTGAAGACGCCGAGCCCCCAACCGTACGCGCGCCGCGCGCCCACCGCGTCCGAGAGCGCGCCGGCGGAGAGCATCAGCGCCGCGAACATCAACGTGTAGCTGTCGACGACCCATTGGAGACCGGACATCGAGCCGCCGAGGTCGGCCCGCATGGCGGGCAGCGCGACGTTGACGCCGGAGACATCGATCGTGATCACGAAGAAGCCGAGGACGGCGGCGACCAGAGCCGCGCGGGGGGAACCTGGCTGTCCCGGGTCGTCTCCGGGGGACAGGCCCGCCTCAACAGCCGTGTCCGCGCCGGACTGCGTCGTACTCATGGTGTGCTGCTCCTCACCGCGGTGTCGCTGTGGATACGGCAAGCAGCGTGCCCTGCCCGTGCGCCCCGCTGGCAGGCCGAGCTGTGCGGGGGAGTGCTGTGCCTGGCCCTGATACGGCCTCCCGGCGCCCGACACTCTTTGCGAGAATGAACGGATGACCGAAGGTACGGAACTGGGCCGCTTTCTCCGCGCCCGCCGCGGGCAGGTGCGCCCCCAGGACGTGGGCCTGCGGGCCGGCACGGGCGTCCGCCGCACTCCGGGGCTGCGCCGCGAGGAGTTGGCGACCCTCGCCGGGGTGAGCGTCGACTACTACACGCGTCTGGAGCGCGGCCGCGAGACCCGGCCCTCACCCGCCGTGGTCGCCGCGCTCGGCGAGTCGCTCCAGCTCTCCGGCGACGCGCTGCACCGGCTGCACGAGCTGGTGGCGCTCGCCGCGGGTCAGCCGCCGACGCCGTCCGCGGGGCCGACGCGGACGGTGCGGGAGTCGTTGCGCGTCCTGCTGGAGACGGTGCGCCCCGCCCCGGCGTACGTCGTCAGCCGTACCAACGACCTGCTGGCCGCCAACCGGCCCGGACTGCGTCTCTTCGCCGGCATCACGGACTGGCCGTGGGAGCGCCGCAACATCACGCGCTACATGTTCCTGCACCCCATGGGCCGCAAGCTGTACCGCGACTGGGAGGAGATGGCGGCGCACAGCGCGGGCCACCTGCGCGCGGTGGCCGGCGCCGACCCGGACATGCCGGAACTGGCCCAGCTCGTCGGCGAGCTCGTGGTGAAGAGCCCGGAGTTCGCCCGGCTCTGGGAGCGGTACGACGTGAAGGAGCGCGGCGGCGGCGAGAAGCACTTCCGGCACCCGGAGGTCGGCTCGCTCCGCCTCTCCTTCGAGGTGATGACGATCTCCC
Organism: Streptomyces sp. NPDC003379; assembly: GCF_053589195.1. Classification (NCBI taxonomy): domain Bacteria; kingdom Bacillati; phylum Actinomycetota; class Actinomycetes; order Kitasatosporales; family Streptomycetaceae; genus Streptomyces; species Streptomyces sp. NPDC003379. The sequence goes on along the minus strand of NZ_JBSFRK010000008.1, from coordinate 1,841 downwards.
GCACGGACGGCCAGCGCCTCGTCACCTACCAGGCTCCGCCCGGCACCCCCGACCACGACGCGATGCTGCTCCTCGACATGGCGAGCCCCGAGGAGGCGACGCTGCCCGAGGGGGCCGAGCGGTAGGGGGAGCGCGCCGCCCGCCCGCACCCGAACCCGCCCGTCCGTCCAGGAGGCAAACGGCACCGTGAAACGCGTGCTTGCCGGACGGTTGTGCCGGGGCATCTCCAGCGCCATCGGAGGTCCGAGCGACGGCCGCCGGATGACCCGCCGCGTGCTGAGCGGCGACGACGACCGGCTGCTCGCCGTGGTCGGGCCGTGCTCGATCCACGACGTGAACGCCGGTCTGGCGTACGCGAAGTCGCTCGGCGAACCGGCCGCCGACCTCGCCCACGACCTGGCGGTCGTCATGCGGGTGTACGTCGAAAAGCCCCGCACCACGGTCGGCCGGACCGGACTGCTCACCGACCCGGCTCTCGACGGCAGCCTGGACGTCAACCTCGGGCTGCGTACGGCGCGGACGCTCATCCTGGAGATCGCCGAACAGGGGCTGCCCATCGCGACCGAGTGGCTGAGCCCGTCGGCTCCGGTGTATCTGGCCGACCTGATCTCCTGGGGCGCCATCGGCGCGCGGACCGTGGAGAGCCAGGTGCACCGGCAGCTGGCGAGCGGCCTTCCCATACCCATGGGCATGAAGAACGGCAGCACCGGCTCCGTGGGCGTCGCCGTCGACGCCATCCGGTCCGCGGCCGCCCCGCACGTCTACCTCGGCGTCTACCGGGACGGCAGGGCGGTCACGCTGCGGACGACGGGAACACGGACTGCCACGTGGTGCTCCCGGGCGGTTCGGGCCGGCCCAACTACCACCCCGAGAACGTGCGCGAGACGGCACGGCTCCTGGCCGCGGCCGCGCTGCCGACCGGCCTGGTCATCGACGCCAGCCACGGCAACAGCGGCAAGGACCACGAGCGACAGGCCGTGGTCGCACGGGAGATAGGGGCGCAGGTCGCGGCCGGCAACACGGACATCCGCGGCGTCATGCTGGAGGGCTTCCTGATCCCCGGGCGCCAGGAACTCGGCCTCCAGGAGCCCGTGTTCGGCCAGAGCGTCACCGATGCCTGCATGGGCTGGGACGCCACCGTGGCCGTTCTCACGACCTCGCGGCCGAGACCCGTCAGCGCCGTGCTGTGACGGCCGCGGCGCGCTGACCCCCTCAGCACCGTCCGCCCCGTGACTCGGCGGAAGGAACAGGAGAGCGAGCATGCTGGATATCCCCGCGCTGGGCCCGACCGGGCACTACCGCCGGGCTGTTCCTCTCTGCTCCGGGCTGGCTTCAAGCGGCACTGGGAACCCCGTCGAAGAAGGTCCTCCTGAGCGCCTATTCCAGAATTGGTGTGTGATTCGGGCGCACCCACGGGGACGCTCCGAACATCCCCCGCCCCCACCGCTCCCACCCGGTGAGGGCGACAAGTGCCTGGTCACGTACGCGGCCGAACCGGATACCCGTCCCGCTCGGCCCTCGCTGCCCTTGCGGCGCCTCAGCGCTGTGGTGCGGGGAACGCCACGGGGCTGCGCAGGCCGGAGCGGCCGACCGCGCGTACACCGAAGAAGACGTTGTCCTTGGACAGGTCGACGGTGTGACGGGTGGCGTCGCCGACGTCGATCACATGGGTCCAGTCGGTGTCGGTCGTCTCGCGCCACACGACTTCGTACCCGGTGAGACCGGCCTCGGTGCCGCGTTTCCACTCCAGCTCCGTCTGGTTGGTCAGCGCGGTGGTGAGGATCTTCGCGCCGCGCGGGGTGCCGGGGGCCTGGGCGAGGCTCCACAGGGCGGCGGCGTTG
>NZ_JBSFRK010000007.1:9517-243754 GCF_053589195.1 Streptomyces sp. NPDC003379 | reverse complement strand
GCACAGCTCCAATGGCGCCCCGCGGCACCCGCGTCACGGGGCGCCTCGCACGTTCCGTCCCCACTCGTTGTCCGGAATACGGAGCCCCACACATGGGCCGCGGCCGTTCCGTACGGCCGTGCGGGGCGTGGGATCAGACGGCGGAGCCGGCCTTCCACTGCGCCCAGTCCATGTTCCAGCCGTTGAGGCCGTTGTCCGGGGCGATGACCTTGTCACCGGTGTTACGGACGTCCACGACGTCACCGGTGATGGTGTTGTCGAAGAACCACGCGCCCGGCTTTGACTTGTCGCCGGCGCCCTTGGCGTCCTCCAGGCCGATGCAGCCGTGGCTGGTGTTGGCGCTGCCGAAGATCGACGGCGAGCCCCAGTAGTTACCGTGGATGAACGTGCCCGAGTTCGACAGACGCATGGCGTGCGGTACGTCCTTGATGTCGTACTCGCCCTTGCCGTCACCGTCCTTGAAGCCCACGGTGGCGCCGTCCATGCGGGTCTCCTTGAACATCTCGGAGATCACCATCTTGCCGTTGTACGTCTTGTTCTCGGGCGAGCCCGCGGAGATCGGGATGGTCTTCACGACCTTTCCGTCCCGCGTCACCTTCATCGTCTTGGTCTTGGCGTCGACGATGGAGACCTGGTTGCGCCCGATCTTGAACTGGACGGTCTTCTGCTGGACGCCGTAGACCCCGTCGGCGCCCTCGACGCCGTCGAGGTTCATCTTCAGGGTGACGGTGGAGTCGCCCTTCCAGTAGTCCTCGGGGCGGAAGTCCAGGCGGTTCGCGCCGAACCAGTGGCCGACGATCTCCTGCCCGCTGTCGGACGACACCTTGATCGCGGACTGGACGTCCTTCTTGTTCGTGATGCCCTTGTCGAAGTTGATCGACACGGGCATGCCGACGCCGACCGTGGAGCCGTCCTCGGGCGTGAAGCTGCCGATGAAGCTGTTGGCCCGCGAGACGGTCGTGAACGACGAGTTCTCGTGCGCCTTGCGGCCCTCGGAGTCCTTGGCGGTCGCCGAGATCTTGTACTTCGTGGCGCGTTCGAGCTGGGCGCTGGGCTTCCAGCTCTTCTTGTCAGCGGATATCTGACCGGCCACGGCCTGCCCGGCGGCGGTCTTCATGGTCACGGCGGTGAGCGTGCCCTTGCTGACCGTCACCCCGGCCGCGCTGTTGATGCTGGCGTTGTCGGAGCCGTTCCTCGGCGCGATCTCGATCCGGGCGGCGGAGGTCTTCTTGGCCGCCGCCTCGTCGACCTGGTTCTGCGACTCCTTGCCACCGGAGGCTTTGTCGCCGTCGTCGCCGCTGCACGCCGAGAGCACGAGCACGCCGCCGACGACAGCGGACACGGCCGCAAGGCCCTTGCGTCCACGTCCGCGCTTGCGACGCCTACTGTCCGTCATCACACGCATCTCCATAGTTGCCGAATCCCAAAGCCGAATCCCCAAAGCAGACGCCGACCCGGGAGTCCCCGTAACCGAGTCCCGGTAACCCCGCATAACGTCCTGCCCGGTTCGTCCCGTTCCACTACCGGACGGAATGTGGGGAACACCACGTCCGCGGTACTGGAACCGCCCCCTGTCACCACTGTGCGGCATGGGACGGCCCACGGGGAAACCGATCACTGTGCACGGTGGGACGACAGGACCCCGGACGGCGGTTGCTGTCCGGGGTCCCCGATTCCGCATACCTCAATCCGGATACCGCTGCCGACTAGACGAGTTCGTCATCCTCATCGTCCTCGCCGACCTCGTCCTCGTCCTCGTCACCGTCCTCGCCCAGATCCCAGTCCGGCGAATCGGGGTCGTAGTCGACCATCTCGCTGCTCCATGAGGCCTGCGTGAGCTCGACCCCGGGCACCTCGCCGACCAGGTCGAACGGGTCCACCAGATAGGCGAGCGCCTCAGCGGCGTCCTCCTTGACGGCGGCCTCCGCGTGCGCGCGCTCCTCGGCGGGCATCCGCTCATCCGCCCCGATGCGGCCGAGGGCGGTACCGGTCAGCTTTTCGACGTCATCCACCTCCACCACCATTTCCACCCGCAGCCGCACATACCGTGATGTCTCGTCACCAGTCATACGACGGAGCGTACGGCCCGACTCCCCCGCGACTTTCCCGCGACCCGCGCCTTTCACTACCATCGCCCCACACGGCCAATTCGCCAGCACCACAAGGGGGATCCGATTCCGTGTCCGCACGTCGATCCATGCTGACCGCCACCGCCGCCGGAGCCCTCCTCGGCGCCCTGTGGTTCGTCCCCTCCGCGAACGCGACGTCCGCTTCCGCGTCGCACGAGTCCCCTCACGGCGACCGGAGCCAGACCTCGACCGCGACCTCCGCACACGGGGGTCGCCTGGCCGATACGGGCGGCTTCGACACGACTCCGTACGTGATCGGGGGCACGGCGTTCCTGGGTCTCGGGGCGGGCTTCGTCGCGTTCTCGGCCCGGAGAGAACGGGCGGAGGGAGCGGGCGGCGCGGCTTACTGAGCGGGCGCTCCTCCGTCGGATTCCGCGTGGCGGCTCAGCTCGCACCACAGCAGCTTCCCTCCGCCCGCGAAGAGATCACCGCCCAGCGGATAGCCGCCCCACGCGTCCGCGTAGTGACATACGAGGAAGAGCCCGCGCCCACCATCCGCGTCGACCGGCGCCGGGCACGGGCCGGCGGCGCCGGGCCTCCGGTCGAAGGGAGGGGGGATATGCGGGTTGGAGTCCCAGACGCTCACCCGAAGCCGCCCAGCGCGCGAAGCCGCAGGGTGGCGCCCCCTTCGGCATACAGGTAGGCGTTGCTGACCAGCTCGGACGTCACCAACTCGGCTGTCTCCGCGAGTCCGGTGAGGCCGTGCGTGGCCAGCACCACCCGGAGCGTGCTGCGGGCGACGCGCGGGGCACGGGCGTCGTGCGGCAACTGAAGGGCGTAGGTCCATGGATCGTCTTCGGCGAGCGGCAACACGAGGGGGTGCGGCGGGGATACGGTGACCATGACGCCTCCTGCGGTGAGGGAACTTGCCCGCTCCAGGGCTGCGCCGGGCGGTGGCATGCCGCGGGCTCGCGGTGCGCTTCCGGCTTACTGGCGGGGCCAGTTGAGCGGCCTACGCCCCACACCGTAGCGGTGGAAATGTAAGGTCTTCCATTGAAGCTGCGAAGAGCTTCCATTCCCACTCGTGTGGGTGACACCTCCGGTATGCAGCAAGGAATGTGATCGCCGATGCCACCCAGCACCAGCGTGACCCTGCGCCAGCAGCGTCTGGGCGCCGAACTGCGCAAGCTCCGCGAGCGAGCCGGACTCACCTCGACCGCGGCTGCCGCCCTGCTCGGCGGCCCACAGGCCCGCATCAGCAACATCGAGGCGGGACGCTACGCAGTGAGCGCCGACCGCGTCCGCACACTCGCGCGCCACTACACCTGCGCCGACGAGCGGTACGTCGACGCCCTTGCCGATATGACCGGCGGGCGCAAGCGCGGTTGGTGGGAGGAGTACCGCGACACGCTCCCGTCCGGCCTGCTCGACCTGGCCGAACTGGAGTACCACGCGGAAGAGCTGCGTGTGGCGGTCACCATCCATGTTCCGGGCCTGCTGCAGACCACAGACCATGCCCGCGCCACTATGCGCGAGTCGGTTCCACCTCTTCGTCAGCACGAGATCGAGCACCGCGTCTCGTACCGCGTGAAACGCCAGGCCGTCCTCTTCGCAGCCACGCCGACGCCGTACCGGGCCATCGTCCACGAGGCAGCTCTCCGCATGGGCTTCGGAGGACCCGAGGTGGCCCGCAAGCAACTCGAGTACCTCGTGGAGATGAGCGGACAGAGCACCATCAGCCTGCGGGTCATCCCCTTCGGGGAAGTCGGGTTCCCCGCATCGGGCCAGCCGATCACCTACGCCCTCGGACCGGTCCCTCAGTTGGACAGCGTGGTCCTGGATACCGATCACGGGTGCGTTTTCCTGGACGCGGAGGCACAGTTGGAGCGCTACCGCTCCGTACTGGGACGTATGGACGCCCGCGCCCTCTCCGAGGGCAAGTCCCGCACCCTCATCGAGCACATCGCCCGCGACACCTGAGGACCCCCATGCCTGAGCTGCATTGGCAGAAGTCGACATTTAGCGCCGAAGCCGCCAACTGTGTATACATCGCGGCCACCCCTCACGGGACGGTCCACCTCCGGGAGAGCGACGACTACCCCGAAGCCGTTCTCACCACAGGCCCGCGCCAACTCCACGCGCTCATAACTGCCCTTCACCGCCAGGGCCGTTCCCCGCACTGCTAGTCCGGGAAGCCGCCCTGCGCATGCGGATCGGCGGCGCCACCACCACCCGCGAGCAGCCCAGACACTCACGGAGGCGAGCGCGACACGGTAACGCTGCGGAAGATCCCCTTCTCGCACGGCACCCTCCTGTCTGGACGCCGAAGCACAGGTGCAGAAGTACGCCCTCCTCATGGACCGCACGGAGGACATCGCCCTCGACCCGCCCGCTCCACGTGCTTCATCCGCCGCATCGCGGACGAATTCCGACCTTGGGAGCTACCTGACCTTGAAGTCAAGCTACGTAAGCCCTTGTAAAGGTACGTCAAGGGACGTCGACTTACGTACCCATAAGTGCGGTGTCGTCAGAGTGCCGCTAGCGTCCTAGGCATGGAGTACGGCCCTGATGACGTGATCGAGCGCGACGCCCCCGAGCCCCCGTTCGAGCAGCTCGCGGGCATCCTGCGCGCGCGTATTGCTCGGGGAGACTGCAAGCCCCGATCTGCTCTTCGTTGTTCCGCAGCGCGGCACGTACGTTCAGGTGCCAGGCGAGGCCGAGGGCGACAGCAGCGAATAGCTCGCAGCGGTCACGGCCAGTAGCGCGCCACGGTGTACGCGGTCGGTCCGGTGAGCGTTCCTGGCTCGGACTCGTTCGCCATGTCGACCACCTCGAACCCCGCTCCGGTCGCGTAGTGCTCCAACTCGCGTGGAAACAGGACCCGGCGCCGGATCACGTCCCGAGCTTCATCGCCGGACTCGAATGTCCACAGCCTGTGCATGGTGTTGATCTGCGTCCGTAGATCCCAGTCGTACCGAACGGTGACCGTGGCTCGTGTGTCTGAGGTCTCGACGGTGGCGGTTGTAGGCTCTGCCTGGACGATCGGCGACACGGGAGAGCAGAGCACGAGGACCGCGCCGGGGCGCGCGTGCGCTGCGAAGGTCGCGAACACGTCCTGTAGCGCGCTGTTGTCGTGCACGTAGGCCAGCGAGTTGCCGAGGCACGTCACAGCGTCCACGCGGCGGCCGAGCCGGTACGCACGCATGTCGCCGGTCCGGATATCAAGGCCGGGGCGGGTTTGGCGTGCGTGCGCGACCATGCGTTCCTGTAGATCCACGCCGACGCACTCGAACCGCTTCGCAAGAATCTCCAGGTCTCGCCCGGTGCCGCATCCGAAGTCGACCAGCGTGGCAGCGTCCGGCCGGTGCTGGTCGATCAGCGTTTGGCACGTCTCCGCGGTATCGCTGTCCGCCTGCACGGCGTCGTAAAGGGCGGGGTCCCGGTAGAAGAGGTTGGTAGCTTCCATGGCGCTCGGCCTCCGCGTCGAGGATGCTCATGCGAGGGCCCGCAGCCCGATTTCCAGGGCGAGTGTGTCGCAGAGCAGGTCGGGCACTGTCGGCGCGCGTTCGGCGCGCTCGCGGGCCACAGCGAGCGCCTTGGGGTCAACGTAGCCGAGATCGACGAGCAGGGATTCCCGCAACATTCCATCCAGGAGGGGGAGTCCGTAGGTACGCAACCCCGCTTCCATGACCGCCAGGAAGTTCTCAGGCTCCGCTGGCGCTGCGACGGACTCGGGTAGGCCCGCCCGCCGTAGCCGCTCGCGGAACAGGGCCTTGCCCCGCTTGTGCTCTTTGGGGAGCTGTTCCATGAACCGCACGATGCGGGGATGCACCAGCGGGTTCAGTGGCCAGACACCAATGCGCAGATATGCAGGGTTGTGCAGCCCGCTCGCCATAAGGGCCGGCAGGGGCAGAACCGGGATCGGGGCTAGGTTGCCGTCCACGTCGGCGACCGCTTCCCTTCCCTGGCTCGTGAGCCAGGGAACCGGCTCGGGTGCGGGGAGTTCGGCCGTTGTCCGTGAGTGACAGGCGTTGATCTCGTCCCCACCGGTCCCGGTAAAGATGACCTCGCAGCCCCGCGCCGCCACCTGTTGACGCACCACATCGAACGCCTCTTGGTAGAACGCCCCCGCGGGATCATGGGGTGTGCCAAGGGCGCGCGCCCCGCCCGGTACGAACGGCGGATGCTGCATAGCGGGGACGGCCGTGTCCCGGAAGCCGAGATGGTCGATCAGCGCCCGTCGGCGCTCACGCTGTTGGGTTCCGATGGCTCCGCCCATGAGCAGTCCGAAGCTGTAGGTCTGGCCGTACCCGGCGGCACCTACGGACAGGGCGACGTTGCCTGAGTCCGCTCCGCCTGAGAGTTCGACGCCTACGCACCCGGTCGCCACCGGGGCTTCCTCTACGGCCTCGTTCAGCAGTGCGTCGAACACGCCCAACGGGTCCACTCCGCGGCGCAGGGGCCGGGGCTCCAAGACATGCGCGGCGGGCGGCGGGTAGATCATGGCGAGCCCCGACGAGGCGAACACGGCCGAGGCGCGCTCAGTGAGTCGATGCACCCCCTCAAACAGGGTGTCCGTGGTGTACCGGTGCTGCCTGGTCAGCGCTCGGGCTACCGCGCGCGGTACGAGCCGGTCGGGCCGTAGGTGCTGGCGCAAGTCGGCGATGTCCCACGACGCGTACAGCACGTCGCCGATGACCACGAGATACAGCGGAGCAGTGCCGAACAGGCCCGCTGAAAGCCGGACCTCGCCAGGTTTGATCACGACCGCCGCGAATTCCGCCTCGTCGCCCTTGAACTCCCTCACCGTGAGGGTCACTCGCTGCGGATCGTCGTTGTTGAGTACGGCGACGAGAGCCGACACGTTCGCGGGCGCGATCCAGCTTTCCCCGCAGGCCCAGCGGCCGTTTTCCCACTGCCAGTTCAACGGCTCAAGGTCGCCAGGCGGAGACGTAGCGAAAGCACGGGATTGCCTCTCTCACGGGCACGGCGGGGCGAGGCCCGGTCAGCCTCGCCCCGCCGCACATCAGGGACGGATCACTTGGTGGAGCAGTGATCGCCGTTGTTGTCGCCGCCGCCGGGCATCTTGTCCATCAATGCGGCGTCCATCGCGGGAACCCCGGTGATCAGGTCTCCGGTGAACAGGTCGTCAACGTTCATGGCGTTGCTCTCCTAGGGTTGAAGCAGACCCCGCGGCGGTTGCTGCGGAGCTGGCCCGTCCGGCTGTCGACCGTCAAAGCAGGCGGCCGGACGGGGGCTTAGCGGTGACAGTGCTGCCGTGGGGGCAGCACTGCCCCTTGGCGAGGCACGCCCCACGGCTCCAGTGCGGGGGCGGGCTTGGACGCGTCGGACTCGCGCGGGGTGTCCTCGTGGTGGTCAACGCACATGGCTTGTCCTCCGTCGGCCTGACACGGGCGTGGTGCCCCGCTACCGGTCGGGGGGTTGGTTGCCCTCGCCAGCCCGATCGGTAGCGGGGAGATCACGGGTCTCGCTGGGCCCGCCCTGCCCTGTGTGCTGCGGCAGTCGATCGGCGGGAAGCGGCCGTGTGGGCGGCACCGCTCGGCGCGCGTTCAGCACGGTGCGGTGGTGCAGCCGATCGACGCACGGCCCGCAGTAATAGAGATCAGCGATGACGTGCCCAGTCGTCTGCGCGGGGCCCATCCACAAGACTCGGGCCTCGCTCCTTCCGCACCAGCCCCAGCAAGACCCGGTGATCCAGTGGTTGCCGTCGTCGGCCTCGGACTCCTTCGACTCCGCCCCGCAAGGCTTGCCGTCCTCGTACTGTGTGAGACACCGGAAGGCGTACGTCGTGGGCGGCGCATCAACATCACGGTGCGGCCTGATGGTCCAGCGCCCCAAGGTTCGGCGCGTCATGACAGCACTCCGCAGCTTCGCGCGTTGGCTGACTCGACCTTGGCCCACAGGTCCGGGTGAGCCTCACTCATCGGCCGATCTGCCTTGGCCGGCTGTCGTACCGCATCCGGGGGTCTCTCGTCGCCGACCCCGGATTCGAGCCGCGTCGCTTCGTCGTCCGTGACCATGCGGATTCCTTGTACCTCGGCGGTGATCTCTCCTGGCTCTAAGCAACCGCACGACTACGCGCGGCGGTACCGTTGGCGCAGAGCGGCGGCTTTAGAGCGTTTAAAGCGCCTACGGGCGCAGGGAGTTGAGCAGCTATGCCGAATGCGCCCCTGCAACGCCTGTTCGCCGAAAGCGGCTGGACACTGAGCCAATGCGCCCGCGCAGTGAACCGGGTTGGGGCGGAAGACGCGACGCCCCTCAAGTACAACGGTTCGGCGGTCCACCACTGGTTAGGCGGGACGACCCCCCGTAGTGCGGCCGTGCGCCGCGTCGTCGTCGAGGCGTTCGCGCGCCGCCTGCGCCGCCCCGTGACCCATGCAGAGGCGGGTTTCCCAGCTCCAGCCGATCAAGAGCAGCGACCGCCGCTTACGGTGGAGGGGCTGATCGAGCTTGGGAGGCAAGACATGGACCCGTCCCGGCGGAGCATTCTTGGGGCCAGTCTCTTCTCTGTCGCGCTCACCATCCCCGGATGGCCGGACGTGATCGGGCGTGCCGAAGCGGTCACGATGGGCCGGACCCAACACATCGGCATGAGTGACGTCGACATGGTCATCGCCATGACCGAGCGCGTTTCTGACTTGGACGACGAGTTCGGCGGTCGCTACGCGCGCCCCATGGCCGCGGCGTTCCTCGTCAACACGGTGGCGCCCGCGCTCCTAGCCGACGGCCCCGAGCACGTACGGGACGCGATGAAATCCGCCGCTTCTGATCTCTGCTACCTGACGGGCTACATGGCCGTGGATGAGGGCTTGCACGGCCTCGCACAGGGCTACTACCTCAAGGCGTTGGAACTGGCCGGAGCCGCCAAGGACCACCTCACCTACTGCACCACGTTGCGAGGCATGAGCGTTCAGGCGGTCGACCTCGGCCACGGACAGACAGCCATGCGCCTCGCCGAGTCAGCCGCGGCAGCATCACCACAAGCGGGCCCCCGGATGCGCGCCTTCCTCGCCGGGCAACAGGCCCATGCGTCCGCGGAGATTGGCGACCGAAACAACGCGCTGCTGTACCTGCGGGAAGCCGAGACAGCCATGGAGAAAGCCGAGTCTCGCGCTACGACATTCGCGTCCTACAACCCGTCATCGCTCCTGTACCACATCGGACAGATCCGGTACGAACTCGGCGACGTGAAGGGGTCGATCGAGTCCCTACAGGAGTCGGACAACCTTCGTCACCACACGTTCCGCCGCAACCGCGTCCGTTTCCTGTCCATCCAGGCTGAGCGCCAACTCGAACTCGGTCACCTCGAAGCGGCGTGCGACACATGGGGCAAGGTCGTGGAGATCTATCCGCATGTGGAATCCGGGCAGTGCGACACACGCGTGAACACGATGTACCGGCGCATCCGGCCGTACCTCAAGAACCATCACGCCCGCGCCCTGTACGAGCGGGCAAGGCTCGTGACCCCCGAACGGCTGCTCGCCTGATGGTAATGCGCCGCAGCCGTCGGGCGGAGTGAAGGGAATCGGCCGGAGTGATCGTCTATGCGGCTGAGCGTGGGGGCGTTTCTTGCGACCAGTGAGTCGGCCGAGCTTGGCGGAATCTTCGGTGTAGACGCGGTTGGCGCAATGTTCTCCGCCGCTTCCTGTCTGCGGCACGGTGCGGCAACTCGTCGACTACGCCCGATGAGGCGCGCAGCGACTGAACGGCAGCTAGCTTGCCTCGCCCCCACCCTGGCGCGTCGAGTCCGCCGGGCGATGACGCCAAGTAGGCGCACCTCGGCAGCGGCGTACAGGTCGCGCGTACGCTCAGCAGCTGGCCGCACCCGGCGCACAGTTTGTCCGCGCCGCCCACGCCGACGGCCCGCCCTTGCGATACCTGTTCGATCCGGAGCGGGAGTCGTTCGCCGAATTCACCGCCGACGGCGAGAGCTGGACCGTCCGCCAAGGCGGCCCCGTGGCTCTGTGGGACGACATCGAACGCTCTCTTGTCGCCTGGCAAGACGCCGGGGGGCCGGACATCGGCGCCATTCGGCTCCGTGTGACCGCCGCATCACACCTGTACTGGATCGACCGGAGCCCCTCGCTACGCTGGGAACACCGGCTTGCCTGAACCACTGGCCCCCGGCCCCCGGCCCCGAGATGTCAGGCCAAGGCCCCCGTCACCCCCTCCACCGTCGCGAGCAGCGCGCCCGAGCGTACGAAGGCGTCGGCCGCCGCCAGGTCCGGGGCGAGGAAGCGGTCCGGGCCGGGGCCCTCGACGCCCGCCTTGCGGATGGCCTCGACGACCGCCTGCGTGGCGGGGGCCGGGGTGAGGCCCTCGCGGAGTTCGACGGCGCGTGTGGCGGCGTACAGCTCGATCGCCACGATGCGGGTCAGGTTGGAGACGGCGGTACGGAGTTTGCGTGCGGCCGACCAGCCCATCGACACGTGGTCCTCCTGCATCGCGGAGGACGGGATCGAGTCGGCGGAGGCCGGGACCGCGAGCCGCTTCATCTCGCTGACCAGGGCCGCCTGCGTGTACTGGGCGATCATCAGGCCGGAGTCGACGCCCGCGTCGTCCGCGAGGAAGGGCGGGAGGCCGTGCGAGCGGTTCTTGTCCAGGAGCCGGTCCGTGCGGCGTTCGGCGATCGAGCCGAGGTCGGCGGCGGCGATCGCGAGGAAGTCGAGGACGTAGCCGACCGGGGCGCCGTGGAAATTGCCGTTCGACTCCACGCGGCCGTCGGGAAGGACCACCGGATTGTCGACCGCGGCCGCCAGCTCGCGCTCGGCGACGGTACGGGCGTGCGCCAGCGTGTCGCGGCCCGCGCCCGCGACCTGCGGAGCGCACCGCACCGAGTACGCGTCCTGGACGCGCGGCGCGTCGTCCTGGTGGTGCCCGGTGAGGCCCGAACCGGCGAGGACGGCGAGCATGTTGGCGGCGGAGGCGGCCTGGCCCGGGTGGGGGCGGATGGCGTGCAGCTCGGGGGCGAGGACCTTGTCCGTGCCGAGGAGCGCTTCGAGGGTCAGGGCCGCGGTGATGTCCGCCGACTTGTAGAGGGTGTCGAGGTCGGCGAGGGCCATCACCAGCATCCCGAGCATGCCGTCGGTGCCGTTGAGGAGGGCCAGGCCCTCCTTCTCGCGCAGCTCCACCGGGGTGATGCCGTGCGCGGTGAGCAGCTCGCCCGCGGGCCGCACCACGCCGTCCGGGCCCTCCGCGTCGCCCTCGCCCATCAGCGTCAGGGCGCAGTGGCTGAGGGGGGCCAGGTCACCGGAGCAGCCGAGCGAGCCGTATTCGTGGACGACCGGCGTGATGCCCGCGTTCAGGACGTCGGCCATCGTCTGAGCGACCTCGGGGCGTACGCCCGTGTGGCCCGAGCAGACCGTCTTCAGGCGCAGGAACATCAGCGCGCGGACCACCTCGCGCTCCACGCTCGGGCCCATGCCGGCCGCGTGCGAGCGGACGATGTTGCGCTGGAGCTGGGCGCGGAGGTCGGGGCCGATGTGGCGGCTGGCCAGGGCGCCGAAGCCGGTCGAGACGCCGTAGACGGGGTCGGGCTTGGCCGCGAGCGCGTCGATGATCTCGCGCGACGCGGCGAGGGCGGTCCGCGCCTCGTCGGTCAGTTCGATCCGCGCGTTCCCGCGCGCGACGGCGATGACGTCCGCCGCGGTCGTCCCGGACGTTCCAAGGGCCACGGTGCCCACGCTGTGCATATCCATATTCAGCAGCGTACGTATTGAATCGCCAGGTGTCACGGGTGGAGGTAGCACCAGCCACTTACCCCGACGTCGCCGGTGGCCGGGCGCACCGCGGGACGTCGTCCCGTGGCGGCGACCCGCCACCCGGAAGCGCCTGCTCCCCGCGCCGCCCGACGCCCCTCTCGCGCGGCCTGCCGCGGCCCCGCGCACGGCGGCATCAGCTGCTGCCTGTCGCGGCCCCGCGCACCGCAGCTTCAGCTCCCTGTCGCGGCCCCGCGCACCCCGGCGTCAGCTCCCTGTCACGGCCCCGCGCACCGCAGCTTCAGCTCCCTGTCACGGCCCCGCGCACCCCGGCGTCAGCTCCCTGTCACGGCCCCGCGCACCCCGGCGTCAGCTCCCTGTCACGGCCCCGCGCACCCCGGCGTCAGCCACGCTTCGCCGCCCGCGGCACACCCCGACCGATCACCGGCATGCCGCCCCTACTCGCCGGAGGCCGGAGGCCGCGTCCCCCGCCCCCGGAAGCGCCGCCGCTCCCCCGGCTCGTCCGTGCGCGGGGGCGAGTCGGCGAGGCGGACCACCGGGTCGTGGCCGCCGGCGGGGCCCTCGCGCCCCGCGACCACCGGCTTCGCCGCGCGCGCGGCCTTCGCGCGGTACTGGGCCGCGTCGGCGAGGCGGAAGAGACGGCGGGCCGAGTGCACCGGGCCGATCGGGTCGCCGGTGGACGCGACCCCGCAGGCGACCCCGTCACCCAGCTCCAACTCGGCGGACCGTACGCACAGTTCATCGGCGACCCGCACCACCTCGTCGGCGGTCGGCCCCACGGACAGCAGGCAGAACTCGTCGCCGCCGAGCCGCGCGGCCAGCGTCCCCGGCAGCATCGCGCCGCAGAGCGAGAGGATCGACCCGAAGCGTTCCAGGAGGCGGTCGCCGACCGCGTGCCCCCGGGTGTCGTTGACCCGCTTGAGGCCGTTCACGTCACAGACGACCAGGCTCACCACGGCCCCGTCGCCACGGTGCCGCTCCACCGCCTCGTCGAGGCGCAGATCCACCGCGCGACGGTTGGCGAGCCCGGTCAGCGCGTCCGTGAAGGCCAGTCGGCGCACCTCCTCCAGACGCTCGGTCTGGGCGATACCGGCGGCGGCCACCGCCGCGAGGACGGTGGCGAAGTCGGCGTCGGACCGGCCGAAGACGGGCGCGCCCACCGGGCGGGCCACATACAGCTCGCCCCAGGCGCGCCCGTGCAGCACGATCGGCGCGACCACGCAGCAGCCCCGGCCGCGCCGGCGCAGCGCCGTGACGCGCTGGTGGCAGTAGCCCGCGAACCGGCCGCCCTCCGGCCCCTCGGCCGTCTCCACCCAGGCGTTGGGCTCACCGCCGCCGACCCAGCGCTCGTGGAGGAACTCGGTGATCTCCGGGAACTGGTGGACGGGGTAGGCCTCCCGCTCGGGGAACTCCTCCTCGCCCTCGGCGCGTTCGCCCGCGTTCACGAGCACCCGCAGCCGGCCCAGGTCCCGCTCCCACACGGAGAGCGCCGCGAAGCTGCCGCTCAGCGCGCGGCAGGCGCCGAGGGCGGCCGCCTGCCAGGACTCACGCGGAGTCTGCGCGGCGGCCATCGCCTGCGCCAGCTCCACCACGGCCCGCAGCCGGACATCCTCACCCATCACTCCAGGCTATGACGTTTACGGCAATGTCGAACTTCGGGGCATGACCGGTGCCGGGCGTGGGCCCTACTCCCCGGGCCACTCCGGCTTCCGCTTCTCGTTGAACGCCGCGACGCCCTCCGCCCGGTCCCCCGAGAACGCCACCGTGCGCCACGCCGCGTCCTCCACCTCAAGGCCCGCGCGCAGGTCGAGGCCGTGCCCCAGCCGCAGCGCGCGCTTGGCGGCGCGCAGACCGACGGGCGAGTTGGCGGCCATGCGGGCGCCCAGCGCGAGCGCTTCCGTACGGGCCTCGCCCTCCCCGACCAGCAGGTCGACGAGCCCCAACTCCCGCGCCTCCGCGGCGTCCACGCGCCGCGCCGAGAAGATCAGCTCGGCGGCGCGGGCGGCGCCGACGCGGCGCGGCAGGAGCTGCGTACCGCCGCCGCCCGGGATGACGCCGACGGACACCTCGGGGAGCCCGACGACGGCGGTCGGGTCGGCGACGATCACGTCGCAGGAGAGCGCGAGCTCGAACCCGCCGCCGAGCGCGAAGCCGCGCACGGCGGCGACGGTGGGCACGGGCAGCTCCAGTACGCCGGTGTAGCAGGCTCGCGAGGTGGGCCGCTGCCGCAGCAACTCGGCGTCGCTGAGGGAGTTGCGCTCCTTCAGGTCGGCGCCGACACAGAACGCCCGGTCGTGGGTGGACGTCACGACGACGACGCGAGCGTCACGGTCCTCGGAGAGGGCGGCGCAGGCGGCGGCGATGGAGCGGGCCATCTCCGAGGAGACGGCGTTCATGGCCTTCGGGCGGTCCAGGACCAGCTCGACGACATGGCCGTGCCGCCTGACCGCCACATGCTCCCCGTACCGCTGCTCGTCACCCATGACCGACGCCTCCTCCGGTTAACGACCGTTACCCCGGGATCATGTCAGCCGGGCCCGGCCCCGGGAAGAGCCCGAGGGGGCACTCACGTACGGCGGGCCAGGAGCCACGGCTCGACGACGCCGAGGCCGCGCACGGGCCGCTGCCACATCGGCTGGAGGGCGAACCGGTACGAAGGCGGCTCCTCGCCCTCCTTCTCGGCCGTGGCGGCCGCCTCCGCGGCCTCCGCCTCCGAGGCGGGCGCGTCACCCGTGCGCGTCAGCTCCTCGGCGAACGCCCCGTCGACCAGGACCGCGTCCCGGGGCGCTATCGACGTGAGCCGGGACGCGAGGTTCACCGTCGTACCGAAGACGTCGCCCATGCGCGTCGTCACGGTCCCGAAGGCGATGCCGACGCGCAGCTCCGGCATGGTCTCGTCGTTGGCCATGGTCTCGATGAGCCGCAGCGAGATCTCCGCGGCGATGCCCGCGTCGTCGGCGGCGTACAGGACCTCGTCGCCGAGCGTCTTGATGAGCCGCCCGCCGTGCGCGGCCACCAGGTCCGCGGCGGTGGTCTCGAAGGCCTCGACGAGCTCGCCCAGCTCCTCTTCCTCCATACGACGGGTCAGCCGCGTGAACCCGACCAGGTCCGCGAAGCCGACGGCCAGCCGCCGGTCGACCATCTCCTCGTCGTCGGCGGCCTGCACGACGCGCCCCGTGGCGGCGGCGAGCTGGCGGCGCCACACATAGACGAGGAACTCCTCCAGCTCGGGAAGGAGCAGCTCGACCAGGGGGTACGTGACTTCCGTACGGGTCATGCCCGGCTCGGGCGGCTCGGTCAGCCCCTCAAGGAACGAGTCGATCTGCCACTCGGCGAGCCGGGCGGTGGTCTGCCCCGTCGACCGGGCCACCTGCACCGCCATGGCCTCGCTCAGCAGCCCCGCCTCCACCAGACCGGCGAGCCGCCGCAGGGCGAGGACGTCGGCCTCCGTCAGCGCCTTGGCCTGGCCGATGTCCGGGAAGCCCATGGCCCGCCAGAAGCGGGACGCCAGCTCCATCGAGACGCCCGCGCTGCGCGCCGCCTGGAAGGGGGTGTAGCGACGGTCCGCGCCGAGGATGAGCTGTTCGAGCTGGAGGGCGAGGGGGTTCTTCGCGGACTCGCCGTCCGCCTTCTCGTCCTCCACTTCGGGGATCGCGGAGGCGGCGTCCGTCCCGGCCTCGGGACCGCGCTGTGCGCCCGCGCCGGAGCCCGTGTCGTCGACGGTCACGCCTGCTGCCCTTCCGATCTGCCGCGGTCAGGTATCGACCGGCGCCAACTTTACGGCAGGTGTGCCGCAGCTCACTCCCGACTCCCCGTGACCCGTCACGAGGGGGCCCGCGGAGGCCCGCGGGGGTCGCCCCCTTACGGGGCCGCCGCCCGCAGATGCACGATGTCCCCCGCGCCCACCGGCTCCTGCACCCCCTCCGCCGTGGCGAGGACCAGACGGCCGTCGCCGTCCACGGCCACCGCCTCGCCCACGATCGCGCGGTCGCCCGGCAGCTCCGCCCGCACCCGGCGCCCCAGCGTCGCGCAGCCCGCCGCGTACGCCTCCTGGAGCCGGGAGACGCCCGGGTCCCCGTCCGCCGCCCGCCACACTCCGTACCACTGCTCAAGAGAGCGCAGTACGGCCCGCAGCAGCGGGTCCCGGTCCGTGGTCGAGGCCCCGGCGAGCGCGAGCGACCCGGCCGTGGGCACCGGCAGCTCTTCCGCACGCAGCGTCACATTGAGCCCGATGCCGATGACGACGCCCCCGGCGGCTCCCCCGGCGCGCTCCGCGAGGATGCCGCCCGCCTTGCGCTCCTCCTCACCGACAGTCACCAAGAGATCGTTGGGCCACTTGAGTGCCGTGTCCACGCCGGCCACCCGGGAGAGCCCCGTGGCGACGGCGACGCCGGTGAGCAGCGGCAGCCAGCCCCACCGGTCGACCGGCACCTCGGCGGGCTTGAGCAGCACGGAGAAGAAGAGCCCGGAGCGGGCAGGCGCCGACCACTGCCGGTCGAGCCGCCCGCGCCCCGCGCTCTGCTCCTCGGCGACGAGCACCGCGCCCTCGGGCAGCTCGTCGGCCCGCGCCGCGAGGTCGGTGTTGGTGGACCCGGTGACGGGCACCACGTCCAGGGAGGACCACAGGCCGCCCTCCCGCAGCAGGGTCCGCCGCAGGGAGGCGGCGTTCAGGGGCGGCCGACCGAGGTCGGACCAGCGGTTGTCTTCAGCATCCGGCGGCGTCATGCAAGCCACCCTAGGTGTGGTAAACGCCGCACTGCCGAACGGTATCCGCGCCGATACGCTACGGGTCAGTAGCCAGCCGTAAGCCGCCATACGCACCTTTGAGCAGGCAGGGAGCCGCATCCCTATGTCCGAGATCGACATCCATACGACCGCCGGAAAGCTCGCGGACCTCCAGCGCCGCATCGAGGAGGCGACGCACGCGGGATCGGCCCGCGCGGTGGAGAAGCAGCACGCCAAGGGGAAATTGACGGCGCGTGAGCGGGTCGAGCTGCTGCTCGACGAGGGCTCCTTCGTCGAGTTCGACGAGTTCGCCCAGCACCGCTCGACCCAGTTCGGCCTGGAGAAGAACAGGCCGTACGGCGACGGCGTGGTGACCGGTTACGGCACCGTCGACAGCCGCCCCGTGGCGGTGTTCTCGCAGGACTTCACGGTCTTCGGCGGCGCGCTCGGCGAGGTCTTCGGCCAGAAGATCGTCAAGGTCATGGACTTCGCGCTGAAGACCGGCTGCCCGGTCATCGGCATCAACGACTCCGGCGGCGCCCGCATCCAGGAGGGCGTGATGGCCCTCGGCATGTACGGCGAGATCTTCCGCCGCAACACCCACGCCTCCGGTGTGATCCCGCAGATCAGCCTCGTCGTCGGCCCGTGCGCGGGCGGCGCGGTGTACTCCCCCGCCATCACCGACTTCACGGTGATGGTCGACCAGACCTCGCACATGTTCATCACCGGGCCCGACGTCATCAAGACGGTCACCGGCGAGGACGTCGGCTTCGAGGAGCTCGGCGGCGCCCGCACCCACAACGCGACGTCGGGCGTGGCGCACCACATGGCGGGCGACGAGAAGGACGCCATCGAGTACGTCAAGTCCCTCCTGTCGTACCTGCCGTCGAACAACCTCAGTGAGCCGCCCGCCTTCCCCGAGGAGGCGGACCTGGACCTCACGGACGAGGACCGCGCCCTCGACACGCTGATCCCGGACAGCGCGAACCAGCCCTACGACATGCACGGCGTGCTCGAACACGTCCTCGACGACAGCGAGTTCTTCGAGACGCAGCCGCTGTTCGCGCCGAACATCCTCACCGGCTTCGGCCGTGTCGAGGGCCGCCCGGTGGGCATCGTCGCCAACCAGCCGATGCAGTTCGCCGGCTGTCTGGACATCGACGCCTCCGAGAAGGCCGCGCGCTTCGTACGCACCTGTGACGCCTTCAACGTGCCGGTCCTGACCTTCGTGGACGTGCCGGGCTTCCTGCCGGGCGTCGAGCAGGAGCACACGGGCATCATCCGCCGCGGCGCGAAGCTCATCTACGCCTACGCCGAGGCGACGGTCCCGCTCATCACGATCATCACGCGCAAGGCCTTCGGCGGCGCGTACGACGTCATGGGCTCCAAGCACCTGGGCGCCGACCTGAACCTCGCCTGGCCGACCGCGCAGATCGCGGTGATGGGCGCGCAGGGCGCGGTCAACGTCCTGCACCGCCGCACCATCGCCGCGGCCGGCGACGAGAGGGCCCAGGAGGCGACGCGGGCGCAGCTGATCCAGGAGTACGAGGACGCGCTGCTCAACCCGTACACCGCGGCCGAGCGCGGCTACGTCGACGCCGTGATCATGCCGTCGGAGACGCGGTCGCACCTCGTGCGCGGGCTGCGTCAGCTGCGTACGAAGCGGGAATCCCTCCCTCCGAAGAAGCACGGCAACATCCCCCTCTAGCCACCTCAATCCCCCAGTCCCCCAGTCCCCTAGTCCCCAGGGAGCGGTCATGATCAAGGTCGTACGGGGCAACCCGACCCCGGAGGAGCTGGCCGCCGCACTGGCGGTGGTCCAGGCGCGCGCCGCGGCGGTGGCGAACCAGCCGTCCGGCGCGCTCGCGCCGCCCGACGCGTGGGCCGACCCCGCGCGAGTGGCCCGCCACCGGCTGCCGGCGCCCGGTCCCACGACGTGGGGCCGCACGTACTGGCCCGCGTAGCCGCCCCGGGCCGGGGAACTTGAGTACGCGTACTCAGGCGTTCCCGGCCCGCCCGGCCGCAGGATCGGAGCCATGCTGTGGTCGGACCCGGAGAACAACCCGCCCAAGGACATGCGGGACATGCAGGCGAAGATGCGCCGTGCCGGTCTCGTCCTCGCCCTGGCCATGGTGGTGGCGATGCTCGTGCTCGGCATCCACTGAGCCGCGGGCGCGTGGCGCCGGGCGCTCGCTAGGCTGGCCGCATGAGTGATCAGCCACGCCGTCTCGTGCTCGCCTCGCAGTCCCCCGCCCGTCTCGGCCTGCTCCGGCAGGCGGGTCTCGCCCCCGAGGTGATCGTCAGCGGCGTCGACGAGGACAAGGTCTCGGCGCCGACCCCCGCCGAGCTGGCCCTCGCCCTGGCCGAGGCCAAGGCCTCCGTGGTCGCCGCGCGGCCCGAGGCCAAGGGCGCCCTGGTCATCGGCTGCGACTCGGTCCTGGAGCTGGACGGCCGGGCGCTGGGCAAGCCCGCCGACGCCGAGGAGGCGACCGCCCGCTGGAAGTCCATGCGCGGCCGCGCGGGCGTCCTGCAGACGGGCCACTGCGTCTACGACACCGCCTCCGGAAAGTACGCGTCGGCGACGGCGTCGACCGTGGTCCGCTTCGGCGAGCCCTCCGACGAGGAGATCGCCGCGTACGTCGCGAGCGGCGAACCGCTGCACGTGGCGGGGGCGTTCACGCTGGACGGCCGCTCCGCGCCGTTCATCGACGGCATCGAGGGCGACCACGGCAACGTCATCGGCCTCTCCCTGCCGCTGCTGCGCCGCCTGCTCGGACAACTGGACGTGGGCATCACGCAGTTGTGGGCGTAGTCCGGGCCGCCCTGTCGTACGCCACGAGCGGCAGGACGACCAGGCCGAGTACGACCATCATGAACGCGAACGCGGGCCAGCCCACCAGGCCGACGCAGAAAGCGCCGAGTACCCCGTGCACGACGGCGCAGCTGATCAGCAGCAGGCGCCCGAAGCGGCCGGGTGCGCGGTCACGGGCGCCGGTGAGGGCCAGGATGACGCCGCACAGCGCGAGATAGCCGCCGAAGAGGAGCCCGGCGATCCAGGTCGACACGGTCATCGCGTGCGGGTCGAGGCCGGCCAGGGACATGTCCTGCTTGTCGACGACGAGGCCGAGGAACCAGTTGAGGAGCGCGATGCCGAACGCTTCCGCGAGGAGAACGATCGCGCCCAGCCAGGCCACAGGTCTGCGCGCCACGGCGCCCACCCTCTTTCCGTTCCGCTGCTGTTACCCCTAGTACGGTCGAGCCATCGCGAAGGCTACATGGGGGCACCCCCTGCTCGTTCAGAGCTTGGGGGACGGTAAACCACGGGACAACGGCCCTGCCGAAGGCAAAGAATCATTGGGCCATTCGTAGGGACTCGACAAAGAATGCCCCTCCGCCGCAGCGCTGCCTCACAGAGACCTTGGCCACACCGGCGGGCTAGGCTGCCGGGCAGGGACCTTGCGTACCGTGGTGCGACAAGGGTTTTCGCGGACCGAGCGGGCCTCGCATCACACTCCGTGTGGGCAAGCTCACCCTCGGGGACGGGTCGTAAGGCCGTGTCGGCAGTCCCTAAACTCGGCTTGTTTCAAGGAGGGAGCCATCGTGCGCAAGGTGCTCATCGCCAACCGTGGCGAAATCGCTGTCCGCGTTGCTCGGGCATGCCGGGATGCAGGGATCGCGAGCGTAGCCGTCTACGCAGACCCCGACCGGGACGCTCTGCACGTCCGGGCGGCCGATGAGGCGTTCGCGCTGGGCGGTGACACTCCGGCCACCAGCTACCTGGACATCTCCAAGGTGCTGGCGGCGGCCAAGGATTCAGGGGCGGACGCGATCCACCCCGGTTACGGCTTCCTTTCGGAGAACGCCGACTTCGCGCAGGCCGTCATCGACGCGGACCTGATCTGGATCGGCCCGCCGCCGCAGGCCATCCGTGACCTCGGCGACAAGGTCGCCGCGCGGCACATCGCGCAGCGCGCCGGTGCCCCGCTGGTCGCGGGCACACCCGACCCGGTCTCCGGTGCCGAGGAGGTCGTCGCCTTCGCCGAGGCCAACGGCCTGCCGATCGCCATCAAGGCGGCGTTCGGCGGTGGCGGGCGCGGCCTCAAGGTCGCCCGCACCCTCGAAGAGGTCCCGGAGCTGTACGACTCCGCGGTGCGCGAGGCCGTGGCGGCCTTCGGCCGCGGTGAGTGCTTCGTGGAGCGCTACCTCGACAAGCCGCGGCACGTGGAGACCCAGTGCCTGGCCGACAAGCACGGCAACGTGGTGGTCGTCTCCACCCGTGACTGCTCGCTGCAGCGCCGCCACCAGAAGCTGGTGGAGGAGGCCCCGGCGCCGTTCCTGTCCGACGCCCAGGTCGCGGAGTTGTACGCCTCGTCCAAGGCGATCCTGAAGGAGGCCGGCTACGTCGGCGCGGGCACCGTGGAGTTCCTCGTCGGCGTGGACGGGACCATCTCCTTCCTGGAGGTCAACACCCGCCTCCAGGTGGAGCACCCGGTCACCGAGGAGGTCGCCGGCATCGACCTGGTCCGCGAGATGTTCCGCATCGCCGACGGCGAGGAACTGGGCTACGACGATCCGGAACTGCGCGGCCACTCCTTCGAGTTCCGCATCAACGGCGAGGACCCGGGCCGCAACTTCCTGCCCGCGCCCGGCACAGTGACGAAGTTCGAGGCTCCCTCCGGTCCCGGTGTCCGCCTGGACGCGGGCGTCGAGTCCGGCGCGGTCATCGGCCCGGCCTGGGACTCGCTCCTGGCCAAGCTGATCGTGACCGGGGCGACGCGCGAGCAGGCGCTCCAGCGTGCCGCGCGGGCTCTGGCGGAGTTCAACGTGGAGGGCATGGCCACCGCCATCCCGTTCCACCGCGCCGTCGTCAAGGACCCGGCGTTCGCGCCCGAACTGACCGGCTCCAGCGACCCGTTCACGGTCCACACGCGGTGGATCGAGACGGAGTTCGTCAACGCCATCCCGGCCTTCGCCGCGCCCGCCGCGGACGCCGAGGCCGACGAGGAGCCGGGCCGCGAGACGGTCGTCGTCGAGGTCGGCGGCAAGCGTCTTGAGGTCTCGCTGCCGTCCTCCCTGGGCATGACGATCGCGCGCACGGCGGCGGCGGGCGGCGCCCGCCCCAAGCGCCGCGCGGCGAAGAAGTCCGGCCCGGCCGCTTCGGGTGACACCCTCGCCTCGCCCATGCAGGGCACGATCGTCAAGGTCGCGGTCGAGGAGGGCCAGGAGGTCAACGAGGGCGACCTCGTCGTCGTCCTGGAGGCCATGAAGATGGAACAGCCCCTGAACGCGCACCGCTCGGGCACGATCAAGGGCCTCACGGCGGAGGTGGGCGCGAGCCTGACCTCCGGTGCGGTGATCTGCGAGATCAAGGACTGATCCGGGGCTCCGCCCCGGACTTCGCTCCTCGAACGCCGGTCGGGTACACCGAGCCCGTCCGGCGTTCGAGGACGAACGCGGCGAAGCCGGTGACTGCCGGGAAGAGGCGTACGTTCACGAAGGGCGCGGGCATGACGACCGGCACGGACCCCCAGGCCAGAGCACAGCCCTCCGCGCGCGCCATGCGGGCCGACGCACGCCGGAACTACGACCGGCTGCTCGCGGAGGCCCGCGCCGCCTTCGCCGAGCACGGCACGGGCACGTCCCTGGAGGACGTGGCGCGCCGCGCGGGCGTCGGCATCGGCACGCTCTACCGGCACTTCCCCAACCGGCACGCGCTGATGAGCGCGGTCTGGGAGGACGCGGTGAGCGATCTCCTCGCACGCTCGCGCGCACTGCTCGACGACCCGCAGCCCTGTTCGGCGCTGGTGACGTGGCTGCGCGCCATCGTCACCCACGCCGGTGAGTACCGCGGCCTCTCCAGCGCGCTCATGTCGGCGTCGCACGACGACAGTTCGGACTTGGCGCGGTGCAGCAAGCCCATGCGCGAGGCGGGCGCGGCGCTGCTCGCCCGCGCGCAGGAGGCGGGGGCCGTGCGGCCCGACGTCTCCATCTCCGACCTGCTGCAGCTGACCAACGCGATCTCGCTGGCGGCCGAAGAGACACCGGACGACCCGGAGCTGGCCGACCGCCTGCTCACGCTGACCCTGCGGGGCCTGAAGGCCGACGGACGGACAGCGGCGTAAGACCCCTGCCGCCCCGTCCGGCGGCCTCAGCGGCGGCGCAGGTCCGCGACGCGTGCGGTCCGCTCCCCCGGCGGCTGCTCCCCGAGGAGCGCGCTGCGCAGCTGCTGGCCCGGACCCGCCCCGTGGTTGCGACGCTGACCCGGCAGGGGCACGTCCCGGCGCGGCTGGCGCCCCGTCGGAACGGAGTCGACACCGGGTCCGGCGCTAGGGCCGGCGGAGCCGCCCGTCACCGCGATCTGCACGCCCTGGTCGGCCAGGGCCTGCAGTTCCGTGGCCGCGCGGTCGTCGTGCGCCGGCGGCTCGTCCGTGACCAGGCGGGTGATGACGTCCGTCGGCACCGTCTGGAACATGGTGTCGGTGCCGAGCTTGGTGTGGTCGGCGAGGACCACGACCTCGGCCGCCGCCTGCACCAGCGCGCGGTCCACGCTCGCGGAGAGCATGTTGGACGTGGAGAGGCCGCGCTCGGCGGTCAGACCACTGCCCGACAGGAACGCGCGCGACACCCGCAGCCCTTGCAGGGACTGCTCGGCCCCGCTGCCCACGAGGGCGTAGTTGGAACCGCGCAGGGTGCCGCCGGTCATGACGACTTCCACCCGGTTGGCGTGGGCCAATGCCTGTGCCACCAGCAGGGAATTGGTGACGACGGTCAGACCGGGTACCCGCGCGAGCCGTCGGGCCAGCTCCTGCGTGGTCGTACCCGCCCCGACGACGATGGCTTCGCCTTCTTCGACGAGACCCGCCGCGAGATCGGCGATGGCCGTCTTCTCGGCGGTCGCGAGATGTGATTTCTGCGGAAAGCCGGACTCCCGCGTGAATCCGCCCGGCAATACCGCACCGCCATGTCTGCGGTCGAGGAGTCCTTCTGCCTCCAGCGCGCGCACGTCCCGCCGTACGGTCACTTCGGAGGTCTGGACGACGCGGGCGAGCTCACGGAGCGATACCGCTCCGTTGGCCCGCACCATTTCGAGGATCAATTGGCGACGTTCTGCAGCGAACACGAAACTGACAGTAACCCCAACGACCGTCTGCTTTCAGCAGTTTGCGCCGAATTACAGAAGTTGTTCGCACGGCAGGGGCGGGAGTGGTATAGATGCGTATCCGCACCGCCTATGCCGCGCAAATGGGTGACAACAGTGCGTGACCTGCGAAGTGTTGATTCAGGCCGCCGCCCCGATCAGCCCTCGCCCGCCGTCTTCCGGGTGTGGAGTTGGCGCGCCACCTCGGCGATCGACCCCGAAAGGGACGGGTAGACGGTGAACGCATTCGCGATCTGCTCGACCGTCAGATTGTTGTCGACCGCGATCGAGATGGGGTGGATCAGTTCCGAGGCACGCGGTGCGACGACCACGCCGCCGACCACGATGCCCGTACCCGGACGGCAGAAGATCTTGACGAAGCCGTCGCGGATGCCCTGCATCTTCGCGCGGGGATTGCGCAGCAGCGGCAGCTTCACCACGCGCGCGTCGATCTTGCCCCCGTCGACGTCGGCCTGGCTGTAGCCGACGGTCGCGATCTCCGGGTCCGTGAAGACGTTCGCCGACACGGTCTTCAGGTTCAGCGGCGTCACGGCGTCGCCCAGGAAGTGGTACATCGCGATGCGCCCCTGCATGGCGGCGACGGAGGCGAGCGCGAAGACGCCGGTGACGTCACCGGCGGCGTACACACCCGGAGCGGACGTCCTGGACACCTTGTCGGTCCAGATGTGCCCGGAGTCCTTGAGCTTGACCCCGGCCTCCTCCAGGCCCATGCCGCTGCTGTTCGGGATGGCGCCGACGGCCATCAGGCAGTGCGTACCGGAGATGACGCGCCCGTCGGCGAGAGTGACCTCGACACGGTCGCCCACGCGCTTGGCGGAGGCGGCGCGGGAGCGGGACATGACGTTCATACCGCGCCGCCGGAAGACGTCTTCCAGGACGGCGGCGGCGTCCGGGTCCTCACCGGGCAGCACGCGGTCACGGCTGGACACGAGGGTCACGTTCGAACCGAGCGCCTGATAGGCACCGGCGAACTCGGCGCCCGTGACACCCGAGCCGACCACGATGAGGTCCTCGGGCAGCTCGTCGAGGTCGTACACCTGGGTCCAGTTGAGGATGCGCTCGCCGTCGGGCAGGGCGTCCGGGACCTCGCGCGGGTGGCCACCGGTGGCGATGAGCACGGCGTCCGCGACGAGGGTCTCCTCGCTGCCGTCGGCGGCCCGCACCACGACCTTCCGCGAGCCGTCGATGTCCTGCTGGCCCTCCAGACGGCCCCGGCCGCGCAGCACGCGCGCGCCCGCACGCGTGACGGACGCGGTGATGTCGTGGGACTGCGCGAGCGCGAGGCGCTTCACACGGCGGTTGACCTTGCCCAGGTCCACGCCGACCACGCGCGCGGGGCTGTCGATGTGCGGGGTGTCGTCCGCGACGATGATCCCCAGCTCCTCGTACGAGGAGTCGAAGGTGGTCATCACCTCGGCCGTGGCGATCAGAGTCTTCGACGGCACGCAGTCGGTCAGCACCGACGCCCCGCCCAGACCGTCGCAGTCGACGACGGTCACCTCCGCGCCGAGCTGGGCGGCCACCAGGGCCGCCTCGTATCCGCCGGGTCCGCCGCCAATGATCACGATCCGAGTCACGTACTCCATTGTCCCGCACGCTTCGAGGTCCGGACGCGCCGGGGCCCACCGTCCGTGCGAGCGCCCCCGTCCGGGCAGTCCTCCCGTCACAGGACCTGCGTCCTTGATTGCTGCCGTACCCTCGACGTCATGTCGCTCTACGCCGCGTACGCCGGCAATCTGGATCCGCGGCTCATGTCACGCCGCGCCCCGCACTCACCGCTGCGCGCGACCGGCTGGCTGACCGGCTGGCGGCTCACCTTCGGCGGGGAGCACATGGGGTGGGAGGGCGCCCTCGCGACGCTCGTCGAGGCGCCACGCTCCCAGGTCTTCGTCACGCTCTACGACATCGCCCCCATGGACGAGGACTCCATGGACCGGTGGGAGGGCGTGGGCCTGGACATCTACCGGCGCATGCGGGTCCGCGTGGACACCCTGGAGGGTGAGGAGCCCGCATGGGTGTACGTCCTCAACGGGTACGAGGGTGGCCTTCCGTCCGCGCGTTATCTGGGCGAGCTGGCGGACGCGGCGGAGTCGGCGGGCGCGCCGCACGACTACGTGATGGAACTCCGCAAAAGGCCCTGCTAGCAGTCTCCGAGCGCCTCCTCACCGTTCTCTCGTCGGAAACGACAAGACAACAATCAGAATCCCGTGAGCATCGTCATCTACGCGCGTAGGCCGCGACCGGCTACTCTCGTCCGCGTGAACGCTTCAGTTATTCCGGACGACATCCAGGGCGACCCGTACGCCGCCGCCGACGCCGCCGCCGCGCGCCTGCGTGAGCTGACGGGCGCCGAGACCCATGACGTCGCCCTCGTGATGGGCTCCGGCTGGGCACCGGCCGTCGACGCGCTGGGCGAGCCCGACGCGGACTTCGCCGTCACCGAGCTGCCCGGCTTCCCGCCCCCGGCGGTCGAGGGGCACGGCGGCCGCATCCGCTCCTTCCAGATCGGCGACAAGCGCGTGCTGGTCTTCCTGGGCCGCACCCACTACTACGAAGGCCGTGGCGTGGCCGCCGTCTCGCACGGCGTCCGCACCGCCGTGGCCGCCGGCTGCAAGACGATCGTGCTGACCAACGGCTGCGGCGGTCTGCGCGAGGGCATGCGTCCCGGACAGCCGGTGCTGATCAGCGACCACCTCAACCTCACGGCGACGTCGCCGATCGTCGGCGCGAACTTCGTGGACCTCACGGACCTCTACTCCCCGCGCCTGCGCACCCTCTGCAAGGAGATCGACCCCTCCCTCGAAGAGGGCGTCTACGCGCAGTTCCCCGGCCCGCACTACGAGACGCCGGCGGAGATCCGCATGGCCCGCACGATCGGTGCGGACCTGGTGGGCATGTCCACCGTCCTCGAGGCGATCGCCGCGCGCGAGGCGGGTGCGGAGGTGCTCGGCATCTCCCTGGTCACGAACCTTGCCGCGGGCATGACGGGCGAGCCGCTGAACCACGAGGAAGTCCTCCAGGCGGGCCGCGACAGCGCTACGCGCATGGGCGAGCTGCTGGGCAAGGTCCTCAACCGGATCTGACGGGCTCTGACGGGGGCGTCTCGGACCGCCCTCCTCCAGCACCCCGCGTCCCGCCCAGGCTCTCCGGCGCTCCGCGCCGGGTCTCCCACCCACCCGTTTGCCCCGCGTCGACGGGTGGGGGTAGGAACTCGGGGTAGACCCGGGACTCGGGGTAGACCCGAGTCTGGGGACCCCCCGTCCCGCCCCCCGTCCCGCCCCCCCCCGTCCCGCCCCACCGACCCGCGGCCCGGATCGAGACGCGAGGGGACGTGCCGGTATGTCCGCCCGGAGCACGCGCCTACAGCCCAGGGCGCCGAAGCAGAAGGACGCCGAGGCCAAGATAGCGAGGACGGACATACCGGCGCGGCCCCGCCCCAAGAACAACCGGGGGTATGCATACCCCGGGCACCTGACCCCCCGGGCACCTGACCCTCGGGCAACCGACCCCCCGACCCCCCGGCCCCGGGCCAGACGCAGCAAACCAGCTAAAGCGACGCCGCAACGAGAGGCTGACGACACGTGCAGGACAACTCCGAACTCATCGCGCGAGCCCAGTCCTGGCTGGCCGAGGACCCGGACCCCGAGACCCGCGAAGAGCTGGCGAAGCTCATCGACGCCGAGGACACCGCCGAGCTGACCGCACGTTTCGCCGGCACGCTCCAGTTCGGCACCGCGGGCCTCCGCGGCGAGCTGGGCGCGGGCCCCATGCGGATGAACCGCTCCGTGGTCATCCGCGCGGCGGCCGGCCTCGCCGCGTACCTCAAGGCCAAGGGCGAGACCGACGGCCTCGTGGTAGTGGGCTACGACGCCCGCCACAAGTCCGCCGACTTCGCCCGCGACACCGCCGCCGTGATGACCGGCGCCGGGCTCCGCGCGGCCGTCCTGCCCCGCCCCCTGCCCACCCCCGTGCTCGCCTTCGCCATAAGGCACCTGGGCGCGGTCGCGGGCGTAGAGGTGACGGCCAGCCACAACCCCCCGCGCGACAACGGCTACAAGGTCTACCTCGGCGACGGCTCCCAGATCGTCCCGCCCGCGGACGCGGAGATCGCAGCCGAGATCGACGCGATCACGTCGCTCCACGACGTCCCCCGCCCCGACTCCGGCTGGGAGACCCTCACGGACGACGTCCTGGGGGCCTATCTGGCCCGTACGGACGCCGTCCTGTCCCCCGGCTCCCCCCGCACCGCCCGCGCCGTCTACACGGCGATGCACGGCGTCGGCAAGGACACCCTCCTCGCGGCGTTCGCCCGCGCCGGTTTCCCCGCCCCGGTCCTCGTCGCCGAGCAGGCCGAGCCGGACCCGGACTTCCCGACGGTCGCGTTCCCGAACCCGGAGGAGCCGGGCGCGATGGACCTGGCCTTCGCGACGGCGGCGCGCACCACCCCCGCCCCGGACCTGATCATCGCCAACGACCCGGACGCGGACCGCTGCGCCGCGGCGGTCAGGGACGGTGACGACGCGGACTGGCGGATGCTCCGGGGCGACGAGGTCGGGGCCCTGCTCGCCGCGCACCTGGTGAAGCGCGGCGCCCGCGGCACGTTCGCCGAGTCGATCGTCTCCTCGTCCCTCCTCGGCCGGATCGCCGAGAAGGCGGGTCTTCCGTACGAGGAGACGCTCACCGGCTTCAAGTGGATCGCCCGCGTCGACGGCCTGCGCTACGGCTACGAGGAGGCGCTCGGCTACTGCGTCGACCCCGAGGGCGTACGCGACAAGGACGGCATCACGGCCGCGCTCCTCCTGACCGAACTCGCGTCCGAGCTCAAGGAAGAGAACCGCACCTTCCTGGACCTCCTCGACGACCTCGCCCTGGAACACGGCCTGCACGCCACCGACCAGCTGTCGGTCCGCGTGGAGGACCTGTCCCTGATCGCGGACGCGATGCGCCGCCTGCGTGAGCAGCCGCCGACGGAGCTGGCGGGCCTGCCCGTGACGAAGGCGGAGGACCTGACGCGCGGCACGGACACGCTGCCGCCGACGGACGGCCTGCGCTACACGCTGGACGGCGCCCGCGTCATCGTGCGCCCCAGCGGCACGGAGCCGAAGCTCAAGTGCTACCTCGAAGTGGTGGTTCCGCTGTCGTCGAAGCCGGAACTCCCGGCGGCGCGCGCCAGGGCGACGGAGCTCCTCGCCGCGATCAAGCGGGACCTGTCCGCGGCAGCGGGCATCTGAGCCGCGCGAAAGCCCTGCCCAACAGGCATCGACCAAGGCACGACGGGCCACGCCACCCATCCGGGTGATTCCACTACCGCAGTTGCCGTAGCGACACGATGCGCTGCCGGTCTCCCAGGAAGGGACGACCGGTAGCGCACGTTCACGTTCCGGGAGCTGCCGCAGTGCCGTACGGACCGATCCCCTCGCCCACCGCCTCCGCCCTTCCCACGGTCCCGACGTCCCGGCGCCCCCTCACCGCCGCACCGCCGCCGCCCGGCCTCCGCCGACGCGCGGCCCGCGCCCTGCGTCACGCCTCCCCGGCGCTGCTCGCGTACGCGGCCGTACGCGTGCTCGGCCTGCTGGTCTTCGTCCCATGGGCGCACGGTGAGCGCCGCGGGGTGCGGCATCTGCTGATGGAGTCCTGGGACTGCGACTGGTATCTGCGGATCGCCTCGCAGGGGTACGCGCACACGCTGGGCACCGCGTACGACGCGAACAACCTGGCGTTCTTCCCGCTGTATCCGCTGCTCGTCCGGGCCGGTGACGCCCTCGTCCCCGCCCTGCCGCGCGGCGCGGTGGGCCTGGGCGTCTCGCTGCTCTGCTCGTTCCTCGCGGCGTGGGGGATCTTCGCGGTGGGCGACCGGCTGTACGGCCGCCGGGCCGGGACCGTCCTCGCCGTGCTCTGGGGCAGCCTGCCTGTGGCGCTGGTGCAGTGGATGGGCTACACCGAGTCCCTCTTCACGGCGCTCACCGCGTGGTCGCTGTACGCGGTGCTGAGCGGCCGGTGGCTGTGGGCGGGGTCCCTGGCCGCGCTGGCGGGCCTCACCCGGCCCACGGGGGTGGCGCTGGCGGCGGCGGTCTCCGTGACGGCGCTGCTCGCGCTGAGGCGCGGTTTCGCGCCGCGCCCGCTCCTGGGCGCCCTCCTGGCTCCCCTGGGCTGGCTCGCGTACGTCGCCTGGGTGGGCCTGCGCCTCGGCCGCTGGGACGGCTACTTCGCCGTACAGAAGCTGTGGCACAACAAGTGGGACGGCGGCGTCGAGACGGTCCGCCGTATGCAGGGACTGTTCGTGGTGGAGCGGCCGCCGCTGTTCCTGGTGATGGTGACGGCGGTCCTGCTGGGCTCCCTCATCCTCTACGCCCTCTCGGCAGCGGACCGCCAACCGCTCCCGCTCCTGCTCTTCACGGGCCTGCTCCTGCTGATCGTGCTCGGCAGCAGCGGCGTCTACTTCCCCCGGGCCCGCTTCCTGCTCCCCGGCTTCCCCCTGCTGCTGCCACTAGCCGCGCCCCTGGCCCGCGCGAGAACACCGGTCATGGCAACACTCCTGACAACAGCGGCATCCGCCTCGGCCGTGCTCAACGCCCACATGCTCCTGGGCTGGCACGGCCCACCGTGAACCGGGGGCCCACCGTGAACCGGGCCCGGACCCCGCGCCCGCGTCCCTCAGGTCACCGCCAGCAGCACCACAAGCAGCACCGCGCCCGCGGCGGCCGGTGCGAGGATCTCGTAGGCCCACCGCACCTCCGGCTCGCCCTGCGCGGATTCGACGTCGGCCTGCTGCTCGGCGAGCTCGCGGAGTTCGTCCATGGCCTGGTCGCCGCTGGAGCGCGAGGGCGGGGAGTTCGGGTCGAGGAAGGGGCGGCCGCCCGTCGGGTCCCCGGAGGCGGCGGCCCGGGACTGCGTGCGCGCCGCCTTCTTGCGACCGCGCAGCGAGACGGGGATGGCCCAGAGCTGGTACTTGGCGCCGGCCTTGGTGAGGGCCTCGTTGGAGTAGCCGGAGCGGAGCGTCGCGATGGAGCCCCAGGGCAGGGTGATCGTCCTGAAGGGGTTGCGGACGCGCAGCCGGTCGTCGTTCGCGAAGGCGGCGGGCCGCACGGTGTACGCGATGACCAGCGGCACCGCGAGGAGCAGCCCGGCGAGCGCGAGCCACGGGGTGCGGCCCTCGCCGCGGACCACGGCGTCGATGCCGAGCCAGGCGCCCAGGGCGAGCAGCAGGACGCCACCGGCGATGCCGGCGGGGGACCGGAAGGCACGGTCCTTGTATGCGGGCTCCGCCACGGGGTTCTGAGGGTCGCTCATACCCCGATTCTGCCTGACGCCCGTCACACCCCCTCATCCCGGCCCACCTCGACCCCGACCCCGCCCCACCCCGAGGCTCCGACCACCCCTGCCCCCACACCCCCTCACCCCGGCCGCGCCCATCCGCCCGCCATCACCAGGACCCCGGACCACCGCCCCGCCCCCCAGCGGCCCCAGCGGCCCCAGCGGCCCCGGCGGCCCCGGCGCCCCGGCGGCCCCGGCCACCCCCGCCGCGCCCCGCGCGGCCCCGGCCACCCCCGCCGCGCCCCGCGCGAACCCCGCCCCTGTACAGCTGCTACGCGCGTAGATATGCTCCCCTCGTGACCATGCCCACTGCATTCGCTGACGTGACCGCGTCCGACAGCACGCTCCGCCGCTTCCTCCACGGGCTGACCGGCGTCGACGCGGTCGGCCTGGAGGCGCGTGCCGCCTCGCTCGGAACCCGTTCGATCAAGACCACGTCGAAGGCGTACGCCATCGACCTGGCCATTTCGATGATCGACCTGACGACCCTGGAGGGCGCCGACACCCCGGGCAAGGTCCGGGCGCTCGGCGCGAAGGCCGTCAACCCCGACCCCACCGACCGTGAGACCCCGCGCACCGCGGCCGTCTGCGTGTATCCGGACATGGTCGCCACCGCCAAGGAGGCCGTCGCGGGCAGCGGCGTGCAGGTCGCCTCCGTCGCGACCGCCTTCCCCGCGGGCCGCGCCGCGATCGAGGTGAAGCTCGGCGACGTGCGCGAGGCCGTGGCCGCCGGCGCCGATGAGATCGACATGGTCATCGACCGGGGAGCCTTCCTCTCCGGTGACTACATGACGGTGTTCGAGCAGATCCGCGCCGTGAAGGAGGCCTGCGGCACGGCCCGCCTGAAGGTCATCTTCGAGACCGGCGAACTCTCGACGTACGACAACATCAAGCGCGCCAGCTGGATCGGCATGATCGCCGGCGCCGACTTCATCAAGACCTCGACCGGCAAGGTCGGCGTCAACGCCACCCCCGCCAACACCCTCCTGATGCTGGAGGCCGTCCGCGACTTCCGCGCGCAGACCGGCGTACAGATCGGGGTGAAGCCCGCGGGCGGCATCCGCACGACGAAGGACGCGGTGAAGTTCCTCGTCCTGGTGAACGAGACGGCGGGCCCCGACTGGCTGTCCAACCACTGGTTCCGCTTCGGCGCCTCGTCGCTCCTCAACGACCTGCTGATGCAGCGCCAGAAGCTGGCGACCGGCCGCTACTCCGGCCCCGACTACGTGACGGTGGACTGATCCAGATGACTTCCCCCTTCGAGTACGCCCCGGCGCCCGAGTCCCGCTCGGTCGTCGACATCGCCCCGTCGTACGGCCTGTTCATCGACGGCGAGTTCACCGAGGCCGCCGACGGCAAGGTCTTCAAGACGGTCTCCCCGTCCACCGAGGAGGTCCTCTCCGAGGTCGCTCAGGCGGGCGAGGCAGACGTCGACCGCGCGGTGCGGGCCGCCCGCAAGGCCTTCGAGAAGTGGTCGGCGCTGCCGGGCGCCGAGCGCGCCAAGTACCTCTTCCGGATCGCCCGGATCATCCAGGAGCGCAGCCGCGAGCTGGCCGTCCTGGAGACCCTGGACAACGGCAAGCCCATCAAGGAGACCCGCGACGCGGACCTCCCCCTGGTCGCCGCGCACTTCTTCTACTACGCGGGCTGGGCCGACAAGCTCGACCACGCCGGGTACGGGAAGAACCCCGCGCCGCTCGGCGTGGCGGGCCAGGTCATCCCCTGGAACTTCCCGCTTCTGATGCTGGCCTGGAAGATCGCCCCGGCCCTCGCGACCGGCAACACGGTCGTCCTGAAGCCCGCCGAGACCACCCCCCTGAGCGCCCTGTTCTTCGCGGACATCTGCCGCCAGGCGGGCCTGCCCAAGGGCGTCGTCAACATCCTTCCCGGGT
Source organism: Streptomyces sp. NPDC003379 (assembly GCF_053589195.1). Taxonomy (NCBI): domain Bacteria; kingdom Bacillati; phylum Actinomycetota; class Actinomycetes; order Kitasatosporales; family Streptomycetaceae; genus Streptomyces; species Streptomyces sp. NPDC003379. The sequence continues at coordinate 210,855 of NZ_JBSFRK010000007.1, read as the reverse complement.
ACGGCGACGCGGGCGCCGCCCTGACCGCCCACCCGGACGTGAACAAGGTCGCCTTCACCGGCTCCACGGCCGTCGGCAAGGCGATCGCCCGGCAGGTCGCGGGCACGGACAAGAAGGTCACCCTCGAACTGGGCGGCAAGGGCGCGAACATCGTCTTCGACGACGCCCCCATCGACCAGGCCGTCGAGGGCATCGTCACGGGCATCTTCTTCAACCAGGGCCAGGTCTGCTGCGCCGGGTCGCGTCTCCTCGTACAGGAGTCGATCCAGGAGGAGCTGCTCGACAGCCTCAAGCGGCGGCTCTCCACCCTCCGTCTCGGCGACCCGCTGGACAAGAACACCGACATCGGCGCCATCAACTCCGCCGAGCAGCTGGCCCGCATCACCGCGCTCGCCGACACCGGCGAGGCGGAGGGCGCCGAGCGCTGGTCGCCGGCGTGCGAGCTGCCCACCTCCGGCTACTGGTTCGCGCCGACGCTCTTCATGAACGTCACGCAGGCGCACACCATCGCCCGCGACGAGATCTTCGGCCCGGTCCTCTCGGTCCTGTCCTTCCGCACGCCGGACGAGGCCGTCGCCAAGGCCAACAACACGCAGTACGGCCTCTCCGCCGGCATCTGGACGGAGAAGGGCTCGCGCATCCTCGCGGTCGCGAACAAGCTCCGGGCGGGCGTCGTCTGGGCCAACACATTCAACAAGTTCGACCCGACCTCGCCGTTCGGCGGTTACAAGGAGTCGGGCTTCGGCCGCGAGGGCGGCCGTCACGGCCTGGAGGCGTACCTCGATGTCTGAGCGCACTGACCGACTGAGCGTCTTCAAGACCTACAAGCTGTACGTCGGGGGCAAGTTCCCCCGCTCCGAGAGCGGCCGGGTGTACGAGGTGAACGACTCAAAGGGCAGGTGGCTCGCCAACGCGCCCCTCTCCTCCCGCAAGGACGCCCGTGACGCGGTCGTCGCCGCACGCAAGGCGTTCGGCGGCTGGTCGGGCGCGACCGCGTACAACCGCGGCCAGATCCTCTACCGCATCGCCGAGATGCTGGAGGGCCGCCGCGAGCAGTTCGTACGCGAGATCGCGGACGCCGAGGGCCTGTCGAAGTCCAAGGCCGCCGCGGTCGTCGACGCGGCGATCGACCGCTGGGTCTGGTACGCGGGCTGGACCGACAAGATCACCCAGGTCGTGGGCGGGACGAACCCGGTCGCGGGCCCGTATCTCAACCTCTCGACGCCCGAGCCGACCGGCGTGGTCGCCGTCCTCGCCCCGCAGGACTCGTCCTTCCTCGGCCTGGTGTCAGTGCTCGCCCCGGTGATCGCGGCGGGCAACACGGCCGTCGTGATCGCCTCGGAGAAGGCCCCGCTCCCGGCGCTCTCGCTGGGCGAGGTCCTGGCGACCTCCGACGTCCCCGGCGGGGTGGTCAACATCCTCACCGGCAGGACCGCGGAAATCGCGGCTCCGCTCGCCGCGCACCAGGACGTCAACGCGATCGACGTGACGGGCGCGGACGCGGACCTCGCGCGCGACCTGGAGATCGCGGCCGCCGACAACCTCAAGCGCGTCCTGCGTCCACAGCCTGTGGACACGGACTGGACCGCCGACCCCGGCACGCGCCGCCTGACGGCCTTCCTGGAGACGAAGACGGTCTGGCACCCCACGGGCTCCCTGGGAGCCTCCGGCTCGGCCTACTAGCCACCGGCCGCCAGCCATCTCCGCACCGAAGCCCCGGCCCCCTCCGTCCAGGAGGCCGGGGCTTCGGCACGCCACTCTGTCGGTGCCCCGGCCCGGTGCCCTAGCCCGGCAGCAGCCCCGTCGCGGGGCCCGCCACCGGCAGGTCGTCCAAGGAGCCGCCCCGGGCGATCGGGCCGGTGGCGGCGGCGGTGGTGACCGGCTCGAAGTCCGCGACCTGTGTGCCGAGGGAGTTGTCGAGCGGGTCGACGCCCGTGCCCGCGAGCGGGTCGAGGCGCAGGTCCTTGGCCGGGCCGAGCCCACCTGCCGCCGAGCTGTCCACCGCCCCCGTCAGCGCCGACACCGCCGAGCCCCCCTCGACCGGCTCCGCCGCACTCGCGCCGGCACCGCCCGCACCGAGCGCGGCGCCCGCCGCGGTGAGCGCGAGCCCCGCACGCAGCAGCGCGCGGGAGCCGGGACGGGGTGACCTGGGTGTCGCGTGTCGTGCCATGAGTACCGCCCATATTTGTGGGTGATCGTGCGAGCACACAGCGTAGTTGAGCCGTGACGGCACCGGCAAAGGGCCACCCGCGAGGAGCGCCGGCGCGGCGCGATGCCGCACACTGTTCTCTCGTGAGCTCCCATCCGCCGATACCCACCCGCGTCGTGCTGCTCTGCGGCCCCTCAGGCTCGGGCAAGTCGTCCTTCGCCGCCCGCTCCGGGCTGCCCGTCCTCTGTCTGGACGACTTCTACAAAGAGGGCGACGACCCCACGCTGCCCCAGGTCCCAGGCAGTTCGGACATCGACTGGGATTCCCCCGCCTCCTGGGACGCGGACGTGGCGCTCGCCGCCATCGAGGAGCTGTGCCGCACGGGGCGTACGCGCGTCCCGGTGTACGACATCGCGTCCAGCGCCCGCACCGGGCAGGAGTCCCTCGACATCGAGCGCTCGCCCGTGTTCATCGCGGAGGGGATCTTCGCGGCGGACATCGTGGAGCGGTGCCGGGAGGCCGGCGTGCTCGCCGACGCCCTCTGTCTTCGGGGGCGGCCCTCCACCACGTTCCGGCGGCGGCTTCTCCGGGATCTGCGGGAGGGCCGCAAGTCCGTGCCGTTCCTCCTGCGGAGGGGGTGGCGGCTCATGCGCTCCGAGCGGGCGATCGTGGCTCGGCAGGCCGCCCTCGGGGCGTATCCCTGCGGGGCCGACGAGGCGTTGGGCCGGGTCGCCGCGGCCGCGGCCGGACGGTGTGTCGCGGCATCGCGTTGAGTGGCGTCCAGGCCGCCGCTTCGCGGCGATCTCTCCCACCCACCCGTTTGCCCCGCGTCGGCCTCCTTTGGAAAAGCAGAAGGACCGGAAGGCCCCCCCAGGTCTCCCGGTCCCGCTACTTGTCTCCCCCGTGTTCCCCCCGATCCTCAGGCGACCAACTCGCCGAAGGACTCCTCCTGGTCACGGCCGAAGCTGAGGACCTCGTCCTCGCGCAGCCGGCGCAGGGAGCGCCAGATGCTGGACTTCACCGTGCCCACGCTGATGTCGAGGATGTCCGCGATCTCGGGGTCGGTGCGACCCTCGTAGTAGCGGAGCACGAGCATCGTCCGCTGCAGTTCGGGGAGGCGGGCCAGGGCCTGCCAGAGAACCGCGCGCAGCTCCGTGCCGCGCATCGCGTCCGTGTCGCCCACCGTCTCCGGCAGCTCCTCGGTCGGGTACTCGTTCAGCTTGCGGCGGCGCCACGCGCTGATGTGCAGATTGGTCATGGTGCGGCGGAGGTAGCCCCCGACCGCCGCCTTGTCGCTGATCCTGTCCCAGGCGCGGTACGTCGAGAAGAGGGCGCTCTGCAGCAGGTCCTCGGCCTCGAAGCGGTCGCCGGTCAGGTGATAGGCCGTGGCGTACAGAGAGGCGCGGCGCTCCTGGACGTAGGCGGTGAACTCCGCCTCCGACAAGGTCTTCCGCCCCCCCGTGCCCTCCCCGTACGCGCTTCCCCCGTGCGGCGCGTCAACCACCGTCATGTACGTGGTGTGCTGACGCCCGGCGCCGCGAGCGCACCCCCGCCCGCTCACGGCACCGGACTTCTCAGAGCCCCGTCCGACGTCGTGGAGACGCGTGACAACTGCGCTTGAGCTGGTGCTGTGCAGCGTATTCATCTCGCGCCCCCCATCGGTGGAGTCCGGCTTGTTCCGTCTTGCTTCCGTGCTTCTTGCGTGTGACCAGAACTCTGCCGGACCCACTTCATGACGGTGTCCGCCGACTGTCACAGGCCTGTCACAGGGCCGGGAGACACCTTTCGGTCGTGGGGGTTGGGTGTGGGAGCGCTCCAGCAGTCGAACTGGCGCCGAGCATGGGACAGAATGACCTCCGTGCCTTCCCTGTTGCTGATCGAGGACGACGACGCCATCCGGACGGCCCTGGAGCTCTCGCTGACGCGCCAGGGGCACCGGGTGGCCACTGCTGCCACCGGCGAGGACGGCCTGAAACTGCTCGGTGAGCAGCGGCCGGACCTGATCGTGCTGGATGTGATGCTGCCGGGCATCGACGGGTTCGAGGTGTGCCGTCGCATCCGGCGCACCGACCAGCTGCCGATCATCCTGCTGACCGCCCGCAGCGACGACATCGACGTGGTCGTGGGCCTGGAGTCCGGCGCCGACGACTACGTGGTCAAGCCCGTGCAGGGGCGGGTCCTCGACGCCCGGATCCGGGCCGTGCTGCGGCGCGGTGAGCGGGAGGCCAATGACGCGGCGACGTTCGGTTCGCTCGTCATCGACCGGGCCGCGATGACCGTGACGAAGAACGGCGAGGACCTCCAGCTCACGCCGACCGAGCTGCGGCTGCTCCTGGAGCTGAGCCGCAGGCCCGGACAGGCCCTGTCACGGCAGCAGTTGCTGCGTCTGGTGTGGGAGCACGACTACCTCGGTGACTCGCGGCTCGTCGACGCGTGCGTGCAGCGGCTGCGCGCCAAGGTCGAGGACGTCCCGTCGTCGCCCACGCTGATCCGCACGGTGCGCGGCGTCGGATACCGGCTGGACACTCCTCAGTGACCAAACCGCAGGACAAGCTCCGCGGGCTGCCCGCGGCGCGCAAGGCCCTCCTGGCGGGGTTGCGCTTCACGAGTCTGCGACTGCGGCTCGTCCTGGTCTTCGGGCTCGTGGCGCTCACCGCCGCCGTCACCGCGTCCGGCATCGCGTACTGGCTCAACCGCGAGGCCGTCCTGACGCGCGCCCAGGACGCGGCGCTCAAGGACTTCCGGCAGCAGATGCAGACCCGCGCGGGCGCGCTGCGCGCCGACGCGACGCAGGAGGAACTGCAGTCGGCGGCCGGGCAGATGGCCAACAGCAGCCAGCGCTACAGCGTGCTCCTGGTCGCCGAGAAGAAGGGCGGCGGCCGGATCGTCGGCTACTCCGACCTGGACGCGTTCACGCTCGCCAAGGTGCCGGACTCGCTGCAGAAGGCCGTGGCCAAGAAGCAGGAGCTGACGTCCGGCAACGACAGCCCGTACCACCTGTACTGGCAGCGGACCGTGGACCACGGCACGCCGTACCTGATCGGTGGTGCCACGGTGATCGGCGGCGGCCCGACCGGCTACATGCTCAAGTCCCTGGAGCCCGAGGCCAAGGACCTCAGTTCGCTCGGCTGGTCCCTCGCCATCGCCACGGCTCTCGCGCTGATCGGCTCCGCGCTGCTCGCGCAGGCCGCGGCGACGACCGTACTGAAGCCCGTGCACCGGCTGGGTGTCGCCGCGCGCAGGCTCGGTGAGGGCAAGCTCGACACGCGGCTGCGCGTGTCCGGCACCGATGAACTGGCCGATCTGTCAAGGACGTTCAACAGGACCGCCGAGAACCTGGAGAAAAAGGTCGCCGACATGAGCGCCCGTGACGAGGCGTCCCGGCGCTTCGTCGCCGACATGTCGCACGAGCTGCGTACGCCGTTGACGGCGATCACCGCCGTGACCGAGGTCCTGGAGGAGGAGCTCGACGCGGAGACCGGTTCCGTCGACCCGATGATCGAGCCGGCCGTACGGCTCGTGGTGAGCGAGACGCGCCGCCTGAACGATCTCGTGGAGAACCTCATGGAGGTCACCCGTTTCGACGCGGGCACCGCGCGTCTGGTCCTGGACGACGTCGACATCGCCGACCAGATCACCGCGTGCATCGACGCGCGCGCCTGGCTGGACGCGGTCGAGCTGGACGCCGAGCGCGGCATCACCGCCCGGCTCGACCCGCGGCGCCTGGACGTCATCCTGGCCAACCTCATCGGCAACGCCCTCAAGCACGGCGGTTCCCCGGTGGAGGTCTCCGTGCGCCTGGAGGACGCGAAGCTCGTCATCTCCGTACGCGATCACGGACCCGGCATCCCCGAGGACGTGCTGCCGCACGTCTTCGACCGCTTCTACAAGGCGAGCGCGTCCCGGCCCCGGTCCGAGGGGAGCGGCCTGGGGCTGTCCATCGCCCTGGAGAACGCGCACATCCACGGCGGCGAGATCTCCGCGGCCAACTGCCCCAAGGGCGGCGCCGTCTTCACGCTGTGGCTGCCGTGCGACAGCGAGAGCGACGCCGACCCCGACAGTGAGGGCGCCGAGGACCGCGCCGAGGGAGGCCAGGCATGAACGGGCGACGGATCCGCGCCGCGGCGGCCACCGCCGTGCTCGCCGCCGCGCTCGCCGGGTGCGGGATCAGGTCGACGGAGGTGCCCACCGACTTCGGGCCCGCGCCGTCGCGCGTGCCGTGCGTGCAGTCGGGCTCCAGCATCGCCTCGCAGTCGGGCAGCGGGGTTCCGGTGCAGGTCTTCCTGGTGTGCGCTGCGCAGCTGGTGAGCGTCGACAGGACCGTGCGGATCCACGAGGACAAGGCGACCACCGACCGGGTGCGGATCGCGCAGGCCCTCCTCGACGAGCTGGCCTCGCCGCCCTCGGAGTCCGAGAAGCAGGCGGGCCTCGCCACGGACGTGCGCGGCGGCACCACGGTCTCCGGGCCCGCCGACGGCGACCCCGAGGAAGCGCTCCGCTTCAGTACGCCGCCGCAGGACCTGTCCGCGTTCGCGCTCGCGCAGATCGTGTGCACGCTGGCCGACAGCGCCGCCGCGGCGCAGGACCGCACGGTCGTCATGGGCGGCACCGCGGACGACCCGCTGCGGCGCTACGCATGCACGCCCGAGGTCCGCTCCCGGCCCGGCACGGTGGCGCTGCCGACCAAGACCGTGGAGTAACCGGCGCGGGTACGCGGAACCGATCCTGCCGCCTCTGGCGTCTTGGGGGGCGTGCGTCAAGGCTCGGGCGGCCGTACTGCCGCCATCCGCTTCCGTGCGGCGGGGGGATTCCTCCTCGTCGCACATCTTCTGCTCGTCGGATGGATCACGCTGCGTCCACTGGACGTCCCCTGGGTGAGCGCCGCGAATCTGCGGCCGCTCGCCGGGATCAAGGCGGATCTGGCGCTCGGCGGCCTGCAGGCGGCCCGCCGCATCGGTGAGGGCCTGCTGCTGCTCGCCCCGCTCGGCGTGCTGCTGCCGCTGGCCGGCGGGCGGCTCCTCGTGTCGCCGTGGGGTTCCCTGGTGCGCACGATCGCCGCGGGGGCGCTGCTCTCGCTCGGCATCGAACTGCTGCAGACGGGGGTCCCCGGGCAGGTCGTCGACATCGACTCGCTGCTTCTGAACACCCTCGGGGTGGCCCTCGCGCACATCGCCGTGGTGCCCGCGGCCAGGGCCAGGCTCCGCCGCCGCGTCGGCCCCGACCACGTCACGGCCCTTCTGCGGGAGGGGACCCCTCAAGGGTCTCAGGGGTCGACCCCGACGATTCCCAGGGTCGGGATCGCACCGTAGAGCGACGCTTCCACCCGCTGGGCAGCCGTAGCTTTGAAGCATCGAGGCACAGAGAGCCTCCCACCTACGGTTCGTGAAGGAGCCCGCCATGACCGCCCTTGCCCGCCCCGCCCACGGCCGGATGATCGGCGGCGTCTGCGCCTCCCTGGCCAAGCGCTTCGGCACCTCCGCGACGACGATGCGCGTCATCTTCGTGGCCTCGTGCCTGCTGCCCGGCCCGCAGGTCCTGCTCTACATAGCCCTGTGGTTCCTGCTGCCCTCCGAGGACAAGGCCGCCCGCCAGGCCTGGTGATACGGCGCGATGGGGCGCCCCTCCTGGTGGAGGGGCGCCCCATCGGTGTGTGCGGGGGAGGTCAGCCGAGCGGCAGGCCGTTGAGTCCGTTGCCGGCGAGGGGCAGGCCGCCGAGCAGGCCGGCGATCGGGGACTGGGGCTTGGCGGCGCCCTTGCCCTTGCCGTTGCTCTTTCCCTTGCCCTTGCCATCGGTAGGCAGGGCCGAAGGGGCGGCCTTGTCGAGGGCGGGTCCGGTCGTGGCCAGACCGCTGCCGAGGGCGTTCTGACCGGCGGCCACGGCCTCGGGGGCGCCGGCGGGCAGCGTCTTGGCGGCCTGCCCGACGGGGAGGCCCGAGGCGACCGGGCCCAGGGCCGATGCCGCGTCCGGGAGAGCGGGGGCGGCGTTCGCGACACCGGCACCGGCGACGGCGAAAGCGGCACCGAGGGCGGCGACACCGAGGGTCTTGGCGGCAGACTGCTTCATCTTCAATGCGTCCTTGCGAATTCGATGACGGGGATCTGACGGTTCAACGACCGTGTACACCCCGGATCACGGGCAGCGGACAGCGAAAAGCGGCCGGGGGACGGAAGACCCGGCCGCCCACGCGTCGCGCGAGGACGCGACCGTGCCCGTTAGCTGCCGACAGACGCGCTGGTCGAGACGGTCTGGCGGAACAGCCATTCGGACTTCAGCTCGGCATAGCCGGGCTTGACCACGTCATTGATCATGGCGAGCCGTTCATCGAAAGGAATGAACGCTGATTTCATCGCATTGACTGTGAACCACTGCATGTCGTCGAGCGTGTAGCCGAACGTGTCGACCAAGTGCTCGAATTCGCGGCTCATGCTGGTGCCCGACATCAAGCGGTTGTCGGTGTTCACCGTGGCGCGGAAATGCAGCTTGCGCAGCAGACCGATGGGGTGCTCGGCATAGGAGCTGGCGGCGCCCGTCTGGAGGTTGGACGTCGGGCAGAGCTCCAGCGGAATGCGCTTGTCCCGTACGTAGGACGCGAGGCGGCCGAGCGTCACGGTGCCGTCCTCGGCGATCTCCATGTCGTCGGTGATGCGCACGCCGTGGCCGAGGCGGTCGGCGCCGCACCACTGCAGGGCCTGCCAGATCGACGGCAGGCCGAAGGCCTCGCCCGCGTGGATCGTGAAGTGGTTGTTCTCGCGCTTGAGGAACTCGAAGGCGTCGAGGTGGCGGGTGGGAGGGAAGCCCGCCTCGGCGCCCGCGATGTCGAAGCCGACCACTCCCAGGTCGCGGTAGCGGTTGGCGAGTTCGGCGATCTCCAGGGCGCGGGCGGCGTGCCGCATGGCCGTGAGCAGGGCGCCGACGCGGATGCGGTGGCCATTGGCCTTCGCGCGGCGCTCGCCCTCGCGGAAGCCTTCGTTGACCGCCTCGACGACCTCTTCGAGGGTGAGGCCGTTCTCCAGGTGCTGCTCGGGCGCGTACCGGATCTCGGCGTAGACCACGCCGTCCTCGGCGAGGTCCTCGGCGCACTCGGCGGCCACGCGCTTGAGGGCGTCCTTCGTCTGCATCACCGCGCAGGTGTGGGCGAAGGTCTCCAGATAGCGCTCCAGGGAGCCGGAGTCGGCCGCCTCGCGGAACCAGATCCCGAGCTTGTCGGGGTCGGTCTCGGGCAGCCCCTCGTACCCGCACGCGCGGGCGAGGTCGACGACCGTGCCGGGGCGCAGGCCGCCGTCGAGGTGGTCGTGGAGGAGCACCTTGGGGGCGCGGCGGATCTGGTCGGCGCTGGGCGTTTCACGGTCCGTGTGACCGGTCGTGTGTGTCTGGCTCGTCATTTCGGCACTCTAGCGCCTACGCGCGTAGAACTCACTGGTCGATACGTAACAGTGACCCGGCGGACGGGTGGCGTACACCATCGCTTCTGACACTGTTCTGTCATGGCACAGCAAGGGACGGCGAGGCCCGCGGGCGCGCCCAGGCTCGGGCGCGTGATCGGGACGGCGCCTTCGGCGGTGAGCGGCGTGGTCCTTCTGCTGCCCGGCGGCTGCGAGACGTCCGCCCGCAGACCCTCGCCGCTGGCGGCGGGCGCCGTGCGCGCGCTCGGGCGCAGACTGGCCCACGACGGGCGCCCGGCGGGCCTCGCCGCACACGTCGTGCACTACCGCTGCCGGGGCTGGAACGGCGCGCAGGCGCAGCTCGCCGAGGACACGGAGTGGGCGGCGGACGAGGTCGTACGTCTCTACGGCGATGTCCCGGTCTGTCTGGCCGGAGTGGACATGGGCGGCCGGGCGGCGCTGCGCGCGGGCGGGCACGAGGCCGTCAACTCGGTCCTGGCGATGGCGCCCTGGCTGCCCGAGGACGACGTGGCCGCGCCACCTGAACCGGTGAAGCACCTCGCGGGGCGGCGGGTGCTCATCGTGCACGGCACGAACGACGAGCGGACCGACCCGGAGCTGTCGTTCCGGTTCGCCGAGCGGGCGAAGAAGGTGAACCGTGATGTGTGCCGGTTCGAGGTGCACTCGGACGGGCACCGGTTGCAGCAGCACCAGTCGGAAGTCCTGGCGCTGGCCTCGGACTTCGTGTTGGGCACCCTCCTCGGGACGGGCTTCGCCCGTCCGCTGGAGGACGCGCTGGCGGCTCCGCCGCCGCTGGGGCTGCGTATGCCTCTCGCTTCCGGTTTCGGGCAGTCCTTGCGGAGGTGACCCCGCGACGGGGCTCTGCCGTCACCGGCTTCGCCGAGTTCGTCCTCAATCGCCGGACGGGCTCGAATTCCCCAGCAGGTTCCCCTTTCTGCTCAGCAGGAACTTCTTGAACGCCGCCACCGGTGGGGTGTCCGGATGGCCGCCCAGCCAGGCCACGCCGATCTCGCGCACCGCCCGCTGCCCGGTCACCGTCAGCTCCACGACTCCGGGCCGGGGCACGGCGGGCGGCGGCAGCAGGGCCACCCCGAGGCCCGCCGCGACCAGGCCGCGCAGGGTCTCCGCCTCCTCGCCCTCGAAGGCGACGCGGGGCTTGAAGCCCGCCTCCTGGCAGAGGTCGTCGGTGATGCGGCGCAGGCCGTAGCCGGGCTCCAGGGTCACGAAGGCCTCGTCGGCGGCCTCGGCGAGGCGGACCCGCTTACGGGTGGCCAGGCGGTGGTCGTCCGGCACCACCAGACGCAGACGCTGCTCGTCGAGGCGGCGGGCGACCAGGTCGGGGGCGTCGGGCACGGGTGAGGTGAGGCAGAGGTCCAGCTCGCCCGCGCGCAGGCGTTCGATCATGGCCTCGCCGTAGTTCTGTACGAGGCTGAAGCGCACCCTGGGGTGATCGGCGCGGAAGGCGCGGATCAGGCCGGGCACGGTCTCCGAGCCCATGGTGTGCAGAAAGCCGAAGGCCACCTTGCCGGAGGCCGGGTCGGCGTCGGCGCGCACCGACTCGGCGGCACGCTCCACCTCGCCGAGGGCCCGCTCGACCGAGGCGAGGAAGGTGCGGCCGGCCGGGGTGAGCGAGACGGTGCGGCCGTGGCGCGCGAACAGGTCGACGCCGAGGTCCCGTTCGAGCCGTACGAGCGCGCGGGAGAGCGTCGACTGGGGGATCTGCATCTCCTGCGCGGCGCGCGTGACGTGCTCGGCGCGGGCGGCCCCCGCGAAGTACGCGAGGCGTGGCGCGAGCAGCGTCACGATGTCCTCCACGTCACTGTTGTGTGACAGGCGCGGCTGTGACCTTCGTTGATGCTGCATGGGAACGATTATGGCGATTCCATGCATTGGACGCATCAGAAAAGGGCTCGTACGTTCGTGGCATGCCTCCTGCCAGTAGCGGGGCGTCCGCCACCCACGCGGTCGCCCTCACCCCGTCGTCCCCCGCCGCCGACTCCCGTCTGACACCGGGCGGTCCCGGCTACCGCCGGATGAGCTTCGCGCTCTTCCTCGCGGGCGTCGCCACCTTCGCCCTCCTCTACTCCACGCAGGCCCTGCTGCCCCTGCTCTCCGCCGACTTCGGCGCGAGCGCGAGCACGGCGAGCTGGACGGTCTCGGCGGCCACGGGCGCACTGGCTCTCTTCGTCCTGCCGCTGAGCGCGCTCAGCGAGCGCTATGGGCGGCGCGCGGTGATGACCGCGTCCCTGACCGTCGCGGTGGCGGTCGGACTCCTCGTCCCCTTCGCGCCGTCCGTCGAGGTGCTCATCGCGCTGCGGGCCGTGCAGGGCGCGGCCCTCGCGGGGCTCCCGGCGTCGGCGATGGCGTTCCTCGCCGAGGAGGTGCGGCCCAAGGCGCTGGTGGCCGCGATCGGCATGTTCGTGGCGGGCAACTCCATCGGCGGGATGAGCGGGCGCATCGTCACGGGCTGGGTCGCGCAGGCCTGGGGCTGGCGTGCGGCGCTCGCCGTCGTGGGCGTCGTCGCGGTGCTGTGCGCGGTCGCCTTCCGCGCGCTGCTGCCCGCGCCGCGGCACTTCACGCCGGGCTCGCTGAACCCCAAGTCCCTCGCGCGCACGGTGCGTACGCATCTGTCGAACCCGCTCCTGTGCAGGCTGTACGCGATCGGGGCGCTGTTCATGACCGTCTTCGGCGCGGTCTACACGGTGATCGGATACCGGCTCACCGACGCCCCGTTCTCGCTCCCCCAGGGCGTCATCGGCTCGATCTTCCTCGTCTACCTCGTCGGTACGGTCTCGTCGGCGGCGGCCGGCAAGCTCGTGGCCCGGCTCGGGCGGCGCGGCGCGCTGTACCTGGCGGTGAGCACGACGGCGGGCGGCCTGCTGCTGTCCCTCTCCTCCTCCCTGGTCCTGGTCCTGCTGGGGCTCGTGCTCATCACCGCCGGGTTCTTCGCGGGGCACGCGGTGGCGTCCTCGTCGGTGAGCCGGACGGCCACGACCGGGCGGGCGCAGGCGTCGGCCCTGTACCAGTCCGCGTACTACCTGGGCTCCAGCGCGGGCGGCACGCTGGGCGCGGTCGCCTTCCACGCGGGGGGCTGGGCCGGAACGGTGGGGCTCGGTCTTCTCGCGGTGCTCGGCGTCGTGTCGGTGACGGTGTGGGGTTCGCACGCGGCGCGGGCGGAGCGGCGACGCGGGCTCGTGGCGCGCGCCTGCTGATTGCGCGCGCCTGCTGATTTCGCACGCCTGCTGATTTCGGGCTCCCGCTGTTCTCGGGCTCCCACCCCTTTCACCTGCGGGTTGTCCCACTCCGGGGGCCGTTGTCAGTGGGCTGCGGTAGCTTCCGATGTGTCGGGCCTCACTGGCGGGCCCTTCTCGGTAGCCGCAGGGGTGGGTGGGGATGAGCGACATCGCAGGGACGACGACCGATCTGGACGTCACGTTGGAGAAGCACCGGGTCGAACTGACCGGGTACTGCTATCGGATGCTGGGTTCGGCCTTCGAGGCCGAGGACGCCGTGCAGGACACGATGGTGCGTGCCTGGCGCAGCTTCGAGAAGTTCGAGGGCCGCTCCAGCGTCCGCTCGTGGCTGTACCGCATCGCGACGAACGTCTGCCTGGACATGCTGAACGCCGGCAACCGCCGCGCCCGCCCCATGGACCTGACCGCCGCCGCCCCGCTGGCCCAGGCCGCGCTCACCCCCCGCCCGGACAACACGTGGCTGGAGCCGATGCCGGACGCCCGGATGCTGCCGTTGCCCAGCGACCCCGCCGAGGCCGCCGTCGCCAAGGAGTCGGTGCGCCTTGCGTTCGTCGCCGCCCTGCAGAGCCTGCCGCCCAAGCAGCGGGCGGTGCTGATCCTGCGCGAGGTCCTCGCCTGGAAGGCCAGCGAGGTCGCCGAGCTGATCGACACCTCCGTCGCCTCGGTGAACAGCGCGCTCCAGCGGGCCCGCGCCACCCTCGCCGAGCGGCCGGCGGACGACACGGCCGTCTCCGACCCGCTGGACGAGGAGCAGCAGAAGCTCCTGGAGCGCTATGTCGCCGCCTTCGAGGGGTACGACATGGTGGCGCTGACCGCGCTGCTCGCCGAGGACGCCGTCATGACGATGCCGCCGTTCGACCTGTGGCTGCGTGGCACGGCGGACATCACGGGCTTCATGTCCACGATGGGCGCCGCGTGCGCCAACGGCCGCCTGCTCCCGGTGAATGTGAACGGCACACCGGGCTTCGCCCAGTACAAGCCCGACCCCGACAACGGCGGCTTCATGCCCTGGTCGATCCAGGTCGTCGAGATCTCAGAGGGCCGCATCGCCGGCTTCCACTGCTTCCTGGACACCCAGCGGTGGTTCCCGCTCTTCGGGGTGCCCCTCCATCTCGACGACTAGCCCGAGCAGTTCGACGAGGCCGACAAGACCGAGGAGGGCAAGCAGGGCAGGGGTGGGGTTCCTGAGCCGGATCCGGCCCCCGGCCCTGCGGGCCGCCAGGTGCAGGCGGGCGATGGCGTCGACGGTGGTGAGGTCGGCGGTGGTGACGGCGGAGACGTCGCAGATCACGTCGGCTGTCTCGCCGTCGCCGGGCCCGTGCCGGGCGGCCGTGACCTGTTCGCACAGGGGCGGGATGTCGTCTGGGCGCAGGGGCCCTGCGATACGGATGAGGTTCTCTTCGGGTTCGGCCACGCAGGGTTGACCGGCGCGGCCGGCGGAACTCATCGGTGGGGCCGCCGGATGAGCCTGCCTGCGTCAGTCCACGGGGAACGCGCTGGTGTCGATCTCCAGGTCGAAGGGCTCGGGGAGCTTGACGGGCTCACCGAACTTGCAGGCGCTCAGGACGCGGTAGACGTCGCCTCGGGGTTCGCCGTAGAGGGTGACCTTAGGGCCGCCTGGCGCCCAGCGGTCGATGAGGAGATAGAGGGGGACACCTGCTGCCGCGTAGCTCGCGGGCTTACTGATGCGGTCGTGGTGGGCGTTCGACGGCGATGTCACCTCGACGACGAGTTCGGCGGCGCCCGCTGAAAGGTAGGCGCCGGGGACTCCGGCTTCCACAACAGGAACCACGACAAGATCCGGGGTGAACACGCCCAGCCTCGATGGCACGGCAACGGACAGCGTCTGGTAGATCCCCCAGTCCTCCGGGAGTACGGAATAGAGGCGGCGCTGCACCTTCTCCGCCATGACGTTGTGCTGGTTCGCAGGGCTAGGTGACACGGTGACGACCCCATCGATGATCTCCACCTTGCTGCCCTCGGGCCACTCCATCTCCTCCCAGAGCCGGAGCAAGTCGTCCCAGCTCTGGCCGGGCCAATGGCCTACGGTGAGTGCGCTCATGGCGGTCTCCTCTTTCGGTGCGTCACCGATCCCAGCATGCCGAACGGGACCGGCGGCGGCCCACCGATCCCGTTCACCCGCATGAGTAAGCCCTGGTCAGAGGGGCGCCCCGAAGGGGCGCGGGGCTGTGTCCATATGCGGCTCCGCCGCGCGGGCGCGACCAGCCCCCACACACCCGCAGACGGCGTAGCGCCCCCAGAGCCGAGCTCTCAGCCGATCCGGTCCAGCACAATCGCCCCCGGCGAGAAGTCCGTCCCCGCCGGAGCGATGTCGTACGAACCCTCCACGGACTCCAGCGCGTACGCGAACCGCTCCGGCGTGTCCGTGTGCAGGGTCATCAAGGGCGCGCCCGCCTCGACGGAGTCGCCCGGCTTGGCGTGTAGCTCCACGCCCGCCCCCGCCTGGACCACGTCCTCCTTGCGCGCACGCCCCGCGCCGAGGCGCCACGCGGCGACGCCGACGTCGTACGCGTCGAGGCGGGTCAGCACGCCCGACGACGGCGCGGTGACCACATGCCGCTCCCGTGCCACCGGCAGCTTCGCGTCCGGGTCGCCGCCCTGGGCCGCGATCATGCGGCGCCACACGTCCATCGCCGAGCCGTCCGCGAGGGCCTTCGCGGGGTCGGCGTCCTTCAGGCCGGCCGCGTCCAGCATCTCGCGGGCCAGCGCGAGGGTCAGCTCGACGACGTCGGCCGGGCCGCCGCCCGCGAGGACCTCCACCGACTCGCGGACCTCAAGGGCGTTGCCCGCCGTGAGGCCGAGCGGCGTCGACATGTCGGTGAGCAGGGCCACCGTGCGGACGCCGCTGTCCGTGCCCAGCTCGACCATCGTGGACGCCAGTTCGCGGGCGTCGTCG
The DNA here is from genome assembly GCF_053589195.1 of Streptomyces sp. NPDC003379. Classification (NCBI taxonomy): domain Bacteria; kingdom Bacillati; phylum Actinomycetota; class Actinomycetes; order Kitasatosporales; family Streptomycetaceae; genus Streptomyces; species Streptomyces sp. NPDC003379. The sequence continues at coordinate 195,131 of NZ_JBSFRK010000007.1, read as the reverse complement.
AGGTTCTTCATGAAGGCGCCGGTGCCGACCTTCACGTCGAGGACGAGCGAGCCCGTGCCCTCGGCGATCTTCTTGGACATGATGGAGGAGGCGATCAGGGGGATCGCTTCGACGGTTCCCGTCACGTCACGAAGGGCGTAGAGCTTCTTGTCGGCGGGGGCCAGGCCGTCGCCCGCCGCGCAGATCACCGAGCCGACGCCCTCAAGTACGTTCAGCATCTCCTCGTTGGAGAGCAGGGCGCGCCAGCCGGGGATGGCCTCCAGCTTGTCGAGCGTGCCGCCGGTGTGGCCGAGGCCGCGGCCCGACAGCTGCGGGACGGCCGCGCCGCACGCGGCGACCAGCGGCGCGAGCGGCAGTGTGATCTTGTCGCCGACGCCGCCCGTGGAGTGCTTGTCGGCGGTGGGGCGGGAGAGCGAGGAGAAGTCCATGCGCTCGCCGGACGCGATCATCGCGGCGGTCCAGCGGGCGATCTCCTTGCGGTTCATGCCGTTGAGCAGGATCGCCATCGCGAGGGCCGACATCTGCTCGTCGGCGACCGCGCCGCGCGTGTACGCGTCGATGACCCAGTCGATCTGCTCGTCGCTCAGCTCGCCCCGGTCGCGCTTGGTGCGGATGACGGAAATGACGTCCATGGCATGTCCTTCCAGCAGTTAAGGCGTCGTACCGGCCCGACTCTACGCGCATAGAGCCCGCCAGCGAAGAAGGCCCCCGCCAACAGGCGGGGGCCCGGGTTCAGTTGAGGTGCTGCGGCCCGAACGCGTCCGGCAGCATGTCGCCCAGCGACCGCACACCCGACGACGTCTCCAGGAGCAGCTCGGCGCCCCCGAACTCGTACAGGAGCTGGCGGCAGCGCCCGCACGGCATCAGGATCTCGCCCTTGCCGTCCACGCACGTGAAGTGGGTGAGACGGCCACCGCCCGTGAGCTGGAGCTGCGAGACCAGGCCGCACTCGGCGCAGAGGCCGAGGCCGTAGGAGGCGTTCTCGACGTTGCAGCCGGAGACCGTCCTGCCGTCGTCGACCAGCGCCGCGGCGCCGACCGGGAAGCCGGAGTAGGGGGCGTACGCACGCGACATGGCCTCGCGCGCGGCTTCCCGCAGGGCGTCCCAGTCGGCGTCGACAGCGGTGGTCGTCACTTGCCTTGTCCCCTTCGGTACGGCATTCCGTCCGCCTTCGGCATCCGCAGCCGCTGGGCGGAGAGCGAGAGGACCAGCAGGGTCACCACGTACGGGGTGGCGGTGACGACCTGGTTCGGGACCTCGTCGGTCAAGCCGTACCACAGGAACATCAGCGCGGAGACGGCCGCGGTGATCGCCGCGGGGACGTACCGCTTGCGCCAGGCGAGGTAGATCGCGCCGATGACCAGCAGGACCGCGATGAGCAGCAGGAGCGCGTGGACGTTCGTACCGCCGCCCCGGAGCTTGAGGCTGTCGGTGTAGCCGAAGAGGCCCGCGCCGAGCGCGAGCCCGCCCGGCATCCAGTTGCCGAAGATCATCGCGGCGAGGCCGATGTAGCCGCGGCCGCCGGTCTGGCCCTCCAGGTAGATGTTGGAGGCGACCAGCGAGAGGAAGGCGCCGCCGAGGCCGGCGAAGCCGCCGGAGATGACGACGGCCAGGTACTTGTACTTGTAGACGTTCACGCCGAGCGACTCGGCGGCGATGGGGTTCTCGCCGCAGGAGCGCAGCCGCAGGCCGAACGAGGTGCGCCACAGGACCCACCAGCTCAGCGGCACCATCGCGACGGCGACCACGGTGAGCGGCGAGAGGTTGGTGAAGAGGCCGCCGAGCAGGCCCGCGAGGTCCGAGACGAGGAACCAGTGTTTGCCGTTGAGGTCCATGAGCCAGTCGGACAGACCTGGCACGGAGAAGTCCCCGAGGGAGTCCACGGGCGGCGACTGCTTCGACGTACCGCCCTCCTCGCCCTCGAAGGCGAAGGTCGCGAGGTAGCGCGTGACGCCCAGGGCGAGGATGTTCAGGGCCACGCCGGAGACGATGTGGTTGACGTTGAAGGTGACCGTCACGATCGCGTGCAGCAGGCCGCCGAGCGCGCCGCCGAGGATGCCGAAGAGGACACCCACCCACGGGCCCCACTGGAAGCCGGCCCAGGCACCGAACCAGGTGCCGAGGATCAGCATGCCTTCGAGGCCGATGTTGACGACGCCCGCGCGCTCGGCCCACAGGCCGCCGAGGCCCGCGAGGCCGATCGGCACGGCGAGCTTGAGCGCCGTCGACATCTGGCCGGTGGACGTGATGCCGTCGGCGCCGGTGATGATGCGGACCACGGAGATCAGCACCAGGGCGCCCGCGATGGAGAGCAGGAGGACGGGGAGCGAGACGCGGCGGCGGCCCGCGGCGGGCTGCTTGGCCGGGGGCTTGGCCACGGATGCCGTACTCATCGGGCAGCCACCTCCTTCGCGGTGTCGTTGTTGCCGTTGTTGCCGTTGCTGCCGTTGTCGGCCTTCGCCCGTGCGGCGGCGGCCAGTTCCTCACCGACGCGACGCTGCTGACGGCTCAGGCCCCAGCGGCGTACGGTCTCGGACGAGACGACGACCGCGATCACGATGAGGCCCTGCATGATCACCGCGATCTCCTTGTCGTAGGAGACCGGGGTCGCGTAGTCCAGGGCGGGCGAGGCCTTGTCGAGGAAGGCCCAGAGCAGCGCGGCGAGCGCGATGCCGACCGGGTTGTTGCGGCCGAGCAGCGCGATGCCGATGGCGGTGAAGCCGAGGCCCGCGGGGAAGCTGAGGCTGTAGGTGTGGGTGTCGCCGAGCAGGATCGGCAGGCCCGCGAGGCCCGCGACCGCGCCGGAGAGCAGCATGGCGGTCAGCACCATGCGCTTGGCGTTGACGCCGGAGGCCGCGGCGGCCGACTCGGAGGCGCCGGTGGCGCGCAGGTCGAAGCCGAAGCGGGTGCGGTTGAGGACCAGCCAGTACAGGACGCCCGCGAGGATCGCGACGAAGACGAAGCCGTAGACCTCGCCGCCCGCCAGCTTGATGCCCGGGAACCAGCCGGACTCCTTCATCACGCCGGTGGTCTGGTTGTTGCCGACCGGGACGCCGAAGTTCTCGGTGAGGGTGAGGTAGCCGATGACGCTCGTCGCGATGGCGTTGAGCATGATCGTGGCGACCACCTCGCTGACGCCGCGGGTCGTCTTGAGGATGCCCGCGATGCCGGCCCAGAAGGCGCCGGTGAGCATGGCGACCACGATGAGCAGCGGGATCTGCAGGGCGGCGGGGAGCGCGACGTGCGCGCCGACGACGGCGGTGACCATCGCGGCGAGGCGGTACTGACCGTCGACGCCGATGTTGAACAGGTTCATGCGGAAGCCGATGGCCACCGCGAGCGCCGCCAGGTAGTACATGCCGGCCTGGTTGATGGTCAGGACCTGCACGTCGGAGTAGGAGATCTGCTCCAGCATCAGGGTGTACGGCTCGATCGGGCTCTTGCCCGACGCGAGCAGCACGACCGAGGTCAGCGCCACGGCCACGAACAGCGCGATGACCGGTGCGGCCACCGCGAGGAGCACGCGCTCCTTGTCGAACTTCTTCATCGGGTCTTGTCCTCCTCGGACTCCTCGGAGCCGTCACCGGACTCGACGTGTTCCAGGTGACCGGAGGCGGCACCCGTCATCGCCGATCCCAGCTCCTCCGGCGTGATGGTGGCCGGGTCGGCGTCCGCGACGAGCCGTCCGCGGTAGATGACGCGGAGGGTGTCGGAGAGGCCGATCAGCTCGTCCAGGTCGGCGGAGATCAGCAGCACGGCGAGGCCCTCGCGGCGGGCCTCGCGGATCTGGTCCCAGATCTGTGCCTGCGCGCCGACGTCCACACCGCGGGTGGGGTGGGCGGCGATCAGGAAGCGCGGCTTGTGGCTCATCTCGCGGCCGACGATCAGCTTCTGCTGGTTGCCGCCGGAGAGCGAGGCGGCCGTCACGTCGATGCCGGGCGTACGGACGTCGTACTCCTCGACGATGCGGCGGGTGTCGGCCTGGGCGCCCTTGGGGTCGAGCCAGAAGCCCCGCGCGTTCGGCTTCTCCGTGACGTGGCCGAGGATGCGGTTCTCCCACAGCGGGGACTCCAGGAGGAGGCCGTGGCGGTGGCGGTCCTCGGGGATGTACCCGATGCCGTCCTCGCGCCGCTTGCGGGTGGGTACGGCGGTGATGTCCTCGCCCGCCATGCGGATCGCGCCGGAGTCGGCGTGCTTGAGGCCGATGAGCGCGTCGATCAGCTCGGTCTGGCCGTTGCCCTCGACGCCCGCGATGCCGAGGACCTCTCCCTCGTGGATCGTGAAGGAGATGTCGTCGAGCAGGGCGCGGCCCGAGTCGCCGTCGGCGAGCAGCTTGAGGCTCTCGACCTGGATCATCGGGCGGTCGGTGACCGTGGACTCGGCCGTCTCGGGGGTGGGCAGTTCGCTGCCCACCATCAGCTCGGCGAGCTGGCGCGGCGTCGTCTCGGACGGGACGGCCGTGCCGACGGTCGTACCGCGCCGGATGACGGTGATGTCGTCGGCGACGGAGAGCACCTCACCGAGCTTGTGCGAGATGAAGATGACCGAGAGGCCCTCGGACTTGAGTTCGCGGAGGTTGTCGAAGAGCGCGTCGACCTCCTGCGGCACGAGCACGGCCGTGGGCTCGTCGAGGATCAGCGTGGTGGCGCCGCGGTAGAGGACCTTGAGGATCTCCACGCGCTGGCGGTCCGCGACACCGAGGTCCTCGACGTACGCGTCGGGGCGCACCCCGAGGCCGTAGCGGTCGGAGATCTCGGCGATCTTTCGGCGGGCCGCGCCGCCGATGCCGTGCAGCTTCTCGCTGCCGAGAACGATGTTCTCCAGGACGGTGAGCTGGTCGGCGAGCATGAAGTGCTGGTGCACCATGCCGATGCCGCGCACGATGGCGTCGGCGGGGCTGGCGAAGGCGACCTGCTCGCCGTCGACGTTGATGGTGCCCTCGTCCGGCTTCTGCATGCCGTAGAGGATCTTCATCAGGGTCGACTTGCCGGCGCCGTTCTCGCCGACGAGGGCGTGCACGGTGCCCTTGCGGACGGTGAGGTGGATGTCGTGGTTGGCCACGACTCCGGGGAAGCGCTTGGTGATGCCGACGAGTTCGACGGCGATGGGCGGAGGGTTGGTGGACGCGTCGATGGCGCACTCTCCTCGGGGGCCAGAGGGCCTGAAGGGCCTGAAGGAAAGGGGCCGCCTACGCGCGCAGTGCCCCTGCTACTAGGTGCTTCCGGATGTTGCTGGGTGTTGCTGGGGAAGTCCCTGGTGCGAAGGGATCTCACACCAGGGGAAGTTGAGAACGCGGCCCGCGCGAACGGGGCGTGGGTGAACCATCGTCCCCCACACCCCGTCACACGAGAATCACGCCGCCGTTACGGCAGACGGTGCCATGGCCAGGCCGTTACGGCGTGGTCTTGACCTTGATCTTGCCGCTCTTGATGCCCGCCTCGGCCTTCTCGATCGCGGCCTGGACGTCCTTCATCTTCATGAACTCGGGGTTCGAGTCGGCGAGCGCGACACCGCCCGACTTGAGGTCGGCGCGGACGACGCCGCCCTTGGCGTTCCCGTCCTCGACGGCCTTCGCCAGGTTGTAGACCGAGGCCGCGACGTCCTTGGTCGCCGAGGTCAGGATGTACTTCTTGTACTTGGCGAGCGCGTCCTGCTTGTACTGGTCGGAGTCGACGCCGATCGCCCAGACCTTCTTGGCGGCGGCGGCCTCGATGACGCCCTGACCGGAGAGGCCCGCGGCGTGGTAGACCACGTCGGCGCCCTTCTCGATCTGGCCCTGGGCGGCGGTCTTGCCCTTGTCGGGGCTGGTGAAGCCGCCGTCCTCGGCCTTCTCCGTCAGATACTGCTTGACGAGCTTGACCTTGGGGTTCGTGTCCTTGACGCCCTGCGCGAAGCCCGCCTCGAACTTGTGGATGAGGGGGACGTCCACGCCGCCGATGAAGCCGACGGTCTTGGACTTGGTGGTCCTGGCGGCGGCGACGCCCGCGAGGTAGGACGCCTCCTGCTCGCTGAAGACCAGGTCGGAGACGTTGTCGGCCTTGACGGTCTCGTCGTCGACGATGCCGAAGGAGACCTTCGGGAACTTCGCCGAGACCTCCTTGATCGCCGGTGCGTAGGCGTAGCCGACACCGATGACCGGGTTGTAGCCCTGCTTGGCGAGCTGCGTCAGGCGCTGCGCCTTGTCGGCGTCCGACTCGCCGTCGACCGGCTCGACGGCCTTCTCGCCGGTCTTGAACTCCTTGGCGGCCTTCTTCATGCCCTCGGTCGCGGCGTCGTTGAAGGACTGGTCGCCGGCGCCGCCGACGTCGTAGGCGATGGCGACGCCCTTGTTCTTGTCGTCCTTGCTCGCGGCGGCGTCACTTGACGTGCCACCACAGGCGGAGACGGAGACGGCGAGGGCTGCGGTCGCGGCGCCCGCGACAGCTATTCGAGACACCCGGCGCATAGAGAAGAACTCCTTAGTACAAGCAAGCACAAGCACGTACGCGCCACACCCGGCGCTGATTTCGCCGCAGCGTAACGCGCGTAGACCTCACATAAGAACCCTTCTGTCCGGTCCGTTATCGAGCTGTGGCCACCAGGCGTCCGGGGGGCGAACGCGCGGTGGGCGCCCCCCGGATGGGAGGCGCCCAGTCGCCACACGACGTACTACGTACAACGCCCTACGGAACGGTCTTGACCTTCACCTTGCCGCTGATGATGTCCTTCTTCGCCTTGTCCACGGCGGCGACGACGTCCTTCATCGCCGTGTACTTCGGGTTCGAGTCGGAGAAGCCGACGCGGCCGGAGCCCAGGTCGTACCGCTGCTCGCCCTTCATCGGCTTGCCCTCGACGACCGACTTCGTCAGGTCGTACACCGCGCCGCCCACGTCCTTGAGGGCCGAGCCGAGGATGTACTCCTTGTACTTGGCGAGGGCCTTCTGCCGGTACTGGTCGGAGTCGACGCCGATCGCCCACTTCTTCTGCGAGCCGGTCTCCTGGATGACGCCCTGCCCGGAGAGCCCCGCCGCGTGGTAGATCACGTCCGCGCCGGCCTCGATCTGACCGCTCGCCGCGTTCTGCCCCTTGTCGGGGCTGGAGAATCCGCCCTCCTCGGGCTTCTCCGTCAGATACCGCTTCTCAATTTCGATCTTGGGATCGACGGACTTCACGCCCTGTACGAATCCGGCCTCGAATTTGTGGATGAGTGGAATGTCCACGCCGCCCACGAATCCGACGTGTTTGGCCTTGCTGGCCTTCGCGGCGGCGACGCCCGCCAGATAGGAGCCCTGCTCCTCGTGGAAGACGAGGCCCGCGACGTTGTCCGCCTTCACGGTGTTGTCGTCGATGATCCCGAACGTGGTCTTCGGGAACTTCTTGGCGGCCGCCTCCACCGCGGGCGCGTAGACGAAGCCGACACCGATGACGGGGTTGTATCCCTGCCTGGCGAGCTGTTCGAGGCGCTGGACCTTGTCGGCGCTGGACTCGCCGTCGCCCGGCTCCATGTCCACGCCGCCGATCTTGAACTCCTTGCGGGCCTTGGAGTAGCCCGCGTAGGCGGCGTCGTTGAAGGACTGGTCGCCCTGCCCGCCGATGTCGTACGCCAGACCGATGCCCTTGCCCTTGTACGACGAGGTGCCGGAGCCCTTCTCCTTGCCGCCGTTCTCCTGCGAGGCCTCGCTGCTGGTCTTGCCGCACGCGGAAGCCGCGAGGGCGAGCGACGCCACCGCCACGGCCACTTGGGAAAGTCTTGATACACGACGCATAGGACGTACTCCTCACGTTCCCCAACGCACCGCTGACGGCGCTGATTTCGGCGCACATTAACGCGCGTAGAAAGGCAGGGAACGGGTTTCCGCCCGGCCGTTACCTATTCGTGCCGAGCGCCGGATACATCCCGGGTCATGTGCGCGCGGCGTCCAACAGGGCGGCCGCGGTGAAGAGTTCGACGCCGACGGTGATGGCCGACTCGTCCGCGTCGAAGTCTCCCTGGTGGAGGTCGCGGACGGTGCGCTCGCCCGGCTTGCGGACGCCGAGCCGGGCCATGGCGCCGGGCACGTGCTCCAGGTACCAGGAGAAGTCCTCGCCGCCGAGGCTCTGTTCGGTGTCCTCGACCGAGTGGAGGCCGCGCCGCTCCACCATGGCGTCGCGCAGCAGGTCGGCGACGCCGCCGTCGTTGACGACGGGCGGGACTCCGCGGACGTAGTCGACCTCGGACTTGGCGCGGTAGAGGCCGGCGATCTCCTGGATGGCGTCGTGCACCAGGTCGGGCGCCTCCCGCCAGGCCCTGAGGTCCAGGCAGCGCACGGTCCCGGAGAGCTCGGCGTGCTGCGGGATGACGTTCGCGGCGTGCCCGGACTCGATGCGGCCCCAGGTCAGCGAGAGGCCCGAGCGTGCGTCGGCGCGGCGCGCGACGAGGGCGGGGACGTCGGTGGCGACCTTGGCGACCGCGGTGACCAGGTCCGTGGTGAGGTGCGGGCGCGCGGTGTGGCCGCCGGGCCCGTCGAGCGAGACCTCAAGGCGGTCGCAGGCAGAGGTGATGGGGCCGTGCCGCAGGCCGATGCGGCCCGCGTCGACGCGGGGGTCGCAGTGCACGGCCATGATCTTCCCTACGCCGTCGAGGACGCCCTCCTTGATGGCTTCGGCGGCGCCGCCCGGCAGGACCTCCTCGGCGGGCTGGAAGATCAGCCGCACCGGAAAGGGCAGCTGCCCCTTGCTCGCCAGACCGGCGAGGACCAGACCGGCGCCGAGGACGACGGTGGTGTGCACGTCGTGCCCGCAGGCGTGGGCGCGGTCGGGCACGGTGGAGCGGTAGGGCACCCCGAGCTTGGTGTCGGGGATGGGCAGGGCGTCGATGTCGGCGCGCAGGGCGAGCATGGGGCGTGCTCCGTCCGGCTCGCCGATGTCGCAGACCAGGCCCGTGCCGACGCTCAGCACACGGGGCGCGAGGCCCGCCTCCTCAAGGCGGGCCTTGATGGCCGCGGTGGTACGGAACTCCTGGTTGCCGAGCTCCGGGTGCATGTGCAGGTCGCGGCGGAAGGCGACGAGTTCGGCGCGCAGCGCTTCGGGCAGCGCGCCGGGGAGTGTTTCCGCGGGCGCGGACTCCGTTCCGGACATGCCGTCGGACACCTTTTCGGACGCTCGGGACATCAGTTGGTTCACCCTTTGAAGGGTAGGGCGATGCAACGGCCAACTAACCCACGATCAACAAAAGTTCAGCCCGATAGGGGAAGAAATAGTGGCCTCGTGGCGCATGGCCGCCGATCGGGATGGGTAAACTTTCACGCCGCCATGGAGGATGCGTAAGTCGTCCGACGCCTGTAGGGGGCGTGGGCGACCGCTCCCGGAAGAGGCGGTCGGGCGATCAGCTCTCTACAGCAAAACACGACAAACGGGATCTGCGCTGTACCGCCGGTCACACCCGGCCCCTCCGCCCACGCAGATGGGAACGCACGTTCGAGTCAGGTCACCCCGCCACTTCCCGTGCCGTCCGTGCGAACGCCGCCACCGCCCCCGTGTCGTGCCCCAGGCGCCACACCAGGCCGTAGCCCGTCGGCGCCGCGTCCGCGAAGGGGACGTACGTGACACCGGGGCGGGCGTAGTACGTCGCCGTGTGGGCGGGGGCCAGCAGCGCGCCCCGGCCCGCCGCGACCAGCGTCAGGCCCTCCTGCAGGTTGATCACCCCGGGGCCCCGCTCGATCGGGCGGCCGCTCGGTGTGCGGGCGGGGACGTGGTGTTCCAGCCAGTAGTCGGGGACCTCGCCCGCGAGCGTGAGGAGGGGGACGGTGGCCAGATCCTCCAGCGTCACCGTGTCCCGCGCGGCCAGCGGGTGGGCGGCGGGCAGGGCCAGTACGCGCTCCTCGGCGAGCAGCGGCGGTCCGCCGCCCAGGTCGTCCTCCCGTACGGGAAGCTCGGTGAGCTGCACGTCGAACTCGCCCCTGCGCAGTTGCCCGTAAGGGTCGCCGAGCGGCACCTCGCAGACCTCCACGGCGAGGCCGGGGTGGCTGACGCGCAGGACCTCCGTCGCCTTCATCACGATCTCGCCGGTGAGCGGGTTGGAGAACCCGACGTGCAGCACGGCGTCGATGCCGCGCGCGGTGGCGGCCGCCCGCTCCAGGGCCTCCTCGATGGCGCGGTGGTGCGGCGCGAGGTCGGCGCGCAGCTGCCGGCCGAGCGAGGTGAGGGCGACGCGGCGGCTGGTGCGGATGAACAGCGGTGCGCCCACGCGCCGTTCGAGCCGCTGCACGAGCTGGCTCACCCGGGCCTTGGAGAGCCGCATCCGCTCGGCGGTGCGGCCGAAGTGCAGCTCGTCGGCGAGGAGGAGGAAGCACTCCAGTTCGTCGCGCTCGATCGGCATCGGTGCCCCCGTGATCGTCGGATCGTTCAGCCTGATTGAACGAACGTTGCGATCTTCGCCGTTGTTCCTCTCCCCCGTCTGACCGAGGGTGATTGAGCAGACAACAACAGCGGCAGCACCAGGGTCAACGGCTGCCCGTAGCGGGAGAGTTGAGTCGTCATGAGTGACAGCGCCCAGAGATCCGCCGGACAACGGCCCACCACCAGCTGGACTCCGCGCCAATGGGGCGTCCTCCTCGTCCTGTGCGGGGCGATCTTCCTCGAAGGCATCGACGTCGCCATGCTCAACGTCGCCCTGCCCTCCATCCGCGCCGACCTCGGCCTGTCCACCGGCTCCCTCCAGTGGGTGATGAGCGCGTACGTCCTCGGGTACGGCGGGTTCATGCTGCTCGGCGGGCGCGCCGCCGACCTCTTCGGGCGCCGTCAGATGTTCGTGTTCTGGCTCTCCGTCTTCCTCGTCTTCTCCGGGCTCGGCGGGTTCGCCACCGAGGGGTGGATGCTGATCGTGGCCCGGTTCGTCACCGGGATCGCCGCCGCCTTCATGACGCCCGCGGGGCTCTCGATCATCACCACCGGGTTCGAGGAGGGGCCGCAGCGCAACAAGGCCCTGCTCATCTACTCGGGTACCGCGGCCGGCGGTTTCTCCGTCGGGCTCGTCGTCGGCGGGGTGCTGACCTCGGTGGGCTGGCGCTGGGTGTTCTTCGCGCCGGTCGTGCTCTCCGCCCTGATCCTGTTCGCCGCCCTCGCCTTCGTGCCGAAGTCGGCGCGTCCGCAGCGGGTGGCCGGGCAGGGGTTCGACCTGGCGGGCGGCCTGACCGTCACCTCCGCCATCGTGCTGCTCGTCCTCGGCGTGGAGCGCGCCACGCACGCCTCGCCCGGCTGGACCGCGGCCACCATCGGCGCCGGTCTCGCCCTCCTCGCCGCGTTCGTCGCGGTCGAACGCCGCTCGGCGGCCCCGCTGGTGCGCCTCGGCATCCTGCGCAACGGCAACCTGGTCCGCGCCAACCTCTCCGGGCTGCTCTTCGCCGCGGGCTTCTTCGGCTTCCAGTTCCTCGTCGTGCTCTATCTCCAGGAGCTCCGGGACTGGTCGACGCTCCAGACCAGCTTCGCGATGCTCATCATGGGCGTCGACGCGATCCTCTCCCCTCTCCTCACCCCCAAGCTCGTCGACCGCTTCGGCAACGCCCGGGTGATCTTCGGCGGGCTGCTCCTGGCGGCGCTCGCCTACGCCCTGTTCCTGCCGGTCGGCGCCGACTGGACGTACGCGATGATGCTCCCGAGCATGATCGTCATCGGCGTCGCGTTCTCGCTGGCCTACGGGCCGCTGACCATCGTCGCCACGGACGGGATCGCCGAGGAGGAGCAGGGCCTGGCCGGTGCGCTGCTCTACACGTCCTTCCAGTTCGGCGCCGCGCTCGGCCTCTCCGCGGTCACGGCCGTCAACGTCGCGGCCACGGCGTCCGGTGCGCCGGCGGACCTGCTCCACGGCTACCGGGCGGCCCTGTGGGTGCCGCTCGGCGCCGCCCTGCTGGCCGCGCTGATCAGCGCCTTCGGGCTGCGTGCGAGGCGGAGTGTGCCGGTGGCCTCGGGCGCGCCCGCCGTGGACGGCGCCGACGCCGATCTCCCGGTGGCGGGCCGATGGTCCGGACCGGGGTCCGAAGACCGCTGTACGCCGGACGGATTCGGGCGTGAGAATGAGCCGGACGGACCCGCGCGTGAGAATGAGGCGTCCACCGCCAGCACGCCACCGCCAGCACGCCACCGCCAACACGCCACAGGGAGCACCGACCGGCCATGACCGAGGACCGCAGCGCGACCACGGCGACTTGGCAGCCCACTGCCCCCGGCGTCCTTCGACTGCCCTCCGGGCGGCTCGTCCGCGGGCGTGGGCTGCGGCGGCCGCTGCCGGACGGACCGCCGCCCGGCTTCGGCGTCTATCTCCTCGGCAAGGAACCGGAGCGTCTCCCCTGGGAGCATGCCTGGCTGCGCTGGCCCGACTTCCGGCTGCCGAGTGACCGCGCGCGGGCGCGTGAGCTGCTGCGCCAGGTGTGGGACCGGTCGGCCGGGGAGCGCGTCGAGGTTGCCTGCGGGGGCGGGCGCGGGCGGACCGGTACCGCCCTCGCCTGCATCGCCGTACTCGACGGGGTGCCCGCCCTGGAGGCGGTCGCCTTCGTACGTACGAACTACGACCGGCGTGCGGTGGAGACGCCCTGGCAGCGGCGGTACGTGGAGCGCTTCGCGGGGCAGGCTTGAGGAGCCGGGCCGCAAGGCCCGCAGGAACACCAGGAACAGCCGAGAGGAAGCCGTGACCGACGAGCGGATACCGCCCCTCCGAGCCCCCTACCCGCCCGAGGCCGCCGCCGTCCTGCGCCGCATGATGCCGCCGGGGCAGGAACCCATCGCCCTGTTCCGCATGTTCGCGCACAACGTGCCGATGGCCGCCGCGATGCACGGCTGGGGCTCCTACGAACTGGGGCGGAACTTCAGCGCCGGGCTGCGCGACCGGGAGATCGTCATCGACCGCGTCTGCGCCCTGTGCCGCTCCGAGTACGAGTGGGCCGTCCACGTCTCCCGCTTCGCCGCGAAGGCCGGACTGAGCGACGAGCAGATCGCGTCCCTGACCCACGGGTCCAGCACGGACCCGTGCTGGACCACCGGACGCGACCGGCTGCTCGTCGAGTTGAGCGACGCGCTGCACGCGGGCGGCGACATCGACGACGCCCTGTGGGCACGGCTCGCCGCCGAGTTCACCCGGGAGCAGCTGCTCGACCTGCTGATGCTGGCCGGCTGGTATCACGCGATCAGCTTCGTGGCCCGCGCCACCCGGCTCACCCCGGAGCCGGGGACCCCACGCTTCGAGGACTACCCGCCGCAGAGATGACCGACGTCAGCCGGTGCACGTCGCGCGCCGTCCCCGTCACCCCGGACAGGAAGCCCTGGGCGCGCGGCGACGCGTTCTCCGTGAGCCAGGACGGGTCGATGTCGCAGACCGCCACCTTCACCTCCGTGCCCGCGAGGGCGAGCGGCAGCGTGTGGACGACCGTGGAGGGGAAGCTGAGGATCGTACGGCCGATGGGGCCGCGGCGGGCGATCAGCTCCAGGGGCAGGTCGGGGCGGACCACCTGGAGGCCCGTCTCCACCGCGAGCCGGTGGAGCTTCTCGGAGCTCTCGCGGCGGTGGGCGAAGTAGCGGGTCGCCCCGTGGGTGAGGGAGAGCGCCCGGACCGCCTCGACATAGCGGTCGGGGTCCACCACGCCCGTCTCGACGAGGGAGGTGCCGACCAGGTCGGCGCCGCGCGTGATGCGGGGCGGGCCGAAGCGCTCCCTGGTCCAGGCGAAGGCGTTGACCGTGACGTCGACGCCGGGCGGCGCCTGGTCGATCGGCATGGCGGAGAAGACCTCCACCGTGCGGGACGCTCCGGGGGTGAGGCGGCGCCTGGCCGAGGCCGAGACCGGCGCGAAGACCAGGTCACGGGCGCCGGGGCGGCCGCCCTTGCGGTGCCAGCGCACCAGGCGTTCGCCGCGGGCGAGCTGGGAGATGAACTCCATCGTCGCCGTGCCGTCGTCCACCACGACGAGGGAGGGGGCACGGGTGATCGTCAGGAGCAGTTGTACGTAGCGGGAGAACGGGTCGCCTATGACGATCCGGTCGGCCCTGCGCAGCGCGCCCGCGAGGCCTCCTATCGTCTGGAAGGGGGCGCTCGCGCCGCCGCGTGCCTCCTCCCAGCGGACCTCGACGCCCTCGTCGCGGGCGAGCTGCGCCATGCGGCGCAACTGCCCACGGGTCATGGGGTCGTTGGGCGACAGGACGACGACGGTGAGGCCTCCGGTCGGGCCGGTCGCGGCCGCGGCGTGCGCCCACTCCAGGACGTTGAGCAGCTGGACCGGGCTCTCCACGAAGGCGAGCGTGGTGCGCTCGGGCGCGGCTGCCGCTGCGGTGTCGGCGGCTCGGCCGACTCGGGGGCTCATCGTCGTCTGTCCGTCTCCCGTTAAGGCGGGCCGGGCGCTCAGACCGCGACCGGCTCGGCGGCCGCCGACGAGTCGGCCTCCGCGACGACGCCCGCGACGCGGCGCAGCTTCTTCATCGGGCCCAGCTCCGACTCGTACACCTTCTTGACGCCGTCGCCGAGCGACGCCTCGATGGTGCGGATGTCGCGGACCAGGCGGGTGAGGCCCTGCGGCTCGACGGAGGCGGCCTGGTCGGAACCCCACATGGCGCGGTCGAGGGTGATGTGGCGCTCGACGAAGGTGGCGCCGAGGGCGACGGCCGCGAGGGTGGTCTGGAGGCCGGTCTCGTGGCCGGAGTAGCCGATCGGGACGTTCGGGAACTCCTGCTGGAGGGTGTTGATGACGCGCAGGTTCAGCTCCTCGGCCTTGGCCGGGTACGTCGACGTGGCGTGGCAGAGCAGGATGTTGTCGGAGCCGAGGACCTCGACGGCGTGGCGGATCTGCTTCGGCGTCGACATGCCGGTGGAGAGGATGACCGTGCGGCCGGTGGCGCGCAGGGCGCGCAGCAGCTCGTCGTCGGTGAGGGAGGCGGAGGCGACCTTGTGGGCGGGCAGGTCGAACTTCTCCAGGAAGGCGACGGCCTCGGTGTCCCACGGGGAGGCGAACCAGTCGATGCCGCGCTTGGCGCAGTGCTCGCTGATGGCCTGGTACTCGGACTCGCCGAACTCCACGCGGTGGCGGTAGTCGATGTACGTCATGCGGCCCCAGGGGGTGTCGCGCTCGATGTCCCACTGGTCGCGCGGGGTGCAGATCTCCGGGGTGCGCTTCTGGAACTTGACCGCGTCACAGCCGGCGTCGGCGGCCACGTCGATCAGCTTGAACGCGTTCTCCAGGTCACCATTGTGGTTGATGCCGATCTCGCCGGTGATGTACACGGGCTGACCGGGACCGGCCGTCTTCGAACCGAACTGGCGCAGGCGGGAGTTGGCGTCGAGGGGGGTGACGGAGGTGAGGGTGCTCATGGCGGGAACTTTCCTTAACTGTGGAGGGAGTCGAGAGAGGGGCCGAGGATCCAGGTGGCGATCTCTCGGATCGCGCCTTCACCGCCGGGGACGGTGGTGACCGCGCGGGCCGCGTCGCGTACGACGTCGTGGGCGCTGGAGACCGCCACGGGCCAGCCCACGAGGGCGAAGCACGGGAGGTCGTTGACGTCGTTGCCGACGTAGAGCACGCGCTCGGGAGCGATGCCCTGCTCCTCGCACCACTGCTTCAGTGCGAGGTCTTTCCGGTCGATGCCGTGCAGGACAGGAAGCCTCAGCTTCGTGGCGCGCGCGGCGACGACCGGGTTCTGTTCCGTGGACAGGATCAGCATGTGCAGGCCGCTCCTGCGGAGGGCCGCGATGCCGAGGCCGTCCCCGCGGTGCACGGAGACGAACTCCCGTCCGTCGGAGTCGATCAGCACCCTGTCGTCGGTCTGGGTGCCGTCGAAGTCGAGGACCACCGCGTCGATGTCGGCGGCGGTGGGCCGGGCTTTCGCGTGGCCCGTGTCGAAGAGGGGCGCCAGCGCGCGGGCCCGCGCGAGGTCGTGCGGGTCGTCGACCTCAAGGACGCGGGCCGGGTCGGTGCGGACCGGCTCGGTGTGGCCGAAGAAGCGGTGCTTGTGGGTACGGAAGCCGGCCGCGTCCATCGCGTAGGCGGCGCCGGTCTCCAGGAGGTCCTGGGGGCGGTCCTGGCGGCGCGGACGGAACGACTTGTCGTGGTTGACGCCGTAGCCGCCGCGGGTGCGGGTGGAGTTGGCGAGCGTCGCCGTGCCGCCCACGGAGTCCGAGCGCTGCGCGGGGACCTCCGCGGACGGGGAGCCGTCCGTGGCGTCGTCCGCCGCGTCCCGCCAGATGAAGCCGTGGAAGGGGGCGACCGTGACGGCCGTGTCCGCGCCGTTCTCCACGACGGCGGCCGCCACCCCGTCGATGTCCTCGCGGGTGAGGAAGGGGCTGGTGCACTGCACGAGCAGGACGACGTCGACGCGGGCGCCGTGCAGGGCCTCGTGGGCGTCCATCGCGTGCAGGACGGCGGCCTCGCTGGTCGCGGTGTCCCCGGCGATCGCGGCGGGGCGAAGCACCACCTCGGCGCCGGCGGCGCGGGCGGCCTCGGCGATCACCTGGTCGTCCGTGGAGACCACGACGTCCGTGACGAGCCGCGCGCCCAGACACTCCCGGATGGCGCGCACCACCAGCGGCACGCCGCCGACCGGGGCGAGGTTCTTGGCGGGCACACCCTTGGAGCCGCCGCGGGCGGGAATGACGGCGAGGACTCGACGGACCGGCGTACTCGCTGGGCCGGGGTGGGACATGGGGGCTCCTGGGAGTGGGAGAAGGTCGGGGGAGGTCACAGCGCGACCGTCCACCGCGGGAGGGCCGTAGGAGGTCGCAGCGGGCTCCGCCGCCCGGTGACGGTCGTGGGAGGCCACAGCTCGCCCCCCGGCTGCGGGACGGCCGTAGGAGGTCACAGCGGGCTCCTCGGCCGCGGGACGGTCCTGGCGGGTCACAGCGAACTCCTCCGCCGCGGGACGGCCGCGGGAAGCCACAGCGCGCCCCCCGGCCGCGGAACGGTCATAGGAGGTCACAGCGGGCTCCTCGGCCGCGGGACGGTCGTGGCGGGTCACAGCTCGCCCATCCGGCGGATGACGGGGGCCACGCGCTGCACCCCGTGGCGGTAGGCGCCGCGGGCCGCGCGGCGCACGATCTGGCGTACGGGGCCGGGGTCCCTGTCGGCCGTGGGGGTGCCCGGCAGCGGGGAGCCGTCGGGGGCGAGGTGGTGGCGGGCGAGGATGCCGGGCAGATAGCCGCGGGCGGTGGTGAGGCCGTAGTACGGCTTCAGGGGCGGAATGCGGCCGGCCGCCGCGTCGGCGAGGAGGTCGGTGACCTTCCGCCTCGCCTCGTCGAAGGCCCGCTCGTACGCCCCGTCGGCGGCGACGCCCTGCCGGGCCAGCCACCGCTCGTCGGGCACGGGCAGGTGGCCCGCGTCCAGCTGGTCCCAGGAGGCGAGGCATCCGGAACCGGTGAAGTGGTGGTTGCCGAGCGCCTCGCGCACTCCGAGGTCGGTGAGGACCGCGGTGGGGATGCGCCGGTGCAGGGATTCGAGGGCGGCCGTGGAGCTGACGGTGACCAGCAGGTCGGTGCGGTCCAGGACCTCGCCCATGTGCCCGTAGACGAGGCGGCAGTTGGCGGGCAGGCCCCCGTCGATCCGCTGCGCCAGCTTCTGGTAGGGCAGCTCCTCGATGTGCGTGGTGTGCTCGCCGGGCTTGCTGCGCAGCTTGAGCAGGACCTCGCGGTCGGGGTGCAGCCGGGCGTGCTCGGCCAGGCGGCGCAGCAGGTAGGTGCGGTGCGCGGCGCTGTCCGGTACGGAGGGCTGGGCGGCGAAGACGACGGTGTACGGGTCGTTCTCGGTGCGGTAGGGCGCGCCGCCGAGGAACGGCAGGGCGGCCTCCGTGACCGACGAGGCGTCGGCGCCCACCCCTTCGTACACCGCGCGGAAGCGCTCGGCGTCCTGACGGGAGTTGGCGAGGACGACGTCCGCGCCGTGCCGCAGGAGGAGGCCGTCGGTGAGCTTCTCGTAGACGACGCCGACATAGCCGGTGACGACGACGGGCCGCTTCTGGGGGGTCCCGGTGAGGCGGGCGTCCTCGGTGACGCGGGCGAGTCCGTGCAGCACGGCCTGGACCGCCCCGCCCACCAGGGCGAGCACGATCACATCGGGCGCGTCCCGCTCCATCTCGCGCAGGAACTCGACGGCGGTGACCTCGCGCAGGGAGTCCGCGCGCACACCCACCTCTTCGAGCTGCCGGGGCGTCGGGGTGGCCCGGCCGCGGAGCAGGTACCCGCTGAGTCGATGACCGTCGGACTCGGACCGACTGTCCGATACGATGCGGTTCGCGGTAAGAGCGCCCCATTTCCATCGCGTATCGGAATCGGCGAGCACGGCCACCCGCAGCGGGTTTCGGTTACTTGCTGGCACGTCCCAGACGCTAGGAAGCCATTTCGATTCGCGGCCCAACTCAGGTGCAACAAACGGTTAACAGCATGCCGACGAATGGCTAATCGGCCCGTGAAACGCCTTCCCGGCAGCCCGGTTAACCATTCCGCCACGCGTCGTTCACCTGGCATCCCACTGCGGGTCGAGACGAATGACGGGCCGACACCTAACGTCACCCTCGTGGTTAAGCTCTCCGTCATCGTGCCGTTCTACAACGTGCAGCAATACGCGCCCGACACCTTGAGGAGTCTGCGCGCGAACGCGCGCGACGACTTCGAATTCATTCTCGTCGACGACTGTTCGCGCGACGAGACCCCGGACATCCTGGAGCGTGCGGCGCGCGAGCTTCCCGGCGCCGTCCACCTCAGACATGAGAAGAACGGAGGGCTCGCGACCGCCCGCAACACGGGCCTCGACGCGGCGCGCGGCGAGTACCTCACCTTCCTGGACGGTGACGACTGGCTCGCCCCCGGCTACTACGAACAACTCCTCGCCGCCATCGAGGGGTTGGGCTGTGACTTCGTCCGCACCGACCATGTGCAGTGCACCGCGCGGTCCCGTTCGGTCCACCGGGTCCCGCACGGCAGGCGCGGCGTCGTGCTGGACCCGCGCGAGGTGATCCTCCCCGCCGACCGGTCGACGTCCGTCGACTACGCGTACGCCTGGGCGGGCATCTACCACCGCCGGCTCGCCGACGCGGGCCTGCTGCACTTCACCGACGGTCTGCGCACCGCGGAGGACCGGCCCTGGATCTGGCGGCTGCACCGCGAGGCGGAATCCTTCGCCGCGGTGAGCCTTCTCGGCGTGTTCTACCGGCGCGGGGTCGCCTCGTCGCTCACCCAGATCGGCGACGTACGGCAGCTCGATTTCATCAAGGCATTCGACCAGGTGGTACGGGAAACCGCGGCGGACCGGGACGCCGACAGACTCCTGCCGAAGGCCGTGCGCACCTATTGCGCGATCATCTCCCACCATCTGGGATCCATCGAAAGGTTCGAGCCACCCGTGGCGCGCAAATTGAAGTCAATGAGTGCGGCCGCGCTGAAGCGGATGCCGCAGGGCGTGCTGGACGACGCGCTCGACTCCATGGACGTCCAGCGGGCGACCCGGCTGCGCAGGCTGCGCCGTCGGCCCGTGTCGCCGGAGGTGGCCGCGTAATGGCGACCCAGATCTTCCTGGCGTCCACGCTGTACGGCGCCGCGACGCTCGCCGCCGCCCTGGACGCCGACCGCTTCGGCCCCGCCGGCCGCCGCATCCTCCTCATCAGCAACAACGCGGCGACCCCGGAGACCACGACCTCGCTCGACGCGATGCCGGGGTTCGCGCGGCTGCGCGGCCGCTTCGACGACGTACGCTCCTGGAACGAGGCCATCGCCCCCTTCCACCCGGGTGGTTGGTCCCCGCGCGGCGACGACGTCGTGCTGTGGGAGCGGTACGTGCGGATGCTCTGGGATCTCGGCGACGACGATGTCGAGCTGGCCGTCGAGTCGATCCAGGTCAACCCGGCGCTCGCGCTCACGCAGATCTTCACCGGCGCCCCCGTCGACGTCTACGCCGACGGCCTGATGAGCTACGGCCCCACCCGCAACAAGATCGACCCCCTGGTGGGCACGCGCGTACGGCGCCTGCTCCATCTGGACCTGGTGCCGGGGCTCACCCCGCTGCTGCTCACCGAGTTCGGCGTCGAGCCGGAGATCGTACCGACCGACGCGTTCGTGAAGGTGCTCGCCGAACTGGCCGAGGACGAAGAGGCGGAGGCGGCGGGCGACGCGCTGCCCAGCCTCGACGCGCCCGTCCTCGTTCTCGGCCAGTACCTCTCCGCCCTGAACATCCTCACCGCCGAGGAAGAGGAGGAGCTGCACGTCCACAT
Source organism: Streptomyces sp. NPDC003379 (assembly GCF_053589195.1). Classification (NCBI taxonomy): domain Bacteria; kingdom Bacillati; phylum Actinomycetota; class Actinomycetes; order Kitasatosporales; family Streptomycetaceae; genus Streptomyces; species Streptomyces sp. NPDC003379. Next base: position 174,947 of record NZ_JBSFRK010000007.1, on the reverse strand, counting down.
GGTGCGCGGCGCCGCCGAACTCGGCCACACCCAGGTCGTGTTCAAGCCCCACCCCACGGCGCCCGCCCGCTGGTCGCGCACCCTGGAGAAGGAGGCGCGGGCGATCGGCGTCGAGCTGACGGTGCTCGAATCGCCCGTGCTCGCCGAGGTGCTCTACCAGCGGATGCGGCCCGCGCTCGTCGTCGGCTGCTTCTCCACGGCGCTGCTCACGGCGTCCGCGCTCTACGACCTGCCCGTCGCCCGCACCGGCACGGACCTCCTCCTGGAACGCCTCGCGCCCTACCAGAACAGCAACCGCGTCCCCGTCACGATCGTCGACGCGCTGCTGCCCGAGCTGACCGACCGCGCGGCGGTCTCGGAGCGGCGGGCGGGCATGGGCACCGGTGAGCTGACGAACCTCCTCAAGGCCGTCGGCTTCGCGATGCAGCCGCAGATCTATCCCCGTCTGCGCCCCGACGCCGAGCGCTACCTCGCCGGGAACCTCTCCGCCCGCACCTGGCGCTACTTCAAGCGGCGCCGCCTCACCGCGCTCGCCCTGCCCGGTGCGCTGCCCTCGCAGCTCGCGTTCATCCCGCGCAACGCGGCGGTACGTCGCGTCGCGCGTCGCGCCCGTTCGGTGCGGCGCTCCATCCAGCGGACCGCGCTCGGATGACGGCCCCCGCACAAACGCTCCCGCGCGCGTCCCCGGGAGCGGGCACCTCGGCACGCCCGGCCACGGCCACGCCCACAGCCACCGTCGTTCCCGCCCGCGCGAAGCCCCGGCTGCGCGCGCTGGACGGGCTGCGCCTGGTCGCCGCGCTCATGGTCGCCGCCTACCACTACGGCGGCCGCGACGGCGAGATATCCAAGGCCTGGGGCAGCTCCCCCAGGCTCCAGTTCCCCACCGCCCACGAGTGGTTCGCGTACGGCTGCCTCGGCGTGCAGATCTTCTTCGTGATCAGCGGCTTCGTCATCTGCATGAGCGGCTGGGGCAGGCCCCTGCGCTCGTTCTTCGCGTCCAGGGCCTCCCGCCTGCTGCCCTCGTACTGGGCGGCGGTCCTCCTGGTGACGGCGGTCTTCGCGCTGCCGGTCGTCGCGTACGACGCGGTCTCGCCCAGCGACGCGCTGGTGAACCTCACCATGCTCCAGCAGCCGCTCGGCGTGGACCGGGTGCTCGGCGTGTGCTGGACGCTCTGGGCCGAGCTGCGCTTCTACGCGCTGTTCGCGCTGTGTGTCGTACTGCCGGGCGCGACCCGTGCCCGGGTGGTGCTGTTCTGCGCGGTGTGGACCTTGGCGGCGGCGGTCGCGACGACCGCGGACGTGCCGCTCCTCGACCTGGTCCTCATGCCGGAGTACGCCCCCTTCTTCATCGGCGGCATCGGCGTCTACCTCGTCCACCGCGACCGCGGCGACCTCACGGCGTGGGGCATCGTGGGCGTGAGCTGGCTGCTCGGCCAGCACTACGCGGTCGCCGGGCTGTGGCACGCGCCGAACCCCGACTTCTTCTCGTACCGCTCCTCGCTCGTGATCATCGCGGTCGTGACGGCGGGCTTCGCGGCGGTGCTCCTGATCGCGCTCGGCCACCTGGACCGGGTGAACTGGCGCTGGCTGACGGTCGCGGGCGCCCTCACCTACCCCTTCTACCTGGTGCACGAGCACCTGGGCTGGGTGGCGGTCCAGGCGCTGCACCGGGGCCTCGGACTGCCCTCGTACGCGACGTTCGCGCTGACGATCGCCGGGATGCTGGCCCTGGCGTGGCTCCTGAACCGGTACGTCGAGGAGCGGCTGACGCCGCTGATCCGCAGGGGCCTCAACCGGAGCCCGACGCCCCCGAAGTGAGGAGCGTCGCCCCGATCCCCGCCACGACCGCGGTGAGCCCCGCCTCGAAGCCGCGGTCGTGGCCGCGGAACATCTCCTCGCCCGCCGCCGCGGCCAGCGGGTAGGCGGCCAGGCGCTCGGCGCGTGCCGCGAGGTCGTAGCCGCTCTCTCCGCGGCCGGGGCCGGGAGCCGTGGCCTGCTCCTCGATGACGTACCCGATGGTGTAGCCGTACACGGTGAACCAGGCGCGGGCGGCCGCGCCCGGTGTGAAGCCCGCCGTGACGAGCGTGCGCAGGAAGGTCTCCAGGGGGGCCACGTACGACAGGTCCGTGTACTGGGTGCCGCTGAACACCTTGGCGCCGTCGCGGTAGCGCAGCAGATGGCCGCGCAGCCCGCGCATCGCGCCGGTGAGGGCGCCGCGCCAGTCGTCGGCCGGCATGGCAAGGAAGTCGTCGGCCATGCGCCGCATCATCTCCGTCGCCATCTCGTCGAGCAGCGCCTGCTTGTCCTTGAAGTGCCAGTACAGGGCGGGCGCCTTCACGTCGAGGCGCTGGGCGATGGCACGCAGGGTCAGCCCTTCGAGGCCGGTCTCGTTCAGCAGGTCGAGCGCGGTGCGCGCCACGCGGGTGCGGTCCAGCTTCGTCGTAGCCACCTTGACAATTTAACACCGTTAAGCGCAGGCTCTGCCGCATGGAACTTAACAGCGTTAAGGACGTGGTCCCGCGTGTGGAGAGCGACGTGCTCGTCGTGGGCGCCGGTCCCACCGGGCTGACCCTCGCCTGCGACCTGGCCAGGCGTGGGGTCCGCGCCCTCGTCGTCGAGCGGGCTCCGGTCCTCTTCCCCGGCTCGCGCGGCAAGGGCCTCCAGCCGCGCACGCTGGAGGTCTTCGACGACCTCGGCGTGGCCGACGCGGTCCGCGCGGCGGGCGGCCCGATGCCGGTCGGCATGGTGTGGCGGGGCGGGCGGCGGCAGGGCGAGTACCGCATGTTCGACGAACCGGAGCCGACGGAGACCGCCCCGTACACCGAACCCCGCATGCTCCCCCAGTGGCGCACCCAGGAGATCCTCCTCGCGCGCCTGCGCCGGCTCGGCGGTGACGTCGCGTTCGGCACGGCCGTGACCGGCCTGACCCAGGACGCCGCGGGGGTCACGGCCGCGCTGTCGACGGGCGGGACGGTGCGCGCGGTGTACGCGGTGGCGGCGGACGGCGGCCGCTCCACCCTGCGCCGGACGCTCGGCATCACCATGGCGGGCGAGACGGTGGACCCGAACCCGATCCTGGTGGCGGACATCCGCGTCCCCGCGCTGGACCGCGACAACTGGCACCTGTTCCCGGCCGCCGACGACAGCGGCCTGTACACGGCGATCTGCCCGCTGCCCGGCACCGACGACTTCCAACTGACCGCGCAGTTCCCCGCCGGGACGGCGCCCGACCTCTCCCTCGCGGGCGTACGCGGCCTCGTCGCCGCCCGCACGCATCTGCGCGGCGACGACGTCACCGAGGTCCGCTGGTCCTCCGACTTCCGGCCGCGCGCGGCACTGGCGGACCGTTTCCGCGAGGGCCGCGTCTTCCTCGCCGGGGACGCGGCGCACGTCCACTCGCCCGCGGGCGGCCAGGGCCTGAACACCAGCGTCCAGGACGCCTACAACCTGGGCTGGAAGCTGGGCGCGGTGCTGCGGCACGGCGCGCCCGAAGCCCTGCTCGACACCTACGAGGAGGAGCGGCTGCCCAACGCCGCCCGGATGCTCGGACTCTCCACCCGCATCCACCGCGGCGAGGCGCGACGCGGCGCCGCCACCCGGCAGCTCGGCATCGGCTACCGCGAGGCGTCACTGGCGGTGGAGACCCGCGAGGGCCTCGCGGAAGAGGCATTGCGGGCGGGCGACCGCGCACCGGACGGGCCGTGCGGATCCGGGACCCTGTTCGACGCGTTCCGGGGCCCGCACTTCACGCTGCTCGCGGTGGGCACGGACGCGGAGCTGCCGCCGCTGGACGGCGATGTGGTGCGGGTCCAGCGCGTACCCGCGTACGAGCCGTACGGGAAGGGCCTCTTCCTGGTCCGGCCGGACGGGTACGTCGGGTGGGCGGGCGAGGAGGCGCGGGATGGTCTGGTGGAGTACCTGACGCGATGTGCGGCTTGACCTCAAGTCCGCTTGAGGTCCTACCTTCGGGCGCATGACGACCTTCACGTACTCACACACCGACGCCGACCTCCTCAACCAGCCCATCGGATACTGGAGTTCGGCGGCGGCCACGGCCGTGGTCACCCACATCCGCACCGCCCTCGCGGAACTCGGCCTCACCCAGCCCCAGTGGTGGGTCCTCAACCAGCTCGTGGACGCGCCGCCGGAGGGCCGCGACGGCGACGAGGTCGTGGCGGTCCTGCGGGGCTACCTCGAAACCGGCGACAGCTCCCTGCGGCACAACATCGGCGCGCTGCACGACCGCCGCCTGCTCACCGAGGACGCCGCGGGCCGGCTCGCCCTCACCGGCGCGGGCCGCGCGCTGCGGGACCGTGTGGCCGAGCGGCAGCAGAGCATCGTCGCGGAGATCCGTGAGGGCGTCACGGACGAGGAGTACGTCAGCACCCTGAAGGTCCTCCAGCGGATGATCCACAACGTGGGCGGCTCGGCCTGGCACCACTGAGCGGGCCGGGCCCGGCGGCCTCAGACGCTGCTGAGCGACAGCTTCACCGCGAACCCGATGAACAGCGCGCCCGCCGCCGAAGTGGCCCCCGCCGAGAGCCGCTTGCGGCGGCGGAAGGCGGCGGCGAGCATGGTGCCGCCGAAGATCAGGGCGGTGAGGTAGAGGAAGCTCGCGATCTGCGCGAAGACGCCGAGTACGACGAAGGAGAGCGCGGGGTAGGCGTACCCGGGGTCGACGAACTGCACGAAGAAGGCGATGAAGAACAGAATCGCCTTCGGGTTGAGCAGACTGATCACCAGCGCCCTGCGGAACGGCCGCTCGGCCGCGCCCTCTCCCCCGCCGCCCGCCGGGTCCTCCCGCACCGCCCTCTCGTGCCGCGCCCGCCACATCGCGAGGGCGGCCCGCAGCATCCCGACCGCGAGCCACGTCAGATAGCCGGCGCCCGCGTACTTCACGATCCCGAAGAGCAGCGCGTTGGCCTGCAGCAGCGAGGCCACGCCGGCCGCCGACAGGGTCATCAGCACGGCGTCGCCGCACCAGACGCCCGCCGCGGCGGTGTAACCGGTGCGTACGCCCCGGCGCGCGGCCACGGAGAGCACGTACAGCGAGTTCGGGCCCGGCAGCAGAATGATCAGGACGAGGCCCGCGAGATAGGTCGGAAGATCGGTTACACCCAGCATGGGCGGAGTGTCGCACGCGCGTACGACACCGGGTACGGGATATCCGGAATCCGGACGGCATCCGAACGGCACCCGAACGGCACCCGAACGGCAACCGGACGGCACCCCGTTCGCCGTCTCAGAACGCGTCGACCGGAACGTACGCCCCCCACACCTCCCGCAACGCCCCGCACACCTCGCCCACCGTCGCGCGGGCGCGCAGGGCGTCCTTCATCGGGTGGAGGACGTTGGCCTCCCCCTTCGCCGCCGCCTGGAGCGCGGCGAGGGCCGCGTTCACCGTCGCACCGTCGCGCTCCGCGCGGAGCCGGGCGAGGCGGGCGGCCTGCCGGGCCTCGATGGCGGGGTCGACGCGCAGCGGCTCGTAGGGCTCCTCCTCGTCGAGCTGGAAGCGGTTGACGCCGACGACGACGCGTTCGCCGCTCTCCGTCTCCTTCGCGATGCGATAGGCGTTGCGTTCGATCTCGCTCTTCTGGAAGCCCCGCTCGATGGCGTGCACCGCGCCGCCCAGATCCTCGACCCGCCGCATCAGGTCGAGCGCCGCCGCCTCCACGTCGTCCGTCATGCTCTCCACGACGTACGACCCGGCGAAGGGGTCCACCGTCGCCGTCACGTCCGTCTCGTACGCCAGTACCTGCTGGGTACGCAGGGCCAGCCGGGCCGACTTGTCGGTGGGGAGCGCGATCGCCTCGTCGAAGGAGTTGGTGTGCAGGGACTGGGTGCCGCCGAGGACCGCGCCCAGGCCCTGGACGGCGACCCTGACCAGGTTCACCTCGGGCTGCTGCGCGGTGAGCTGGACGCCCGCGGTCTGCGTGTGGAAGCGGAGCATCAGCGACTTCGGGTTCCGCGCGCCGAACTCCTCCCGCATGACCCGGGCCCAGATGCGCCTGGCCGCGCGGAACTTGGCGACCTCCTCCAGGATCGTCGTACGCGCCACGAAGAAGAAGGACAGGCGCGGCGCGAAGTCGTCCACGTCCATGCCGGCGGCCACCGCCGTACGGACGTACTCGATGCCGTCGGCGAGGGTGAACGCGATCTCCTGCGCGGGCGAGGCGCCCGCCTCCGCCATGTGGTAGCCGGAGATCGAAATGGTGTTCCACCGCGGGATCTCGGCCTTGCAGTACTGGAAGATGTCCGCGATCAGGCGCAGCGAGGGCTGCGGCGGGAAGATGTACGTGCCGCGTGCGATGTACTCCTTCAGTACGTCGTTCTGGATCGTTCCGGTGAGCCGGTCCGCCGCGATTCCCTGCTCCTCGCCGACAATCTGGTACATGAGGAGCAGCAGCGCGGCGGGCGCGTTGATCGTCATCGACGTCGAGACCTGGTCCAGCGGGATGCCGTCGAACAGCACCCGCATGTCCTCGACCGAGTCGACGGCGACCCCGACCTTGCCGACCTCGCCGTGCGCGAGGGGCGCGTCGGAGTCGTGGCCCATCTGGGTCGGCAGGTCGAAGGCGACCGAGAGGCCGGTCGTGCCGTGCTCGATCAGCTGCCGGTAGCGGGCGTTGGACTCCGCGGCGGTGCCGAAGCCCGCGTACTGACGCATCGTCCAGGGCCGACCGGTGTACATCGTCGGGTAGACACCGCGCGTGAAGGGGTACGCACCTGGGGTGCCGAGCTTCCGCGCCGGGTCCCAGCCCTCCAGGGCCTCGGGGCCGTACACGGGTTCGATGGGCAGTCCGGACTCCGACTCGTGTGTCATGCGTCCAGCTTGCGCCCGCCTCCCGGACGCGTCACGCGCGGCAAACCGGGAAACACTTAGAAGTGTTGTCCAGGAGCTCAGGGGGCGTGATGGGCAGAAGTGGAATGGGGAAGGCCGGCATGGGGAAGGGCGTGCTCTCTGTGGGGGCCGTGGCGGTGCTCGCGCTGGTCGCGGGGTGCAAGCCGGTGGTCGTCGACCCGGATGGCGGGCGGCCGGGTGAGGAAGGGGCGCGGGGCGTCGGCGCGAAGCCGCACGTCTCCGCCGCGCCGACGCTCCCCCCGCCCTCGCCACGCGCCTCGCCGCGCGCCTCGACCGCGCCGCCCCCCGCTCCGGCCCCTCCAGCCCCCTCGGCCTCCCGGCCCAGCGCTCCTCCCGCGCCCGCCCCCCGGACGCTCATGCGGGCGGGGGAACGCGGCGGCCAGGTGCGGGAGCTACAGGCCAGGCTCCGGCAGATCGGCTGGTTCCGCGTGAACCCCACAGGGACGTACGGCGCGCACACCGCCGGCGCGGTCAAGGCGTTCCAGGGCAAGCGCGGGCTGCCCGCCACCGGCAGGACCGACACCGTCACCTGGCAGCGGCTGCTCCGCATGACGCGTGAGCCGACGCGGGACGAGCTGTACGCGGGCGGCGGCAGCCCGCCCGCCAAGCCGGACAAGCGGTGCCTGACCGGCCGGGTCCTGTGCCTCGCCAAGAGCAGCCGGACGCTGACGTGGATGGTCGACGGCAAGGCCCTGTCGACGATGGACGTACGTTTCGGCGCGCAGTACACGCCGACGCGCGAAGGCACCTTCAGCGTCTACTGGAAGTCCCGGCACCACGTCTCGACGCTCTACGACACGGCCATGCCGTACGCGATGTTCTTCAGCGGCGGCCAGGCGGTGCACTACTCGGCGGACTTCGCGGCCAGGGGGTACGCGGGCGGGTCGCACGGCTGCGTGAACGTCCGGGACGAGAGGAAGATCGCGAGCCTCTTCGCCCAGGTGCGGATGGGCGACCGGGTCGTCATCTACAAGTAGCTCTGCTGGTGACAGGGGGCAGAGGTACGAAAAGCGGCGTGGGCGGGATCGGGGGAACGTATCCCGCCCACGCCGATGGCACGGAGCCGAAGGTACGGGGGGAACCCCCGGCTCGTGCGCGGGCCGATGACCAGTCGGCTCACTTCTTACTGCGTCACCCCGTCGAAAAACGTCACACCTCGCGGCGGGCGGCGGATCGTCCCCACCGGGTTCAGCGTCAGCGCAGGGTCGGCAGGGCGCTGTACGAGCCCGTGGGGGTGGGGGCGGGGAGGCCCGGGGGCGGGACGGGGGCGCCGCCGGTGTCGCCGCCGGAGCCGCCGTCCCCTTCGCCGCCCGAGCCGTTCTCACCGTCACCGCCGCCGTTGTTCTCGTCACCGCCGCCGCCGTTGCTTCCGCCGTTGCCACCGCCCTGGCCGCCGCCGTTGCCCTGCTGGCCGCCGCCTCCCGAGCCGCCGAGGACGCGGCCGCAGAACTCCTCCACCCGCGAGTGGCCCTTGGCGGCCTCTTCGAGGCGGCGTCGCTTCTCGCCCTGGAGTGCGCCGCTGCGGTAGTCGCGGCAGGCGGCCACCACCCTGCGGTACCAGTTCTTGCCCCCGTCGGTGCGGGGCGTGCGCGTGCCCTCGTCCCCGGGCAGCCGCGTGGCGCCGCCGGAGTGGTCGCCGCCGGCCTCCGCCTCGGGGGGCGTATGGGTGCGCGGCTCGCGTGTGGGCTCGTCGTCGGGCGCCGTGGTGTCGTCCGGCAGCAGATCCTCGGAGGGCTCCCGGGCCTCGTCCGACGGGGAGGCCCGCGGCTCCTCGGGGGTGGCGACGGGCGACACGGACGCGGCCGGGCTCGGCTCGTCGTGCCGGCCGAACGGCGAGGGCAGCACGCCCGTCCCCGCGGCCACGGCGACACCGCCGACCATGCAGCCCGCGAGCGCCGCGGCGAGCCCGAAGCGCACCGGTCTTCCCCAGCGGCTCGGTCTCGGCCGGTCGGCGGCGCGGCTCCTGCGTACGGTCTCGGCGGCGGCGGCCTCATGGGCGGACGTCGCGTACGCGGCCGAGCGGTGACCGGCCTCCGCGGAGCCCGAGTCCGCCGCCCGGGCGGCACGGAACGCGGCCAACGCGGCGGCCTCGCCCGGGAGTTCGCCGGCATCGGCGCCTTCGCCGGGGGCGTCCGGGCGGTCCGTGGCGGCCAGGGCGCCGAGCGCCTGGGCGAGCCGGTCGGCCTGTACGCGCGCGTGAGGGTCGACGCCTTCGAGGGGCTCGCCGCGCAGCAAACGCTCCGCCGCGTCGCGGTCCAGCCACTTGTCCTGCTCGTCGGCCATCACATGTCCTTCTGCGTCCGCGTACGCGATTGCGTCACACCGGCGGACGTCACCGCGCGGCCGCGCGGTTCTCTCTGCGGGTCTCTTTGCGGGTCCCTTTGTGGGGGTACGGCGCCGAGCGCGCCGGGGGGCTCCGCGGGGTCCGCGCCGAGCAGTTCGGCGAGCCGCTTCAGGCCGCGGTGCGCCGCGGTACGGACGGCTCCGGGGCGCTTGCCGAGGGTCTGGGCGGCGCTCTTGGCGTCGAGGCCCACGACGACTCGGAGCACGACGGCCTCGGCCTGGTCCTGCGGCAGCCTCGCTATCAGCGCCAGCGCCTCGCCGGTGGCGAGGGACTCCATCGCCTCCCCGGCGGTGTCCGCCTCACCCGGCTTCCCGGTCAGCTCCGACTCGTCGCCGCCTATCGCGGGGCGGCGCCCCCGCATGCGTATGTGGTCGAGGGCGCGGTTGCGCGCGATGCGCGCCGCCCAGCCCCGGAACCGGTCCGCGTCGCCGCTGAACCGGTCCAGATCGCGCGCTATCTGAAGCCAGGCCTCGGAGGCGACGTCCTCGGCGTCCGGGTCGGCGACCAGCGTACGTACGTATCCCAACAACCGTGGGTGCACAGCGCGGTACACAGTCCGGAACGCGGTCTCGTCCCCGTCCTGCGCCGCAAGCACCGCGGCGGTCAGCTCCGCGTCGTCCCCCAGCACTCTCTCAATCCTGCCACTCGGAGATCTGCGCCCGGCCCCGGCGCGAAGCAGCACGCTACGGCCTTGTCCGGCCCCACGTCCATGTTTGTACAACGTGCAACTAACGGGTGACAGAACGCGGTGTGACAGAAAACGCACGGACGGCGCTGAAGGGAGTACGGACCGCCCGCGGTTCGTACCGTGTGCCGGCCGGGGCCTCTCCTGTGGGGGGTGGCGGCCCCGGCCGGTTCCCCGGTATACCGCCCCATCTGCGGCGATGCGGGACATCCGGCGCCCCGGACTTGACGGGCCGACCGCGATGACCAGCCCACCGTAATCACGCGACGAGGAAAAGAAGTCGCCGCCGTCGTCTCCATCGATGTCCTGCGCAAGTACCAGCAGTGGGAAGAGCGCGAGATCAATCGCATCATCGACGAGCGGATGGCGAACCGCTCGGCCGGCGTCCCCATCGAGGACATCATGAAGGAAACCCTGGCGCGCGGTGAGTGAGTACCGCACCGTCTTCCGGCCCGAGGCGCAAGCCGAACTCCGGAAGGTCCCCGGCGACATCGCGCTGCGCATCCTGGCCAAGCTGACGGAACTGGAGAGCAACCCGCTCGGATTCAACACCACGGCGCTCGTATCCCAACCCGACCGCCGTCGCCTCCGAGTCGGCGACTACCGCGTCGTCTACACCATCGACAACGGCGAACTGGTCGTATGGGCCGTTCACGTCGGACATCGCTCCACGGTCCACGAGACGTGAGGTGCCTCGCCGTTCCGTCCTCAGTGGCGCCCGCACCCATATTCATGACGTAGGGTGGGGTTACCGACGCGGGGTGGAGCAGCTCGGTAGCTCGCTGGGCTCATAACCCAGAGGTCGCAGGTTCAAATCCTGTCCCCGCTACGAGAACCGGCCCCTTCCGACATGACGTCGGGAGGGGCCGGACGCATTTGGCCATGCCCGCCAGGCCCGCTCCGGGGATGAGCGGCGCGGAAACCGGCCGTCGGCCTTGCGGGGAGCGCCTCCAGTTACTGCTTGGCTCCGTTTTCGCCCTTGGTGTGCGTGCGGGGGTGGAGGTGGGGCTTCCTGGGCTTGGCGTTGGGGGCGGTCTTGCCTTTGCGCTTCGGTGTCCCCTTGTCCTTCGACGTCCCCTTGTCCTCGGACTTGCTCTTGGCCTTTCCCTGAGGCTTGCCCTTGTCCTGAGGCTTGCCCTTTGTCTTGGGCTTGGCCTCGCCGTTGGACTTCCCCTTGCCTTTGCCCTTTTCCTCGGGCTTGCCCTTGCCTTTGCCCTTGCCCTCGGCGCCGGGCTTGCCCTTCTCCTTGGGCTCGGGATTGCCCGTACCCCGCCCCTCGGGCCCCTCCCCGGGTGGCTTCGGGGATTCCTTCGGGTGCCCGGGGCCCTGCCGGGAAGGGAGCCCGCGGTCCGGGGTGTCCGTCGTTCCGGTCGTCGGGGACGACGACAAAGTCGGCCGGGGGCGGTTCTCGGGGGGCGGGTCGTCGGAGAGGGTGCCCGCGGCTGCGAGTGCCACGCCGCCCAGGAGGCCCCCGGCCAGCACCACACCTCCGGCCGCCCGCAGCGAGAAGCCGACCCGACGGCGTTCGCGGGGGCGCCAGTCGTCGCGGCGGCGGGGCCTCGCACCGTGCGCGCCCGCGTCGCGCGCCGCGCGGAACGCCGCGACCGCGTCCCGCTGCGCGTCCGCGTCCACCCCGGCGTCCACCCCGGCGTCCGCGCCGGACCGCACGGCCTCGGCGAGCAGGTCGAGGAGGGAGGGACGGTCCCGCGCACCGTCGGGGCCCAAGGGTTCGTCTGCGTTCATCTCGACTCCCCCAGCGTGCCGGGACCGTCATCCGTCACACCGTCGAGCCCCAGCCGCTCGCCCAGCCTCTTCAGACCCCGGTACGCGGCCGTCCGCACCGCCCCGGGGCGTTTGCCGAGGACGCGTGCCGCCGCGGGACCGTCGAGGCCGACGACCACCCGCAGCAGTACCGCTTCCGCCTGGTCGCGCGGCAGGGTCGCGACCAGGGCGAGCACCCGCTCGGTCGAGACCGCCTCCAGGGCCGACGCCGACGTGCTGTGCGCGCCGGGCAGTTCGAGCAGGTCCTGTTCCAGCGCGGAGGGGCGCGGTCGCGCCTTCTGGCGGCGCAGGTGGTCGAAGGCCCGGTGGCGCGCGATCGTCGCGGTCCAGCCGCGGAAGCCCGCCCCGTCCCCCCGGAACCGGCCGAGGTCCCTGGCGATCTCCAGCCAGGCCTCGGCGGCGACGTCCTCGGCCGTTTCGCCGTCCGTGCCGACGAGACCGCGCAGATATCCGACGAGTCCCGGCTGGACGATCCGGTACGCGACCGCGAAGGCCGCCTCGTCGCCTTCCTGGGCCGCCGCTACGGCCCTGCCCAGCTCCACGTCGTGCGCCCGCGCGCGACGCGGCTCCCCACCCTGGCCCAACGCTCTCCCATCCGGCCGAACGCGGCACGATCAACCCTGCCGATGCCCCCAAGGTCACCAGCGTCGCCGAGCGCGGAAATGTCACAGTGCGGGGCGTGCGGGGGCGTGCGGCCGTGCGGGCGTGCAAGGGCGTACTCCCTCGGCGCGCTCAGACCTCGAACAGTCCGCCGCCCGCGCCGCCGGGGCTGATCTGCGAGATGTCGACGGTCAGGGCCGGCGCCGGGGCCACCGCGGCGACCGGCTCGTCGTAGTCGGACATCCGCATCTTCATGGTCTGGTCGCCGCCCGAGAACATGCCGCCGCCCTTCGTCGCCTCGACACCGAGGATGTACGGCTTGCCGGAGGCGGCCACGTACACGTTCGTCTCCTCGCCGTCCTTCTTCTCGATGAGCGGGGTGACGTCCGTGCCGTACCGCCGGGTCGTGGGCCGGGCGGTGATGACCTCGTCCAGCTCCGGCGTACCGATCTTCTCGGTGATCTTGTCGAGGTCGCAGCTGCCCATCGGCATCGAGGGGCCCCCGGCGGCCGAACCCGCCGGGATCTTCAGATACTTCCCGCGCGCCAGCGCCGTCCGCTCGCGGACGCGGGCCGCCGTCTCGGGGCCGCGCCGCTCGCCCATCTCCAGGATCGCGTCGAGCGCGTCGTCGTCGAACCTTACGTACGTCGCACCGCCCGCGATCATGATGAGATCGCCGCGCTGCGTCGGGCCCGAGTTGAAGGTGCCCGTGCAGTTGCTCTGCCGGTCCATGTGCAGGGAGACCTTCTGGTGGCCCTTGGCGGTCACCATGTCGACGCCGATGCGCACCGTGTCGGCGGTTCTGAGCAGTTCCATGCTTTTCAGGGCGAGTTCCCTGCCGCGCGCTTGGTCGCGGGACGCGGGCTCCGCGTCACCGCCGGCACTGTCTGCACCGTCGGCCGCGGAACCCGCCCGGTCCATCTCTTCGAACGTGCCGCCGGAGTACGTCACCGAACCGTCCGAACCGTCCGAGCCGCACGACACCAGCGTGCCCGCCGCCGTGCCCATCGCCACGGAGAGCGCGGCCGCCCGCATCCACCGTCTGCGCGTCCCCGCCCGGCCGTTCACGCGACGTGCCATCTGTTCCCTCACCCGAGTCACCCGAGTCCCCGCCCACTCCGCCACTCCACCGGTTCACAACTGTCACACGACCCAGCGCATTCACGGGGCCCCGCGTCACACCTCGGGCATGCGGCGAACATCACGCGACAAAACGCCCTCACGGGTACAACCCTTTGCCCGCCATGCCGGTCGTAGGAACTCGCTTGGTTACTTAACTGATTACTTGCTTGGTTACTTGAAATTCGCTGAGGGGTGGGGCAATTGAGCCCGCGCAAACCACGTGAAAAGGCGCGTACCACGCATGCGTACAGACCGCTGAGTCTCCAGCGCAGAGCGTGGCTGACGCTCGGTGCCGTCGTGCTGGGAGGTGCGGGGGCGGTGACGTACGCGGTGGCCGACCCGGGCGCCGACGGCCGTACCGGCGCAGATCCTCGCGCCAAGCGGCCGGTGAGCGTGCACGACCTCGCGCTCAAGGGCGACGGCGCCGTGAAGCGGGAGCTGCCGCGCACGTCGACCGAGCAGTTCTCGCTGCTCGGCGTCTCGTGGAGCGGCGCCACCGAGGAGCTGAAGGGCAGCGCGCAGGTCCGTACGCGCGCGCTCGGTTCCGGCAAGTGGAGCGGCTGGCGCGGCCTGGATCTGGAACCGCATCCGCCGGAGAAGGTGGAGGCGGAGGCGGAGGCAGACATGCATGGCGCCTCCGAGCCGCTGTGGGTGGGCCCCTCAGACGGTGTGGAGGTCCGCGTCGTCGCGGCCGACGGCACGGCAAGTGCGGGGCTGCCCGAGGGGCTCAAGGTCAATCTCGTGGACCCGGGCGTGACGTCCCAGGAGGCGAAGAACCCGTCCCTGGACGGCGGCACCGGCACCGGCACGACCGGAAGCGGAAGCACCGGCACAGCCATGACCCCCGCCGCCTTCGCCCGAGCCGCCCCAGACGCCCCAGACGCCCCCACCGTCACCCAGCCACCCGTCATCAGCCGCGCGGCCTGGGGCGCCGACGAGTCGCTCGTCGAGGAACCGCCGGAGTACATCGACAAGGTCAAGGCGGTCTTCGTCCACCACGCGGTCGACTCGGTCGACTCGGACCACTACAGCTGCGCTCAGTCCCCGGCCCTGGTCCGCGGCCTGCTGGCGTACCAGGTGAAGACCGAGGGCCGGAACGACCTCGGATACAACTTCCTCGTGGACAAGTGCGGCCGCATATTCGAGGGCCGCGCCGGCGGCGTCGACGTACCCGTGCGCGGCGCGCACACCCAAGGCTTCGACGGTGACTCGGCGGGCATCGCCGTCCTCGGCGACTTCGAGGGCGACCCGGCGACGGACAGGTCCGCGGGCAGGCCGACCCGCGCCGCCCTGGAGTCGGTGGCGCGCGTGGCGGCCTGGAAGCTCGGACAGTACGACGGCAGCCCGACCGGCAAGGTCACGCTGACCGCCTCCGACGACACGGGCGTGTGGAAGAAGGGCGAGCAGGCGTCGCTGTACACGGTCTCCGGCCAACGCGACGCCCAGGCGGCCTCGGGCCCCGGCAAGAACCTGTACGCCGAGCTCGGCGAGATCCGCCGCTACGCGGGCGGCGCGGGCCGGAACTCCGCCGTCCCGACCGGCGACTTCAACGGCGACGGCATCACCGACCTGGTCGCGGGCACCCCGAAGGCGTCGGGCAACCGCGGGCGCCTCACCGTCATACCCGGCGGTCTCGACGGCCCGGTGGGCGGCGCGAAGATCTCCCTGACGCAGACGAGCGCCGGTGTCCCCGGCGTCTCCGAGCGCGGCGACGAGTGGGCGGCCGCCACCGCGTGGGGCGACCTGAACGCCGACGGGTACGCGGACCTCGTCATCGGCGCCCCGGGCGAGGACGACGGCTCGGGCAACACCGACCGCGGCGCGGTCACCATGCTGTACGGCCCGTCCTTCACGTCCGGCACGGACATGCAGCTCTCGGACGACTTCCACTACCGCAAGGCCAGGTTCGGCTCCGCGGTCGCGTCCGGCGACTTCAACGCCGACGGCAAGGCGGACGTCTTCGCGGCGGCGACGGGCACGGGCGGCTCGTGGGCCGCGCGGCTCGACGCGGACCGCGGGTCGGGCGGCAGCCTCACCTCGCGCGACACGGCGATCTCATACGCGGACGCCGCGTCCGGCGACTTCAACCGCGACGGCTACGCGGACGTCGCCCTCACCTACCGCGACCAGGCCGGCAAGGGCAAGGTCACCTGGTTCCGGGGCGGCCGCTCGGGTCTGAGCCGGGTCGGTGTCCTCTCCGTGCCCGGCGGCCGCTCGGTCGCCGTGGGCGACGTCAACGGCAACGGCTACGACGACCTGGTCATCGGCCAGCCGTACACCGCCGAGTCGGGCGCGCACGCGGGCGGCCAGGTGACGGTGGTCCCGGGCACGTCCACGGGATTCACCACGACCGGCATGAAGACGGTCCACCAGGCGACGAGCGGCGTGGTCGGCGCGGCCGAGTCGGGTGACGCGATGGGCTGGTCGGTCGCGGCGGGCGACTACGACGCCGACGGCTACGCGGACGTCCTCACAGGCGCCCCCGGCGAGGACATCACCCGCTCCGGCACCAGCCGCAAGGACGCCGGTACGTCCCTGCTCCTGAAGGGCTCCTCGTCCGGCCTCACCGGCACGGGCGCGCAGGCGTTCTCGCAGGATGAGCCCGGCGTCCCCGGCTCCACGGAGTCCGGCGACCGCCTCGGCTCCTCGGTCACGCTGGCGGACCTGTCCGGCTCCGGCCACGCGGACCTGGCCATCGGCGTCGACGGCGAGGACGCGGGCGACGGCACGATTCTCCAGCTGGACAGCGGCGGTTCGGGCGTGCCCGGATCGAGTGGCGTCTACTACGGGCGTACGACGCTGGGGACCCCGGCGGGGGCCCGTCTGGGTCAGACGCTGACGCCGTAACAGCTCACGCGCCGCTCCCCGGGCCGGACCCCGGGGAGCGGCGCCTCACGTGTCGCTGGGCACCCGGCAGTCCGCGGGCTGGGCCTTGCCCTCCGGCCAGCCGATGCCGACGTACCGCAAATCCTCGGTACGCGGGTCGAGTTCGACCACGGCCACCGGCTTGTCGTACGCGTTGCCCGCGTTGGTCAGACAGATCCAGCCGCTGGTCCCGCGGACCCGGTTGACCGCTTCGAGGCGCTGCCACATGTCGGAGACCCGTTTCAGCGGCGGCACGGTGCCCTCGGTCTGGGCGTTGGCCAGCAGCACGGCCTGGGCGATGGTGCGTGTGCCGTCATACACCAGCATGGTGCGGGAGTCGTCCAGGCGTACGTCCCCGATGTCCCCGGCGCTCCCCTTCTTGATCAGCGCGCGCAGCTCGTTCAGCTCCTGCTGGGGTTCCGTGAAGCGGGCCGGGCGCTCCTTGGCGCCGTCCTTGCGGCTGAGCTCCCGGTTCCAGGCGTCGGGGTGGCCAGGAGCCGCGTACTGCACCGTGATGACGGGTTCCTTCCCGCCGCCGCGCAGCCTGTCCCAGTCGTCGCCGCTCATATAGCGGTTGAGCGTGGCCGCGCCCGAGCCGCTGACGATCGTGTACTTCTTCCCCCTGCACTGCACGTCGGCCAGCTTCAGGGCGAAGAGCCGCAGGTGGACGGGGCGGCCCGCGAAGTAGACGTAGTGCGCCGAGGACTGGCAGATGTTCTGGGCGATGAGCGTGAAGTCGTTGCCCGTGTCCCCCGGGTCGGTGATCGACGGGGACTCGAAGGGCTGCTCCTTGGGTCCCGGCGGTCCCTTCTCGTCGCGGCTGAACGCCTTGGCGAGCGACTCGTTGTAGATGTCGTGCGGCCGCTTGTCCCTGACCAGGACCGTCTGGTCGTCGTCCAGCTTGCCGTGGAAATTGGCCAGCGCGTCCGCCTGCTGGCGGTTGGTGGGGATGATGCGGGCGAGGCCGGGATAGGGGTCCTTGCCGGTGCTGTTCTCCGGGTTGGCGAGTTCGTCGGCGCTGACGCGGGCGGCGAGGACGGGGATGTGCAGCTCGTTGGTCAGGCGTTTGATGGCCTGTTTCGTCGCGTTCAGGCTGAGGTTGAAGCCGGTCACGGCACGGAGGTTGTCGCGCTTGTCGGTCGACATGTCCGCCAGTTGGTCGACGACCTTCTCCTGCTGACCGTACGCGTCACCGGGGTTGGCCAGGACCAGACGCAGCAGGGGCGTGCTCTCCTCGCGGTTCGCGCGGTACTGGGCGAGGTAGGCGCCCTGGATCTCGCTGCGGAGCTGCTTGCGCTCGGCGGCCATGTCGGACTGGAGCGGCAGCATCAGGGCGACGGTGATGTGCGGCTTGTCGCCGACGAACTCCTCGTTCTCCTTCGCTATCGCGCGGGCCACCTCGGTGATCTCCGGGGTGCCGAAGTCGTAGCCGGTGCCGTTGACACCGATGCACTCGCCGTCGTGCTTCTCCACGCCGGTGGCGCAGCTCTCGGTCTCCTGTTCCCACGGGCGCGGCAGGAAGAGGTAGGCGAGTACGCCCACGGTCACGAGGCCGAGGACGGTGAGGATCTTGCGCCTCAACGTCGCCCAGAACGTGTTGTACAGCCAGTCCCTGAACCCTCTCAACGCCGCTGCCCTCCCTCTCCGGACGGTGACTTCCGGTGACGTGCTCAGCCGAACCCGATGTGCTCCGTGCACCTGCACCGCTTCAGCGGCTGCTTGTCGTCGGCCCGGTCCCCCCAGTCGCGGGCCACGTGGACGAGGAACGCGGCCCCGTCGGCCGCCCTTGCCGCGTCGGCCCCTTCGGGCCCCTGGTCCCGTACCGCCTCGTCGGCGACCCCCGCCAGTTCCTCGCTCAGCTCACGCAGCGGGCCGCGCAGGGCGCCCGGCACGGTCTCATCCAGCGGCCGGGTCCGCTCCTCGCTCAGCCATGCCGCGTGCAGCAGCCGGTCCACCTTCCGGCGCCGGGTGTCGCCGCGCACCTGGGTCTCGCCGAGCGCGTGCGCGAGCCGGTCGTCGGGCGCCCCGATGAGAGGGGCGTCGGCGATGGCGAGCAGCTCCCCGCACCAGTCGCGGGTGGGGCGCTCCAGGAAGGTGTCGGAGAGGTAGCGCGTGACGAGTTCCGCGCCGTCGGAGGCCAGCAGGTGGTGCATGCGGTGCGCGGCGGCGGTCACGAACAGCTCGTCGGGGTGGTGGTCGCCGAGGTCGCGGTAGTGCCCTTGCAGCAGGGCGTGGTCGGCGTGCCAGGCGGCGCCATCGGCGCGCATCCGGTGGAGCCTGCGCATCAGCAGGCGGCGCAGGCCCAGGTCGCCGATGAAGTGCCGGGGACAGTGCGGCCAGCCGCTGTCCTCCAGGAGTTCGGCGATGCGGTACGCGGACAGGCGCTCGTCGCGGCCCTCCTGCGCCGCCCGCATCAGGGTCTGGGCGCACTCCGCGTCGTGGGCCACCGAGAGGTGACTGAGCAGGTCCAGCCAGTGGCCCCGGTGCTCCGGGGGCAGCTCTTCGGGGAGCTGCCCGACGACGAGTTCGTCGAGGAGTACGTCGGCCACCGGCCGGTCGGCCACCGGGCGCCCCTCGTCGTCCTCCCCGGCGGGCACGCGGGTGTCGAGCAGCGCCCAGTCGCCGCAGTCGGCGGGTTCGTCGAAGGTCAGCGACGCGGTGGCCTCGCCGAGCCGTGTCACGAACAGCGGGCGCCCGGCACTGAGCCGGTGGATACCGCTGTCGATACGGAGCCGCGTGGCGTTGCCCGCGCCTTCCTGGCGGGTGCGCAGCCTGCCGGTCTCGGCCTTCTGCTGCTCGCGCGTCAGTTTGGGCATGCGTACGAGGAGGACGCCGCGCCACAGTGGTGCGTGGTCCGGCACGTGCGCCGCCGGACGGCTCCACTCGGGCAGCCCGCCGAGGACCGGTTCCCAGACGGCAGGGGTGGCCGGGGTGTTGCCCGCGTGCCGCAGGAAGCGGCCGCCGTCCTCGCGGCGCGCGGTGGCGAAGACCATCAGGCGGTCGTGGCGCCCCAGCTCCCGGTCCTCCAGGGTCGGCTTCACCAGTTTCCTGCCGAGCGGGTTGTCCGCGTGGTCGAGCAGCAGGGCGGGGCGGCCGACGCGTGTCAGGCGGCCGTGGACCGAGCGGTAGGCGGCGTCGACATCCTGCCGCAGGGCTCTGAGCAGGAAGTTCTCCGCGATGCGGCGGGACTCGAAGCCCTGCTGGAAGTCGGCGGCCAGAGCGCGCAGCCCGGCGCGCGGCTGGCCGCCCGCTCCGGGGTAGTCGCCGTAGGTCTCGGCGAGGGCGGCCTTGCCCTCGGCGGATGTCCGCGCGAACAGCCCTTCGATCAGGGCGTTGACGAACGGCCCGACCACGGGGTCGACGATCAGGCCACCGACGAAGCCGAGATAGTTCTGGGCCGCCCCTCTGACCACCCCTCGCCAGAACGAGCGCGGCGGCAGCAGCTCGTCGAGGCGGCGCACCTCGTCCACCAGGGCGGCGGGGTTGGCGAGGCCGTCACTGCCCGCGGCGGCGGCCAGTCCCGCGTACAGCCGGGGCACGGCGATGGCACCGCCGTCCCCGTCCCAGTCGCCGTACTGCAAGGCGATGGTGCGCAGCACCTCGGTCACTTCGGAGCGGCTGCCGGGCCGCTGCTCGGCCTGTTCGCGGCATTCGGTCCGGGCGCAGTCGACGTACGCGGTGGGGACGCGCGGCCCGAAGTGCCGCCGCACACACCTCAGGAGCCGCCCTTTGCCCATTCCGGGCCCGCCCACGAGAAGGACCACCGGCAGATCGGGCCCGAAGAGCGGTTCCTTTTTGCGCCCGGCCGCGGTCTTCCCGAGCAGCCGGGCGACCAGGCCGCCGTCACCGAGCAGCTCTTCGAATCCGAGTTCATCAGGCACGGGCGCTCTCCGCGGCCATGGCGGCCAGTTGGTCAATTGGTGGCACGCCAGGTTAGCCAAGCCCCCGGACTTTAGGGAGCCTTTTGAAAACCCCCTGGAATTCGGCTGATTCACGCTTACGCACCGGCGCGCCGACGCGACCGACATCAAGGAAATCGCCGGTTTAGGGGGCACGGTGCTGTTCGGTATCCGCGCCGCATTCACCACGTACGGCATGCGGGGAGGCGAGGCGAGCCGCACTCCTCAGCCGCGCCCCAGCCCCCGCCCCCGCTCCAGCCCCCGCTCTCGCTCCCGTTCCCGCCGCGACACCACCGCCCGCAGCACCCGCCGCCCCTCCACGGAGACGTCCAGTGCCTGCCGCAGGCCACCCGCCGGCCCCGCGCCCTTGTTGGACAGGAGCTCCAGGATCTGCACCTGACGCCGGAATTCGGCCGCGACCAGCGGCGTCATGCCGTCCGTGCGGCCCTCGCGGCGCGCAGCCACCGTGCGGGTACCGCCGGTGGGCGCGGTGTCCAGCAGGCGGTGGACCTGGAGGGCGGCGACGGAGCAGCCGTCGGCCCACTCCCGTACCGCCGGGCCCGAGTGCGCCGCGGGGACGGCGTCGAGCATGCGGAGGGCGAGCGCGACGGCCTCCTCGGAGGGCCGAGGAGGGGTGTCCGGCGCGGATGTGAGCGCGGCGCGCGCCTCGGCCAGCGGCCCGCTCCAGTCGGCGCCCTCCGCGAGCCTCGCCCACAGCGGCCGCAGCAGCTCGTCCTCGCCGCCGAGCACCGGCACGCAGCGGTCGAGGCAGGCGAGCCCGCTGGCCGCGAGGCCCCGCTCGTCGGCCTGAGCGATCAGCTCCACCAGGCTCATGCTGTACGTCTCCCGTCACGGACCTACCTGCGCTTCATCCTTACTGCGTGCGCTGCCCCGGGAACGTCACTGCACGTCAATGCCGCGTCACTGCGGCACGACGCCGAGCCGGTCCAGGAAACGGAAGAAGAGCTGCTCCGCCGACGGCTCGGCATCGGCGTTCAGCACGTCGAGCAGCCCGGCCGCCCGCACCGTCCTGCCCGACTCGGCGGCCCAGGCGACCGCGCGTCCTGCGGCGTCGCGCGGCTCCAGGAAGTAGTCCTCCACGGTCAGCTCGCCGTCGCCGAGGTACGCGGCCATCGCGCGCCGCGCCAGGCATGTCGTCCACGCCCCGCTCTCGGGCGCCGCCGCCTCGATGATCACGCAGTCGCTGTCCATCACGTACCCGAAGAGCGCGGGCGCGCCCGTCTCCAGGGCCAGCGCGTTCATGTTCCCGACGTCGCGCGCGCCGTCGCCGCCCGGCACCTCCCACACCTGCCAGCCGTCGGCCCGCCGATCGAGGAGGGCGAGGTCGTCCCGTACGTCCGCGAGCGCCGTGGACTCCGCGAGCGGCCGCTCGCTCCTGCCCACGACGTAATAGCCCCAGTAGCCCATGGCGCGTCCCCCCGCTGTACTCCGTACCGACTGCCCCTACCGACCGCGTTCAAGCCCTTCTGCCCACTCCGGCGGCAGTTCTCCCCTCCTGGCCGAATACACCACACGGTTACGCGAGTTCGCCACCGGAAGGGGGGATCACGGAGCGGCGAAGGGCTCCGGCGCCGGCTGCGCCAAGGGTGGGCCCAGCCTGGCCTTGCGGTCCTGCATACGCGTGAGACGGAGCACGAAGACGATGGCCAGCACGGCGGCCGCGATGTCGAGGGCGTCCGTGAGCATCATGCCGTTGAGCGCCGACCTGATCTCCTCGGCCTCCTCGGCCTTTCCGTACACCCGGGACGCCCAGCGGCTGACGAGGATGTTCGCCACCCACAGCGTCCACCACGCGTTGATGAGCGGGTGCGGGCCGCGCGCCGCCGACGCGTCGAGCGTCAGCGTACGGTCCGGGGCCACCGAACGGTCGCCGCTCGCGTCCCAGATGTCGAGGGCGATCCGCCGCGGGAACCAGAGGTTCACGACCGGCACGAACCAGCCCCACACCGTCCAGCCGCGCGTCTTCCGATGGATGTACGGCTCGAACACCTCGGCGTTCACGCGCACCCGGCGGAACCAGACGAGGAAGACGACGCAGGTCGCGATCAGCGCCACCAACTGCACGGACCCGCTCTGCGCGTACAGCACGTCGGCGTGCTGCGCCTCCCGCTCGATGTCCGTCCCGTAATCCCCCGTGATCAGGTCGTTCATCACGTCGCGCATCACGGTGCCCGCCCACAGCGCGTACAGGTCGGTGGCGATGACGACGCCGAGCAGCACCACGACCGCCCGACCGAGCCCGACCGGCGAGCGCAGCCAGGCACCGGCCGGGGCGGGCGGGACCGGCGGCGGCGCGGACGCGGCGGCCGCCTGGACGCAGACGTCGCAGAGCCCCTGCGACGTCGTCGCCGTGTTGAACTGACATGACGTGCACAGCATTACTGAGCGACCCCCCACGGGCTCACGGGCATACGCGAGCATGGACTGACATACGAAGATCCGCCCGCGTCCCTCCCCAGGGCGCGACCGGCGGCTACCGGCGGCGGCTACCGGACGGTATCAGCGAGTTTGACGAAGTCGTTCCAGGAGAGCGCGGGCTCTGTCGGGTCCCACAGCTTCTGGACAGTGGCCCGCAGCGGCATGCGGATGCCCTCCGCGACCTGCGCCTGCGTCTGCGACCCGGCGAGGTCGCACCAGACCGCGAACGACCCGCCGAGGATCTGGTCGTCGTACTTCTCGCTCACCGGCCGCGTGCCGCGGATCACCAGCGGGGTCCAGCTCTCGTAGATCCGCTGTCCGGTCGGGTAGCGGAAGGCGTTGGGCTGCCCGAGGACGTAGTAGAGGTACTCGTCGTTGTAGTTGACCAGCTCGCGCCCGGCCTCCAGATACTCCACGGGGTCGCGGGCGCCGATCTCCTTGCCCGTCCAGTACGCGACTTCCAGGTCGTCGGCGGGCTGGACCTGCCCACCGCGGAAGAAGCCGTCGTTCCACGCCTTGAGCTTCTTCTCGTACGGGCGTACGGCCTCGGCCCGGTCGTTGAGCCAGTCCGTCGCCAGGTCCTGCACACGGCCCTCGGGCCCGTACCGCTCGCGGGCGGCGGCGGCCAGCCGCGGGTAGGACGCCTCGGGGTTCTTGACCATGAGGGCGCGGTACTCGTCCGCGCCGAGATGCCAGTAGCGGCCGGGGAAGAGCTCCGCGAACTCCTCCAGGAGGTCGTCGACGATCTCCGCCGCCTCCGGATCGGAGATGTCGACGGCGCCCGGCGTCGCGGTGCCGCGGGCGTCGCGGAGCTGGAGCGAGGGGTGCTTCTCGATCACCGCGCCGAGGTGGCCGGGCGAGTCGATCTCCGGCACGACCGTGATGTGGCGGCTCGCGGCCAGCTTCAGGATGCGGCGGACCTGGGCCTTGGTGAGGTGGTCGGAGGAGACGATCTCGGGGTGCGAGTCCGACTCGATGCGGAAGGCCTGGTCGTCGGAGAAGTGCAGGCCGAGCTGGTTGTACTTCAGGTCGCCCAGCTCGCGGACGCGGTCCTCGATCCACTGCGCGTCGAAGTGTTTGCGGGCGATGTCGATCATGAAGCCGCGCTGCGGCTTGGCGGGCCGGTCCCGCACGACGCCCTCGGGGGCCGTCCGGTCCGCCTTCACCGCTTGCTTGAGTGTGCGGGTCCCGTAGAAGACGCCGGCCTCGGCGGGGGCGGTGATGCGGACCCTGCGGTTCTTCACGGAGAGGGTGTACGACTCCGGGTCCGCGTCCTCGTCCGGGGCGAGCGCCAGTTCGACGTCCCCCCGCCGGGGGGTTTTCTCACCGGCGTACTTCAGCCGCAGCTCTCCGGCGAGCAGGCGGCCCTCGTCGGCGAGGTCCTGGTCACGGACGACCACGCGGCCCGCGTTCTCCTGGGGGCGCCAGCCGGGGCCGCGGGCGGCGGTGTGCTCGCGCACGGCGGGGATGGTGGCCGGGGCCTTCGACAAGGGGTAGCCCTTGCTGGGCCCCGGTGTGCGCGACGCGGTGGGCTTGCCGGCCGAGGGAGGCGGCTCCACGGGGTTCGCCCTGCCTTCACCCGCGTCTGCGCCGGGCCAGAACGCCACGGTCAGCGCGACGGCTCCGGCGACGACGACGGCACCACCGGCCGCGACGGGCCCGCGCCTCACCGCCGCCTCCCCGGGGGGCGCCGGTGCGATGGCCCGGCCCCCCGGCCCTGCCTCCGCGGCGCATGGGATGGGCCGGAACCCCCACACCCATCAGGCAACCCAGGCAACCCCGGGCAAACGGGCGGACCCGTGGGAGAGCCCCGCCGCGACGCGGCCGCACATATCAACGTCCGCCCCCGCCACCCCGCACCAGAAGTCACAGCCATACCGCCACGCTACGACGCGCCCCCGCGACGCGCCCCCCCGCGAGCCCCCGTCAACCCGCGAAGCGAATCCCTCCCATCCGAGTGAAATTCGCTCATCCATCGGACGTCTCTCTTCACCCCTGGCTAGCGTTACGTCCCCATACGCACCGCCCACGCACCACTCCCACACAAGACACACGCCCCGCCCCCGGCCCAGGAGCCCCCGCTGTCCCCGCACCGTTCCCCCCGGCCCTCCGGCGACGCCGCCCACGCCGCCGCCCCGGAGGCCACGCCGGAACAGTTGAACCGCGCCACGCCGCACGCGGCCGAAGCCGCGCTGCTCACCTGCTGCGGCAGCCTCCGCTGGGCCCGCCGCGTCGCCGCCCACCGGCCCTATCCGGACCTCGACGCGCTGCTCGCCGCCTCCGACGAGGCGACGTACGACCTCTCACCCGGCGACCTCGCCGAGGCCCTGGCCCGCGAACCTCTCGCCCCGCCGGCACCCCACCACGGGGCACCCCGGACGACGTACATCACCGCCCCCGGGACACCCCACGCCACGTACACCGCCGCCCACACCGCCCTCCGCGCCGCCCACGCCGCGTACGAGAGCCGCTTCGGTCACGTCTTCGTGGTCTGTCTCGACGACGTCGCCCCGGAGGAGGCCCTCGACCACCTGCTCTCCACCCTCCGGTCACGCCTCGGCAACGATCCGGAGGAGGAACGCGCCGTCGCCGCCGAGGAGCTGCGCCGGCTGGCCCGTGGCCGTCTGACGGGCCTGACCAGGCGCCACGCCGCTCACACCACTCGCCCGCAATCGCGCCCTGATAGCCCGTACGTGCCTGTTTGATTGCCTGTTTGATCACACCTGCGGACCCGGCGCAGGGCTACCGACAACTCGTCGATACGATGACGAGCGGCCGGTGGACCGTACCCGGCCGGGCTCGTCCGACCGAGAAGCCGGCCGGCCCCAATCCCCGCTCCCGGAGGAACTTCCGTGCCGGCTGGAACGCTGTACCGCGGCCGGGAAGGAATGTGGTCCTGGGTGGCTCATCGAGTCACCGGCGTCCTCATCTTCTTCTTCCTGTTCGTGCATGTGCTCGACACCGCTCTCGTCCGCGTCTCCCCGGAGGCGTACGACGATGTCGTCAGCACCTACAAGACGCCCCTCGTCGCACTCCTCGAGTACGGCCTGGTCGCCGCCATCCTCTTCCACGCACTCAACGGCCTGCGCGTCATCGCCGTCGACTTCTGGTCGAAGGGTCCCCGCTACCAGAAGCAGATGCTGTGGACCGTCGTCGGCATCTGGGTCGTGCTGATGATCGGGGCGCTCTACCCCGTCCTCGGCCACGCCGTCCGCGAAGTCTTCGGGAGCTGACGCCAGACATGTCTGCTGACACCACACTTGAGAAGTCCGGCTCGTCCGGTTCGTCCGGGGTGGGCCCCGTCGAGGGTGCCTCGCTCTACGACGTGGACCACCCGGCCCCGCTCATCGAGGCGCCTCGCAAGCGCACCGCCAAGACCCCGCGCTCGACCCGCGGCAACTTCGAGATGGCCGCATGGCTCTTCATGCGCCTGTCCGGTGTCGTGCTCGTCGTACTCGTCCTCGGCCACCTGCTGATCCAGCTGGTGCTCGACGGCGGTGTCTCGAAGATCGGCTTCGCGTTCGTCGCGGGCCGCTGGGCCTCGCCGTTCTGGCAGGTCTGGGACCTGCTGATGCTGTGGCTCGCGATGCTGCACGGCGCCAACGGCCTGCGCACGGTCATCAACGACTACGCCGAGCGCCCGAACACGCGTCTGTGGCTCAAGGGCCTGCTGTACACCGCCACGGTGTTCACCATCCTTCTGGGCACGCTGGTGATCTTCACCTTCGACCCGAACATCCGCTAAAGCCGAGGCGACCTCAGTGAAGATTCACAAGTACGACACCGTCATCGTCGGCGCGGGCGGCGCCGGCATGCGCGCCGCCATCGAGGCGACGAAGCGCAGCCGCACCGCCGTGCTCACCAAGCTGTACCCCACCCGCTCCCACACGGGCGCCGCGCAGGGCGGCATGGCCGCCGCGCTCGCCAACGTGGAGGAGGACAACTGGGAGTGGCACACCTTCGACACGATCAAGGGCGGCGACTACCTGGTCGACCAGGACGCCGCCGAGATCCTCGCGAAGGAGGCCATCGACGCGGTCCTCGACCTGGAGAAGATGGGGCTGCCGTTCAACCGCACCCCGGACGGGACGATCGACCAGCGCCGCTTCGGCGGTCACACCCGTAACCACGGCGAGGCCGCCGTCCGCCGGTCCTGCTACGCGGCCGACCGCACCGGCCACATGATCCTCCAGACCCTCTACCAGAACTGCGTCAAGGAGGGTGTGGAGTTCTTCAACGAGTTCTACGTCCTCGACCAGATCATCGTCGAGGTGGACGGGGTCAAGAAGAGCGCGGGCGTCGTCGCGTACGAGCTGGCGACCGGCGAGATCCACATCTTCCAGGCGAAGTCCGTGGTCTACGCCTCGGGCGGCACCGGCAAGTTCTTCAAGGTGACCTCGAACGCGCACACGCTCACCGGTGACGGCCAGGCGGCCTGCTACCGGCGCGGGCTGCCGCTGGAGGACATGGAGTTCTTCCAGTTCCACCCGACCGGCATCTGGCGCATGGGCATCCTCCTCACGGAGGGCGCCCGCGGTGAGGGCGGCATCCTGCGCAACAAGGACGGCGAGCGCTTCATGGAGAAGTACGCGCCGGTCATGAAGGACCTCGCGTCCCGTGACGTCGTCTCGCGCTCCATCTACACGGAGATCCGTGAGGGCCGCGGCTGCGGTCCCGAGGGCGACCACGTCTACCTCGACCTCACGCACCTCCCGCCGGAGCAGCTGGACGCCAAGCTCCCGGACATCACGGAGTTCGCGCGCACCTACCTCGGCATCGAGCCCTACACGGACCCGATCCCGATCCAGCCGACCGCGCACTACGCCATGGGCGGCATCCCGACGAACGTCCAGGGTGAGGTCCTCGCGGACAACACGACGGTCGTCCCGGGCCTGTACGCGGCGGGCGAGGTGGCCTGCGTGTCGGTCCACGGCGCCAACCGCCTCGGCACCAACTCGCTCCTGGACATCAACGTCTTCGGCAAGCGCGCGGGCATCGCCGCCGCCGAGTACGCGGCGAAGGCCGACTTCGTCGAGCTCCCGGAGAACCCGGAGGAGCTGGTCGTCTCCCAGGTCGAGCGGCTGCGCGACGCCACGGGCACCGAGCGGGTCGCCGAGCTCCGCAAGGAGCTGCAGGAGACCATGGACGCCAACGTCATGGTGTTCCGCACCGAGCAGACGATCAAGACGGCGGTGGAGAAGATCGCGGAGCTCCGCGAGCGCTACCTCAACGTCTCGATCCAGGACAAGGGCAAGCGGTTCAACACCGACCTCCTGGAGGCCGTCGAGCTGGGCAACCTGCTCGACCTCGCCGAGGTCATGGCGCAGTCCGCGCTCGCCCGCAAGGAGTCCCGCGGCGGCCACTACCGCGAGGACTTCCCCACCCGCGACGACGTCAACTTCATGCGCCACACCATGGCGTACCGCGAGGTCGGCGACGACGGCACAGAGACGATCCGTCTCGACTACAAGCCGGTCGTCCAGACCCGCTACCAGCCGATGGAGCGTAAGTACTGATGGCAACCCCGACCCTCGACAAGGAAGACGTCAAGCCCGAGGCGGGCTTCGCCGACTCCCCGTACATCACGATCACCCTCCGCGTCCGCCGCTTCAACCCCGAGGTCTCGGCGGACGCCGTCTGGGAAGACTTCCAGCTGGAGATCGACCCCAAGGAGCGTGTCCTCGACGCCCTCCACAAGGTCAAGTGGGACATGGACGGCACGCTGACGTTCCGCCGCTCCTGCGCGCACGGCATCTGCGGTTCGGACGCCATGCGGATCAACGGCCGCAACCGGCTCGCCTGCAAGACCCTGATCAAGGACATCAACCCCGAGAAGCCGATCACGGTCGAGCCCATCAAGGGTCTGACGGTCCTGAAGGACCTGGTCGTCGACATGGACCCGTTCTTCCAGGCGTACCGCGACGTGATGCCCTTCCTCATCACGAAGGGCAACGAGCCGACGCGCGAGCGTCTGCAGACCGCCGAGGACCGCGAGCGCTTCGACGACACGACGAAGTGCATCCTCTGCGCCGCCTGCACGTCCTCGTGCCCGGTCTTCTGGAACGACGGCCAGTACTTCGGCCCGGCCGCGATCGTGAACGCGCACCGCTTCATCTTCGACAGCCGTGACGAGGCGGGCGAGCAGCGCCTGGAGATCCTCAACGACAAGGACGGCGTGTGGCGTTGCCGCACGACGTTCAACTGCACGGACGCGTGCCCGCGTGGCATCGAGGTCACGAAGGCGATCCAGGAGGTCAAGCGCGCGCTGATCACGCGTCGCTACTGACCCGGCTTCCGCCCGTACGTCACTGTGGCCCCGCTCCTTCTCCGGAGCGGGGCCGCTTTCGTCATCGTCTTCGTCCGGTGCGCCGGGGCGAGGACCGCAAGGTGCCGTCGCTCACCGGGCGGGCGCCCCGGTGCGGGCCAGATGGGGGCGCTCGCGGCATCGTCCTCGCGCGCCTGCGCCCGCCCCGCGGCCACCGTCCTACGCTGGCGGAATGTCAGACATGTCAGACAACCAGCCGGTCGGCCTGTCCGTTGAGCCCTCCGCGGAGCTGCTCGGCTTCGACAACGTCCTGCTTCCCGTCGGCGACCTCGGCGAGGCCGTCGGATTCTACGAACGCGCCGGGTTCCCGGTCTCGTTCCGGCTCGACGAGATCGGGCTCGCCATCCTGAAGGTGGGCAAGGAGACCCCCGGCCTCCTGCTGCGCGTGGAGGACGGCATCATGCCGCGTACGCCTCCGTGGCCCTCGCCCCGCGTGTGGCTGGAGGTCCGGGACGCCCGTGCCAAGGGGCGGGCGCTCGCGGACGCGGGGGTCGTGCTGCTCGCCGAGCCGTTCTCCGTCGCCACCGGGTGGACCGT
The DNA here is from genome assembly GCF_053589195.1 of Streptomyces sp. NPDC003379. Lineage (NCBI taxonomy): Bacteria > Bacillati > Actinomycetota > Actinomycetes > Kitasatosporales > Streptomycetaceae > Streptomyces > Streptomyces sp. NPDC003379. The sequence goes on along the minus strand of NZ_JBSFRK010000007.1, from coordinate 145,487 downwards.
GGAGATCGCCGACCCGTGGGGCAACGTCATCGGCTTCACGGACTACCTCAAGCGCCCGGAGCTGGCGCGGAGTTCCTGAAACGGGGAGCTACCGCCAGCCGGCGCCCCCGTCGGCCTCCGCCACCAGCATGATCCGGCGCAGCATGTCGGAGAGCCGCGCCCGCTCCGCCGCGGGGAGCACGCCGAGGAGGCGCTCCTCCTCGTGGCCGAGGACGGCCATCGCCCCGCGCCACGTCGCCCTGCCCGACTCCGTCAGCTCCACGTCGACCCGGCGGCGGTCCCTTCTGGACGGCGTACGGCGGACCAGGCCGCGGCGCTCCAGGCCGTCCAGGCGGCCCGTGACGGAGGCCGGAGCGAGGTCGAGGTCCGCGGCGAGCTCGGAGGGGCTCGCCGCGCCGCCGCGGCCCGCCAGCTTGTGCAGGGTGTCGAACTCCTGGCGGTCCAGCTCGAAGTCGGCGAGGGACTGCTCGCGCACGCGGCGCAGATGGACGGTGAGCTTGCTCATGCGGGTGACCGCGCCCTCGATGTCCGGGTCGAGCGTGGGCAGCACGGGGAGCCACCGCTCGACGTGCCCGTCGGTCCAGTCCCGCTCGGTCCAGTCCCGGGCCTGCTGCCCGTCGGCCGCGTCGCTCTGATCCGGGCTCTGCTTTTCCGCCATGCCGACGACACTAACGCCCTCCCCTTCGGCATCAGATATTTCGTTGACGAATACTTCGGAAGCGAAATACTGTCCCCGCATGCCGCTGCCGCTGCCGCTCCCCCGCATCCCGTCGTATCCGCTGCTGCGCAACCGCCCCTTCCGGCTGCTCTTCCTCGGCCGCACCCTGTCCATGATCGGCGACGCCGTGATCCCCGCGGCCCTCGCCCTCGCCGTGCTGCGCGCCACCGGCTCCAGCTCCGCGCTCGCCCTCGTGCTCGGCTGCGCGATGGGGCCCCGGCTGCTCCTGCTGCCGCTCGGCGGGGTCGTCGCGGACCGCTTCAACGCCCGTACCATCGCCCTCACCACCGACCTGGTGCGCTGCGGGGTCCAGCTCTTCGTGGGCGTCGAACTGCTGGGCGGCGACCCGCGCTTGTGGCACATCGCGGCGGCCGAGGCCGTCGGCGGCGCCGCCTCCGCCTTCGCCATGCCGACGCTGCCGCGGCTGATCACCGGCACGGTCACGGAGAAGGACCGGCACGGCGCCAACTCCCTGTTCGGCGTCGTCAGGAGCAGCACCGCGCTCGCGGGCCCCGCCCTCGCCGGACTCCTGATCACCTCGGCGGGACCCGGCTGGGCCTTCGTCCTCGACGCCGTCTCCTTCGCCGTCAGCGCCTGCCTGCTCTCGGCCGTCCGCATCCGCCGCGAGGCGCCGACGGAGCCGCACCGCTCCCTGCGCAAGGACCTCGTCGAGGGCTGGCAGGAGGTGCGGCGCCGCGACTGGTACTGGACGAGCCTGATCGCCCACGCCGCCTGGAACGGCGCCGCCGCCGTGCTCATAACCCTCGGTCCCGCCCTCGCCGTCGCGGAGCTGGGCGGCGAGGAGGTGTGGATCGGCATCCTCCAGGCGGGCGCCGTCGGGCTGCTGCTCGGCTCGCTGCTCGCCGGGCGGGCCCGGCCCAAGCGGCCGATCCTGATGGCCAACCTGGGCCTCGCGACATACGCCCTGCCGCTCGCGCTGCTCGCCGCCGAGGCCCCCGCGGCCGCCGTCATCGCCGCCTACGGCCTCGCCCAGGCAGGCCTCGGCTTCCTCAGCCCCGTCTGGGAGACGTCGGTGCAGGCGGCGATACCGTCCTCGGTGCTGGCCCGCGTCACCTCGTACGACTGGCTGCTCTCGATGGCCGCGATGCCGCTCGGCTACGTCCTGGCGCCGCTCATGGCGAGCGCCTGGGGCACCGCGACTCCGCTGTGGATCGCCGCCGCGGTCGTGGGCACGGCGTGCGCGGGGACGGCGGCGGTGCCGGGCGTACGCCGGTTCACCCTCCCCACGCGCGCGGACGGGCCGGAGCCTGACCCTCTGTCAAAGGAGCCTGGCGCCGTCAGAGCCGGCTGAGGACGACCACCGGCGTCCGGTCGCCCTCGAAGGGCAGACAACCGGCCCCGTGGCCGAGGGGACGATGCACACGTACTGGTCCGAGGGAGACCGCAGGATGTTCCCCGACCCCAGGTGGATCTCGGTGGATCTTGTACGTGTGCAACTCGCCCCGCGCGCGCAGGAAGCGCCCCTCGACCGAGCACCGGTCGCCGATCGCCGATCGCGAGGCGCGGTGCCAGGCGGGCGACCAGCTCGCGCCGCGTCTCGGCGCCCGGGCCGAGCTCGCCGAATCCGTACGACGTCCAGTACTCGCGGAAGCGTCCCGCGGGGCCGCCGTCCTGCCACGTCGGGTCGTTGCCCACACTGGCCACGCCCACGAACAGGTCGACGTCGCGCAGGACGTCGTCGCTCAGGACCAGCTCCGGTATGCTCCGCGTCCGTCGGCTGGACAAGGCCGCGAAAGACGCGGGGCGTACGGGCGTTGTCGGCGCGTGGCTCAGGCGTTCCGCGAGGCCAGTTCCACCACCGTGATGTCCGACGGCGCCCCGACCCGCACCGGCGGCCCCCACGCGCCCGCCCCCCGCGACACATAGAGCTGCGTGTCGCCGTACCGCTCAAGACCCGCGAGCGTGGGATTGGCCAGGTCCGCCACGAAGTTGCCCGGCCACAGCTGACCGCCGTGCGTGTGGCCGGAGAGCTGCAGGTCGACGCCGTGCTCGACGGCGTCGTGGATGACGACCGGCTGGTGTGCGAGGAGCACGGAGGCCCGTGAGCGGTCCCGGTCGCCGAGGGCCTTGGCGAAGTCGGGGCCCTTGCCCTCGCTCTCGCCCGCCACGTCGTCGACGCCGGCGAGGTCGAACCAGGGCAGTTCCGTACGGGCGTTCTGGAGCGGGCGCAGACCGAGTTCGCGTACGTGGTCGACCCACTGCTCGGCTCCGGAGAAGTACTCGTGGTTGCCCGTGACGAAGTACGCGCCGTGCCGCGCCCGCAGCCCGGCGAGCGGTGCGGCGGCCGGGCCGAGGTCCTCGACGCTGCCGTCCACCAAGTCACCGACCACGGCAATCAGATCGGGCTGCGTGGCGTTGATGGTGTCGACCACGCGCTGCGTGAAGCCGCGTCCGAGTATCGGCCCGAGGTGGACGTCACTGACCACGGCGATCCGGAACCCGTGCGCCCCGCGCGGCAGTTTGGCCAGCGGCACGGTGACCCGTTTCACCTTGGGCCCACGGAGCACGCCGTACGTCCCGTAGCCGACGGTCCCCACGGCGGCGGCCGCGGCGGCGCCCCCGACGACACGGGAGACGAAGAGACGGCGGGAGGGGGCGGGGGGCTGGGCGGCCTCTACGGAGACAGCCTCTTGGGAGGGCCCGTCTTCGGAGGGCTCCACCGCGTCCCCGTCCCCGTCCCCGTCCCCGTCCCCGTCCCCGGAGGGCGTACGTTCCGCCCACCGCCGCACCAAGGGACGCACCAACTCCCCCGCGAGCAGCGCGAGCAGCAGGTAGAGCGAGACCGCCAGCCACAGGAAGCCGGGCCAGGCGAGCACCTGCTGGAGCAGGAAGGGCGCACCGGTCCGTTCCGCCACGAGCGCGGCGAACATCAGCAGCGGACCGGCGACGAAGACGACCGTGCCCGCGCGGCGGGCGAGGCCGGGCCCGGCCGTCGTGTCCCGCACGAGGCGGCGCCACGCGTACCAGTGGAGCCCGGCGAAGGCCGCGAGCACGGCAAGGCCCATGAGGACCATGAGGACGGCCACGGCTATGACGTACGGCGCAGAGCGCGGATTCCACGGAACCCGATGGTCCCTACCACCGTCCCCAAGACAAAGGAGACAACGGCGAGCGTCAGGTGCACCCAGAAGTACCCGGTCGGGTCTCCCGCGTCATCGAAGGCGAGCCCGCTGCCGTCCTTCCACAGGTTCTTGACGAAAGTGATCCAGATGAACCAGCTCCACACCCCGAAGGCGAGCAGGAACCAGGAGACAGGGCGGCTGAGCTTCATGCGTTCAGTATCGCGAGGTTCTCTGCCGCGTCGCCGCCGGGGTGGGGACGACGGGACACAGCGCACCTCGGCGGCGGGGCCCATGTCCGCGCCCTGTACGTTCTCGTCCGTGCCTGCCTCCAGAAAAGCCGCCTTGCTGCTCGCTTCCGCGACATTGCTGACGATGTCCGCCACCGCCCCCGCTTTCGCGGACGGGAAGCCGGACGACAAGGACCAGCCGAAGCCGCCCGCTTCGATGTCGACCGTCGGCGGCGCACAGCTCGGCGAGCCGGGCACCCAGGTGAAGCTCAAGTCGGGTGCCCCCGTGCTGCCCAAGGACCTTTCGGCGCGCTCCTGGATCGTCTCGGACGCGGAGTCCGGCGAGGTCCTCGCCTCGCACAACGCGCACTGGCGGCTGCCCCCGGCGAGCACCCTCAAGATGCTCTTCGCGGACACGGTCCTTCCGAAGTTCCCCAAGACGCAGAAGCACAAGGTCGAGCTCTCCGACCTGGAGGGCATCGGCTCGGGCAGCAGCATGGTCGGCATCAAGGAGAACGAGACGTACTCCGTCCACGACCTGTGGCTCGGCGTGTTCCTGCGGTCGGGCAACGACGCGGTGCACGTGCTGTCCGCGATGAACGACGGCGTCGACAAGACCGTCAAGGACATGCAGAAGCACGCCGAGGACCTCCAGGCCCTGGACACCCACGTGGTCTCGCCGGACGGTTACGACGCCAAGGGGCAGGTCTCCTCGGCGTACGACCTGACGCTGTTCGCCCGCTCCGGGTTGCAGAAGAAGGACTTCCGGGAGTACTGCTCGACGGCCACCGCCCAGTTCCCCGGTGAGACGAAGAAGATCACCAAGGGCAAGGACAAGGGCAGGACGAAGCGCGAGTCCTTCGGGATCCAGAACACCAACCGACTGCTCACCGGCGCCCTGGGCGTCGAGCCCTACAAGGGCATCGCGGGCGTCAAGAACGGCACCACCACGAACGCGGGCAACACCTTCACCGGTGTCGCCGAACGCGGCGGCAAGGTTCTCCTTGTCACCGTCATGAACCCCTCCTCCGGAGAGCCCCACGCGGTCTACAAGGAGACGGAGCGGCTCTTCGACTGGGGCTTCAAGGCCGCGGGCAAGGTCGACCCGGTGGGTGAGCTGGTCGCGCCGAAGGGTGCCACGGGTGCGGGCAAGGGCGCTCCGGGCAGTGGTGACGGCAAGAGCGGCGCCGCCGCCGCGAACATGGCGCACGCCTCCGACGGAGGGTCGAGCGGCATGGGCATCGCGCTGGCGGTGACGGGCGGCGTGGTCGTGCTGCTCGCCGCGGGCGTCTTCGTCGTCAGGCGCCGGATGCCGCTGCCGGGCCAGGCCGGCCGTCGCCCGCGTCAGGACTGACGGCGGGAGTCTCCTCGCCCTCCGCGGCGTCCGGGTGCTCCGCCGTATGTGAGGCCTTCTGCGTCGCCGTCCAGGCGGCGCAGAACAGCAGCAGCTTCGCGGTGAAGTTGATCCACAGGAGCATCGCCACGGGCACGCCGAACGCGCCGTACATGCTCTTGGCTGCGACCCCCTTCATGTAGCCGCCGAGCAGCAGTTTGAGCAGCTCGAAGCCGGCCGCGCCGATCAGCCCGGCGGTGAGCAGGTCGCGCCGGTGCGGCTGGACGCCGGGCAGCAGCGTCAGGGCGTAGAGCAGCAGCAGGAAGTCCGCGAGGACGGCGATCGCGAACGCGGCGACCTGGAGCAGGACCGCTCCCCAGCCCGTCTCGTCGATGCCGAGGAGGTCGGCGGTCCAGCCGACGGCGGTCGAGGCGAGCGCGGACGCGGCGAACGAGGCGAGGCCCGTGCCGCCGAGCCCGATGAGCACCCTGGCGTCCTTGACCTTGCCCAGGACGGGGTTCTCCTCCTCGTCCGGCAGCTCCCAGACGGCCCGCAGGCACTCCCTCATGGAGCCGATCCAGCCGATTCCGGTGAAGAGCAGCAGGGCGCCCGCGACGAGGCCGACGGTGCCCGCGTTGGCGACCAGGGCGTCGAGGTCGAGCTGGTCGGAGATGCCGGGGACCTGCTCGGAGAGCCTGTTCTCCAGGGTGTTCTGCTGCTTCTTGGAGAGCGTCGCCGCGGCGATCGCGGCGGCGACGGTCAGCAGCGGGAACAGCGCCAGGAAGCTGATGAAGGTCATCGCGGCCGCGAGGCGGGTCCAGTGGACGCCGTCGAGCCGTTCGTAGGCGCGCCATGCGTGCGTGCGCATGCCCTTCTCGACGAGCGGCCCGATGCCGGGCAGTCTCTTCAGCCAGTCCATGAGGCCTCCCTGCCTGCTGTCCTGTCCGAAGACGTGCCCGGAGTACCGCCCGACACGCGGAACACCAGCGTCCGGGTTCCCCAGAACCGCAGAACGGTGGCGAGGGCCATGCCGACGCCTGCGCCCGAGACGGTGTCCGCGCGCTGCGAGGTGAGGCCGAGCCCGTAGTGGGACACGGCGATGCACAGCAGTTGGACGAGGGCGCCGGCGACGTTGACGGCGAAGAACACCGCGTACTGGCGCAGCCGTGGGACCCCGGCGGCCCTGCGCCGGTAGGTGCCGAGCGCGTTGCCCGCGTACGCCACGGAGCAGCCCGCTACGAAGGAGAGCGATTTGGCGGTCAGCGGGTCCATGCCCACGGGCCCGCGCAGCCAGATGAAGAGGCCGAGGTCGGCCGCGTACGCGCAGATCCCGGCGGCGGCGAAGCCCAGCAGCTCGGGTCCGAGCGAACGCAGACGTCCGCGTAGGGAATTCAAACTCACCAGTCCGCGACGGCGAGCCCGTACATCGCCACCCACACCATGCCGATCACGGCGAGCGCCCTGTCCCGCAGGACGACGTCCTCCGGCTCGCCCGCGGTGCCCCGGTCGGCGAAGACGGCGTAGCGCAGGATGGCGAGGATGAAGGCCGTCATGGACAGCTGACGCCAGGGCAGCAGACTGCCGTTGGCCGTGCTGCCGCCCTCTTCCATGGCCCACAGGCAGTACGCGAGGACGGCGACCCCGGCGGCCAGCTGCCATACGAAGCGCAGATAGCCGGTGGTGTACTCGGTGAGCAACGCGCGCGTGGCGCCCAGTCTCTCCGTGCCTGCGGACATCTGGACGGCTTCGGAGTAGCGCTTGGCGGAGACCATGAAGAGCGCGCCGAACCCCGTGGTGATCAGGAACCAGCGCGAGAGCGGGATGTCGAGCGCGAGGCCGCCGATCATGGCGCGCATCAGGAAGCCGGTCGTGACGATCGTGAGGTCGACGACGAGGACGTGCTTGAGGCTGACGCAGTAGGCGAGTTGCATGCCGACGTACGCGGCCAGGAGCGCGGCGGTCAGCGGGGTGCACAGGACGGCGGCGGCCAGCGGTGCGAGGGCCGCCAGGAGCCCTCCGACGGTGTAGGCGACGGGCACCGGCACCTGCCCGGCCGCGACCGGCCTGCGGCACTTGGTGGGGTGGGCGCGGTCGGCGTCCGCGTCGCGCGCGTCATTGATCAGGTAGACGGCGGACGCGGCGGCCGTGAACAGCCCGAAGACGATCGCGAGTTGCGTGAGGGCATGGCGCGAGAAGAGCTCGCCCGCCGCCGCGGGAGCCGCGACGACCAGGACGTTCTTCACCCACTGGCGGGGGCGCGCGGTCTTCAGGAGGCCGAGCGGCAGGCTGATGGGGCCCGGCCGGGACGGCTGGGGCGGACGAGGGCGCTCCAGGACGGTGGAGATACGTTCAGGCATGGCTGCGGCCCCCGTTCATCCAGGCGGCTCCCACGCGCGCGGTGAGCGCGCCGAGCGCCGCGCCCGCGGCCACGTCCGAGGGGTAGTGCACGCCGACGACCATCCGGGAGACGCACATCGCGGCGGCCAGCGGTGGCACGAGGTGGGCGCCGACGGGGCGCAGCGCTCCGTACGCGACGGTGGCCGCGGCCGCCGAGGTGGCGTGCGAGCTGGGGAAGGAGTGCCGGCCCGCGGTGCGCACGAGGGGCTCGGTGCCGCCGCGGCCTGCGGGGCGTGGGCGGCGGACGACCCGCTTGACGCCCATGCTGGCCAGGTGGGCGGCGGCGGTCAGCGCCGTCGCCCGCAGCCAGGCGCCGCGCCGCTCGCGGTCCACGGCGGCGCCCACGAGCCCGGCGGCGATCCAGAGGGCGCCGTGCTCGCCGCTCCAGGAGAGGGCGCGCGCGGCGGTGGCCACGCGCGGGTCGGTGCCGCAGTCGCGCAGGGCCGACAGCAACCTGTGGTCCATGTCGTGCATGTGGCCTCTTTTTCGAAGACATCCGAAGAGATTCGAGAGCTGGGCACCTCGACTCTTCTAGCCAACCCTCAAATAATTCCGGCAATCTTGGATGACACTCGCTCAATCACCCATTTCGGTGAGAGTAGGGATGATTTATTGCGAAGCACCTCCAAGCGGGCGCTACGGTCGGTGCCATGCCTGCCGACTCCCCCGCCCTGACGCCCTCTGAAGCCGTGTCCGTCTCCGGTTGGGGGCGCACGGCCCCGACCACAGCCCGGCTGGTGAGACCCCGCACACAGGAGGAGGCCGCGGCCGCCGTACGCGACTGCGGCGAGCGCGGCGGCATCGCCAGAGGCCTGGGCCGGGCGTACGGCGACGCGGCGCAGAACGCGGGCGGCGACGTCTTCGACATGACGGGCCTGGACCGGGTGCGCGCCATCGACGCCGACGCGGGCACGGTCGTCTGCGACGCGGGCGTCTCGCTGCACCGTCTGATGGAAGTCCTGCTCCCCCTCGGCTGGTTCGTGCCGGTGACTCCGGGGACCCGCTATGTGACGGTCGGCGGGGCCATCGGCGCCGACATCCACGGCAAGAACCACCACGTCTCGGGGTCGTTCTCCCGCCACGTGCTCGCGATGGACCTGCTCACCGCAGACGGCACGGTCCACACCGTCACGCCGGGCACCCCCCTGTTCGACGCCACGGCGGGCGGCATGGGCCTGACCGGGCTCATCGTGTCGGCGACGGTCCGGCTCCAGGAGGTCGAGACGTCCTTGATGTGCGTCGACACGGAGCGCGCGACGGACCTCGACGACTTGATGGCCCGCCTCACCGCGACCGACCACCGCTACCGCTACTCGGTGGCCTGGATCGACCTCCTCGCGCGCGGGACGTCCATGGGCCGCTCGGTCCTGACCCGCGGCGATCACGCCCCCCTGGACGCGCTTCCGGCACGGGCACGCGCGCGTAGAGCCCCGCTTGCGTTCCGCCCGGGTCAGCTCCCCGCCGCTCCCTCCTTCGTACCGGAAGGGCTGCTCGGCAAGGCCTCGGTGGGTCTCTTCAACGAGCTGTGGTACCGCAAGGCGCCCCGCTCCCGCACCGGCGAACTCCAGAAGATGTCCGCCTTCTTCCACCCTCTGGACGGCGTCCCCCACTGGAACCGCATCTACGGACGCGGCGGTTTCGTGCAGTACCAATTCGTCGTCGGGTACGGCAAGGAAGAGGCCCTGCGCCGCGTCGTACGGCGCATCTCCGAGCGCGGCTGCCCGTCCTTCCTCGCCGTACTGAAGCGCTTCGGAGAGGGCGATCCCGGCTGGCTGTCGTTCCCGATGCCCGGCTGGACGCTCGCGCTCGACATCCCCGCGAACCTGCCGGGCCTCGGCGTCTTCCTCGACGAGCTCGACGAGGAGGTGGCCGCCGCCGACGGGCGCGTCTACCTCGCCAAGGACTCGCGGCTGCGGCCCGAGATGCTCGCCGCGATGTATCCGCGGCTGGACGACTTCCGCGCACTGCGCGCCGATCTTGACCCGCGCGGCGTGTTCCGCTCGGACCTCTCGCGCCGCCTCGCCCTCTAGGAGACCGGTACTCATGAAAGACGCCTTCGGCACCCCTCAGTCCCTGCTCGTCCTCGGCGGCACCTCGGAGATCGGGCTCGCCACCGCCCGGCGTCTCGTCGCCCGCCGCACCCGCACGGTGTGGCTGGCCGGCCGCCCCTCACCGGCTCTGGAGAGCGCCGCGTCCGGGCTGCGCGACATGGGGGCGGAGGTGCGCACCGTCGCCTTCGACGCGCTCGACCCCGAGTCGCACGAGGAGAGCCTCGGCAAGATCTTCGCCGAGGGCGACATCGACATGGTGCTGCTCGCCTTCGGCATCCTCGGCAGCCAGGCGCACGACGAGGACGAACCGCTCTCCGCGGTGCGCGTCGCCCAGACCAACTACACCGGGGCGGTCTCCGCGGGCCTGGTGTGCGCGCGGGCGCTGCAGTCCCAGGGGCACGGCTCCTTGGTGGTGCTCTCCTCGGTGGCGGGCGAGCGGGCACGCCGCTCCAACTTCATCTACGGCTCCAGCAAGGCGGGCCTGGACGCCTTCACCCAGGGCCTCGGAGACGCGCTGTACGGCACCGGGGTGCACGTGATGGTCGTCCGCCCCGGCTTCGTACGTTCGAAGATGACGGCGGGCCTGGAGGAGGCCCCCATGGCGACCACCCCGGAGGCGGTGGCGGAGGCCATCGAGACCGGTCTGCGGCGACGCTCGGAGACGGTGTGGGTGCCCGGGGTGCTGCGGGTGATCATGTCGGCGCTGCGGCACGTACCGAGGCCGGTGTTCCGGCGTCTGCCGCTCTGAGGGCCCCCGCAGGCGCGGCCGACGGCCTAACGGCCCTTCGGCGGTTCGTACGTGGCGACCACCGGCAGGGTCAGCGGGCCGCTGCTCTGCAGCACGTAGACCTTCCCCGCCCCGACGAACTTCCTCGTGCCCGGCACCGGGACGATCGGGTCGAGCCAGAGCTGTTGCTTTCCCTTGGCCGTGATCTCGCCCTTCGCGGGCAGGCGCGGCCAGGACAGCTCGGTGCAGCGGCCCTGCGGCGAGCGGTAGTGACGTACTCCGAAGAGCAGACCTCCGTCCTCGCCGTGCGTGGCGATGGCCTTGGAGAGGCACGGGTCCTGGTCCCCGCCCTTCTGCTCGTGCCAGCGGGAGCCGTCCCAGCGCAGCAGTATGTGCTCGATGGAGGGCTCCCTCTCGGCCTCTCCGTGGTTGAAGGTGTGCGAGCCGTACGCCCACGCCTCCTTGGGAGACACCGCCTCCACACCGGCGAGGGAGGCTCCCGGTTCCGGCGGAACGGGCGCCGGGAAGCGGTAGTTCGGCGTCTGGGTGGTCGTCCACGACGCGCCGTCCCAGTGCATCGCGGCGGGTTGGTTGAGCTCACCGCCGGCACCGCCCACTCCGGGGCCACTCGTGCGGAAACCGACCACCCATAGGTCGTCGCTCGCCGTGCCGTCGAGTGTGGTGGCCACCGCGGGCAGCGCATGGGCGTTCCAGCGCGTGCCGTCCCAGTGCGTGATCTGTTTCGAGCCTCGCAGCATCCATACGTCGTCGGGGGCGAAGACCTTGACCTCTTCGATGGCGCCTTCGCCCTGTGGCAACCGGACACGGTGCCAGCGGGTGCCGTCCCAGCGTGCCGCGCTCTGCACCGCGTCGGGATCGGAGTCGAGGCCGGAGCCGAAGATCCACACGTTGTCCGGGCCCGAGGAGTCGAGCCGCGGCCGGTGGATGTTCCCGTCGAGTTCGGCCGGCAGCTTCTGACGCCGCCAGTCGGTGCCGTCGTAGTGCAGCAGGTACTGGTCGTCGGGGTCGTCGGTCATGCTGCCGTCGCCCCTCTCGTAGCCCGCCGCCCAGATGTGGTCCCCGGAGGGCGCGGTGACGGTGGTCAGTTCCCCCTTCCCCACCTTGTCGACGTACTGCAGGCGCCACGAGCCACCCTCGGCGGAAGCCGGCGAGCCGGTCGCCGGACGCCGCGCGGTACCCCGGTCATCACTGCCGCAGCCCGCCACGGCGAGGGCCAGGGAGGCCAGGACCGCTGCTGTCTTCTTCATGGCGGTCCCCTAGCGCTTCAGAGTGACGACGACGGCCTTGGACGCGGGCGCCCCGCTCTGCAGCACGTCGACCGTCCCAAAACCGATCACCTTGTCCGTGCCCGGTACCGGAACGATCCTCTTGAGCCAGAGCTGCTGCTGCGACTCCGGGCGCACACCTCCAACGTTGGGCAGCAGCCGCGGCTTCTTGATCTTGGTGCAGGTGCCGTCGGCGGCAAGGTGCCAGTTGCCGTCCATGAAGAAGCCACCGTCGCCGTCCCTCATCACGGGGCGCCGGTACCGGCACGCTCCGGGGAACGGCTCGTCCTGCGTCCAACGGGAGCCGTCCCAGCGCAGCGTGAAGGACGACGGCCGCGGGTCGGGGTTCTCTTCCGCGTCATATCCCTTGAAGGAATGGTCTCCGGAGACACGGGCGTACGTCTTGGAGGCGACGTCGATCTCCCTGAACGCGGCGAAGGGTTCGGGCGGCACCGGGGCGGAGAAGCGGAACGTCTCGGTCTTGATGAGCGTCCACTTCTCACCGTCGAAGTGCATCGCGGCGGGCTGCGACACCTGGCCTCCCGCGCCGCCGATGCCCGGCCCCGTCGTGCGGGAGCCGACCGCCCACACGTCGTTGCGGGCCGAACCGGCGAGGGCCACGACCTTCTCCGCGGGCATGGGCGTCACCGTCCAGCGGCCGCCGTCCCAGTGCGTGACCCTGCCGTCGCCCCGGAGCACCCACACGTCGTCGGGCGCGATGACCTCGACGTCCGTGAGCGGGCCCGTCGGAGCGTTCCTCACGGGGCCCCACCGGGTGCCGTCCCAGAGGGCGTAGCGGGGATTCTCCGGCGCCGAAGCGGTCCCTTCCACAGTGCTCAGCCAGATGCCCGCCGACCCCAGGTACTCCATCCGCGAGACAGCGGGGACACCCGCGACCGGCATCGGCTTCCGCGACCACTTCTCGCCGTCGAAGTGCAGCAGGTGCCCCTTCGCCGGCCGCCCGTCCGCGCCGACGCCGTCGCTGCCCAGGGCCCAGATGTCGTCCGGCGCCATGGCGGCCCCGTCGATCAGCTCGCCGTTCTCGTCGTCGATGCGCTCGTACGCCCAGGAGAGCCCGGTCGCGCGCGGCTTGCCCGGCTCGCCGTCGGCGTCCCCGCCGCGCTTCTCCGCGCCACAGCCGGCCGCCATGACGGCGAGCACGGCGACGGCGGCCGCTGATCCACGCATGATCCCCCCCGGCACGGTCGGCCGAGGGCTCCCCCGGTCAGCGAGCGGGCAGCGTACCCCGGACGGCCGTGGAAGGCGTCTGAGGGGGCACCAGGGGGCCACCGAAGACGAACTCGCGCAGCTTGCGCCAGACACCGTCGGACCCCTGCTCGTACAACGCGAATCCGGTGCAGGGCCACTCGGCCTCGTACTCCGAAAGCTCCTCGTACGCCCGGTCCATGGCCTCTTCGGAGATGCCGTGCGCCACCGTGACGTGCGGGTGGTACGGGAACTGCAGTTCGCGCGCCATCGGCCCCGACGCGTCCCGCACCCGCTCCTGCAACCAGGAACAGGCCGCGCCGCCCGCCACCACCTGCACGAAGACGACCGGTGACAGCGGACGGAAGGTGCCCGTGCCCGAAAGCCGCATCGGGAAGGGCCGGCCGGCCGCCGCGACGGAGAGGAGGTGCGCCTCGACCGCGGGCAGCGCGGACGCCTCCACTTCAGTAGGAGGCAGCAGGGTCACGTGCGTGGGGATGCCGTGCGCCGCGGGGTCCCCGAAGCCCGCACGCCGCTCCTGGAGCAGGCTGCCGTGTGGCTCCGGGACCGCGATCGAGACGCCGATCGTTACGGTCCCCACGTCGTACTCCTGTCGTCGTGTCGATGGGCAGGGGGCGCTGCTCGCTGAACAGCGCGGTGCGGTTGTCGTGCTCGGTCCTGCGGGGCTAGTGCTTGGCGGGCAGGAAGCCCACCCTGTCGTACGCCTGCGCGAGGGTCTCGGCGGCGACGGCACGTGCCTTCTCCGCGCCCTTGGCCAGGATCGAGTCGAGCGTCTCCGGGTCGTCCAGGTACTCCTGGGTGCGGTCCCGGAACGGGGTCACGAACTCGACCATGACCTCGGCGAGGTCGGTCTTCAGCGCACCGTAGCCCTTGCCGACGTACTTCTGCTCCAGTTCCGCGATACCGGTTCCGGTGAGCGTGGAGTAGATGCTGAGGAGGTTGCTGACGCCCGCCTTCTCCGCCACGTCATAGCGGACCACCGTGTCCGTGTCGGTGACGGCGCTCTTGACCTTCTTGGCGGTGGCCTTGGGCTCGTCGAGGAGGTTGATCAGGCCCTTCGGCGTGGACGCCGACTTGCTCATCTTGATCGACGGGTCCTGAAGGTCGTAGATCTTCGCCGTCTCCTTGAGGATGTACGCCGACGGAACGGTGAACGTCTCCCCGAACCGGCCGTTGAAGCGCTCGGCGAGGTCACGGGTGAGCTCGATGTGCTGGCGCTGGTCCTCGCCGACCGGGACCTCGTGGGCCTGGTACAGCAGGATGTCCGCCACCTGCAGGACCGGGTACGTGAACAGGCCGACGGAGGCGCGGTCGGCGCCCTGCTTGGCGGACTTGTCCTTGAACTGCGTCATGCGGGAGGCCTCGCCGAAGCCGGTGAGGCAGTTCATCACCCAGGCGAGCTGGGCGTGCTCGGGGACGTGGCTCTGGACGAAGAGCGTGCAGCGCTCGGGGTCGAGACCGGCGGCGAGCAGCTGGGCGGCGGCGAGCCGGGTGTTGGCACGCAGCTCGGCGGGGTCCTGCGGAATCGTGATCGCGTGCAGGTCCACCACCATGTAGAAGGCGTCGTGGGACTCCTGCAGCGCGACCCACTGGCGGACCGCGCCGAGGTAGTTGCCGAGGTGGAACGAGCCGGCGGTGGGCTGGATCCCGGAGAGCACACGAGGTCGTTCAGAGGCCATGGGGCCCATTCTCTCAGGTCACTCTCATAGCTCGGAAACAGGCTTGGGACGGTGGGAACCGATCGCACCCGACCGGTGTATCAAGAGTGTGAGGACACAGGGGGAGGTCCTGGAGGGGGGCCGCGTCGTCGACGAGGGTGTGGTGATCGCCCGCGTGCGCGCCGGAGAAGCGGAGGCGTACGCGGACTTGGTGCGCGAGTTCACCGGCATCGCACTCAGGGCGGCGGTGGCACTCGGCGCGGGATCGGACGCGGAAGACGTGGTGCAGCAGGCCTTCTTCAAGGCGTACTGCTCGCTGGGGCGGTTCCGGGACGGCTCGGCGTTCAAGCCGTGGCTGCTCGCGATCGTCGCCAATGAGACGAGGAACACAGTGCGTTCGGCGGTCCGGCAGCGGTCGGTCGTCGGACGGGAGGCGGCGCTCATAGAGGCGGAGCCACTGATACCGGAATCGGCCGACCCGGCGGTGGCCGCCGTGCGGGACGAGCGCAGGACGGCGCTGCTCGCCGCCCTGGACCAGCTCGGCGAAGATCACCGCATGGTCGTCATCTACCGCTATCTCCTGGAGATGGACGAGGCGGAGACGGCCCAGGCGCTCGGCTGGCCGCGGGGCACGGTGAAGTCCCGGTTGAACCGCGCGCTGCGCGCACTGGGCCGGCTGCTTCCCGGGGAAGGAGGTGAGGGAAATGAGTGAGCGGCACGGCGAGTCGGACGGTGACAAGCGGGAGCGGCTCCGGCAGGAGCTGCGGGCGCTCGGCCGCTCGATGGACGCGCGGGGCGCGGACGGCGCGGGTGGCGCGCGCGGGGAGACGATGGCCGAGCGTGTCATCGCGCAGATACTCGCGGAGAGCGGCCCGCCCCCGGCCCCCGAGCCGACCGGCCCCGCCGAGCGGCTGCGCCGGTTGCGGCGCGGTCTGCGGCGCGGGCTGCGGGCGCGGTGGCGGGTGGTCACGGCCGGGCTGTGCGGAGTGCTCACGGTGCTCGCGCTCACGCCTCCGGTGCGGGCGGCGGTCTTCGAATGGTTCGACTTCGGCGGGGTCGAGGTGCGGTACGACCCGTCGGCGTCACCGTCGGCCGGGCGCGGCGTGCCCGGTTGCGATGATCCCGTGTCGCTGGAGGAGGCGCGGAGCCGCTCCGGGTTCACGCCCGCGGTGCCGCGGTCGCTCGGCACGCCGGACGCGGTGTCGGTGACGCGCGAACCGGGCGGCCGCGTCCTGGTCAGCCTCTGCTGGCGCGAAGGTGGCCGGACGGTACGGCTCGATGAGTTCCCTGCCCTCCTCGACCCGGGGTTCGGCAAGACGGTGCGGGAGCTGCCGGACTTCGTCGACGTCGGACGTGATCAAGGTCTGTGGTTCGCGCGCCCGCATCGGCTGACGTTCTGGATGCGGGACGAGGACGGCGAGCGGTGGACCCGCTCGGAGCGGACGGCGGGCCCGACCCTGCTGTGGACGCGGGGACAGAAGCTGACGCTGCGGCTCGAAGGGGTGGCGTCCAGGGAGCGGGCACTGGACATCGCGGAATCCGTTCCGACCGAGCCGTCCGGATCGGGAACCTGAACGGCTCGGGCGGTGTACCAGAAGTGAATCGGTGCGGAGGGACCGCGCCGACGGGCGGCTGGGGGATCGACATGCGGATGGTGAGGCGGCTGGCGGCGCTCGCGACGGGCGCGGCGGTGGTCCTGGTGAGCGCACCGCAGGCAGCGGCGGGCGGGGTGACGAGCGTGCTGGTGGCTTCGCCCGAGAGCGGGCAGACCAAGGCGCTCGACAGCACCGACGGAGAGTTCGGCGCGTTGCAGTCCCTGCTCGGCGCCCCGAATCGGGGCCAGAGCGACATGCCACCGGGCCTGGAGGTGGGGAACGGAACCCGGCAGATCAACGTGACCTGGTTGCTCCACGACGTGCAGCCGGGCCGGGTGGACCACGTCTATCCGAGGACGAAGCCGACGAGGGACACGGGCGCCGCCCAGGACATATGGATCCACACATCGATGGACATGGAGACCATGGACGGCTCCTGGCACAAGGCCGAGGACCCGGCTCGGCTGCGCGCGCTGCTGAAGGACATCGGGATGCTCGGCAAGGCCTCGAAGAACGGCAGCGCCGGGATACCGCCGCCCGCGTGGTCGGAGCCCGAGGAGGAGACCAGCCCTTCGCGCGCCGCCGACCAGGAGGCGGGCCCCGTGTACGACGACAGCACGGGCTGGCGTTGGGCGATGTCCGGCGCGGCGGGCGGCGCGGTCGTGGGGGTCGCCGGGATGCTGCTGCTCCGACGCCGGGGGCCCCAGGAGGAAGATCCGGGCCCCCGGCAGGAGTTGGTGGACATCCAGGAGGTGTCCTGGCGCCGGGAGTGAGGCGGGGGTCAGTCCGTCGGCAGACCCGGGGCCGGGTGGGCGGCCATCAGGTCGGCGACCTCGGCCCTGATCTTCGTCAGCGCCTCCTCGTCACCGGTGCCGGCGGCGGCGACACCGCGGTCGATCCAGTCGGCGACGGTCGCCATGTGCTCGGTGCCGAGACCACGGGAGGTGAGGGAGGGGGTGCCGATGCGGACACCCGAGGGGTCGAACGGCTTCCTGGGGTCGAACGGCACGGTGTTGTAGTTGACGACGATCCCGGCCCGGTCCAGGGCCTTGGCGGCGACCTTGCCCGGGACGTCCTTGGGGGTGAGGTCCATCAGGATCAGGTGGTTGTCGGTGCCGCCGGAGACCAGGTCGAAGCCGCGAGCGAGCAGCGCCTCGGCCAGGGCCTTGGCGTTGGCGACGACCGCGTGGGCGTAGTCGCGGAAGGAGGACGTGGACGCCTCGTGGAGGGCGACCGCGATGGCCGCGGTGGTCTGGTTGTGCGGGCCGCCCTGCAAGCCCGGGAAGACCGCCTTGTCGATGGCCTTGGCGTGCTCCTCGCGAGACATGAGCATCGCGCCGCGCGGGCCGCGCAGGGTCTTGTGGGTGGTTGTGGAGATCACGTCGGCGTGCGGCACCGGTGAGGGGTGGGCGCCGCCCGCGATCAGACCGGCGATGTGCGCGATGTCCGCGACCAGTACGGAACCGGCCTCGCGGGCGATCTCGGCGAAGGCGGCGAAGTCGATGGTGCGAGGGAGGGCCGTGCCGCCGCAGAAGATCAGCTTGGGGCGTTCCTTGAGGGCGAGGTCACGGACCTCGTCGAGGTCGATGAGCCCGGTGTCCTGGCGTACGCCGTACTGCACGCCCTGGAACCACTTGCCGGTGGCGGAGACGCCCCAGCCGTGGGTGAGGTGGCCGCCCATGGGCAGGGCCATGCCCATCACGGTGTCGCCGGGCTCGGCGAAGGCGAGGTAGACGGCGAGGTTGGCCGGGGAGCCGGAGTAGGGCTGGACGTTGGCGTGCTCGACGCCGAAGACGTCCTTGGCGCGGGCGATGGCCAGGCGCTCGACGGGGTCGATGTTCTGCTGGCCCTCGTAGTAACGGCGGCCCGGGTAGCCCTCGCTGTACTTGTTCTGCAGGACGGTGCCGGAGGCTTCGAGGACCGCGGAGGAGACGTAGTTCTCGCTGGGGATCAGCCGCAGGGTGTCGGCCTGGAGCTGTTCCTCGGCGCCGATGAGGGCGGCGAGTTCCGGGTCCTCGGCGGCGAGGGCGGGGTGGTGGTGAGAGGGAGAGGAAGGGAGAGTCATGGCGTCCTCCGGGGCGAGCGGTAAGTGTCCGGTCGTGGTCCCGGGGTGCCCAGGCGGGCGGCACCTCGAAGGTTCTGCCTCGCACGGCTTCCTCGGGGTTCGTTCCCCGTGCGCCAGTCGCCGTGCTGTTGGGGCCACCATAGCGGGCACGCCGTTGTGGCAGGTTTCTTCGCCCGCGATGCGAGCGACGATAGAACGTGGGCGAGTCGGCCGAGTCGGCCGACTCGGCCAACCGGGCCAACCCGGCCGCCGCAATCGCGCCATGCCGCAGGACGAACGGAGACCCCGTGTCGACTATGTCATCCCCGTTTGCGTCATCTTCGTCACCGCAGCCACCATCCTCATCACCTGCATCACCTGCATCACCTGCATCACCTGCATCACCTGCATCGCCCTCATCGGCCGCTGGAGCGGGCGCCGGTTCGGTCACCGGTCGGTTCATCGCCTCGGCGG
The DNA here is from genome assembly GCF_053589195.1 of Streptomyces sp. NPDC003379. Lineage (NCBI taxonomy): Bacteria > Bacillati > Actinomycetota > Actinomycetes > Kitasatosporales > Streptomycetaceae > Streptomyces > Streptomyces sp. NPDC003379. The sequence goes on along the minus strand of NZ_JBSFRK010000007.1, from coordinate 126,667 downwards.
AGGCGCACAGCGCGCACAACTACCACCCGCTGCCCATCGTGGTCACCTCGGCCGAGGGTGCGTGGATGACCGATGTCGAGGGGCGCCGCTACCTCGACATGCTCGCCGGGTACTCCGCGCTCAACTTCGGGCACGGCAACCGCCGCCTGATCGACGCGGCCAAGGCACAGCTGGATCGCGTGACGCTCACGTCGCGCGCCTTCCACCACGACCGGTTCGCCGAGTTCTGTACACGCCTGGCGGAGCTGTGCGGCAAGGACATGGTGCTGCCGATGAACACCGGCGCGGAGGCCGTCGAGACGGCCGTGAAGACCGCGCGGAAATGGGGGTACAGGGTCAAGGGCGTGCCGGACGGGCGGGCGAGGATCGTCGTCGCCTCCGACAACTTCCACGGCCGGACCACGACCATCGTCAGCTTCTCCACGGACGCGGAGGCACGGGCGGACTTCGGGCCGTACACCCCGGGGTTCGAGATCGTGCCGTACGGGGACCTGGCGGCGCTGCGGGCCGCGGTCACCGACGACACCGTGGCGGTGCTGCTGGAGCCGATCCAGGGCGAGGCCGGGGTGCTGGTGCCGCCCGCCGGGTATCTGGCGGGGGTCAGGGAGCTGACCCGGGAGCGCGGGGTGCTCTTCATGGCGGACGAGATCCAGTCGGGGCTCGGCCGGACGGGACGTACGTTCGCGTGTGAGCACGAGGGCGTGGTGCCGGATGTGTATGTGCTGGGCAAGGCGCTCGGGGGCGGGGTCGTGCCGGTGTCGGCGGTGGTCGCCGACGCGGATGTGCTCGGGGTGTTCAAGCCGGGCGAGCACGGGTCGACGTTCGGCGGCAACCCCCTCGCCTGCGCCGTGGGGCTGGAGGTGATCGCCATGCTGTCGACGGGTGAGTTCCAGGAGCGGGCCACGGAGCTGGGTGAGCATCTGCACGCCGAGCTGGGGCTGCTGACCGGGACCGGAAAGGTGACGGAGGTGCGGGGGCGTGGGCTGTGGGCGGGCGTGGACATCGCCCCGTCATACGGCACGGGTCGGGAGGTGTCCGAGAAGCTGATGGATCGCGGGGTGCTGGTCAAGGACACGCACGGCGCGACGATTCGCCTCGCTCCCCCGCTGGTGATCAGTAAGGAGGATCTGGACTGGGGGTTGGATCAGCTGCGGGCAGTACTCAGTTAGGGGTCAGGCGTCTGCTCCCTTCTCGTATGCCGCTTTGAAGGCGGCGTCGCTCAGGGCCGAGCGGCAGCGTCGGGCGGCGCGGTCGGTGTCGGTGCGTTCCGCCGGGGGCAGTGGGGCGCCGGTCGCCTCGCGGATTCTGGCGGCCGTGCCGAGGAGGCCGACGGCGTAGGCGTGGTCGCCGGCCAGGGATCTGGCGCCCGCGAGACCTTCCAGGGCCAGGGCCACGGCACGCTCGTCCCCCGTCGTGCGGGCCACGGCCAGGCCCTCGCGATGGAGGTGCTCCGCGCGGCCCGGGTCACCGCGCTGTTCGGCGACGTAGCCGAGGTGGGCGAGGATCAGGGCCGTGCCGGAGTCGACGCCGAAGCGGCGGTTGAAGTCGAGCCAGGGGAGGAGGAGTTCCTCGGCCGTGTCGAGGTCGCCGCGGTGGCGGGCGCCGATGGCGAGGCCTGTCTCGGCGAACTGTTGGGCGGGGCGGTGCGTCTGCTGCGCGGCGAGGCGGGCCGCGCGTGTGTGGAAGTCCGTGGCGGCGGGGTCGTCGCCGGTCAGGAGTGCCAGGCGGCCGAGTCGGGAGAGGCGGAAGGAGACGTCCGTCCAGAGTTCGAGCTCCTCGGCGCCGCGCATGCCGTCGTGCTGGAGCCGGGCCGCCGTGTCGTAGTCGGCGGCGATTTCGGCGAGTACGCCGAGCTGTTCGGAGGACTGCAGTTGGCCCCAGCGGTCGCCGAGTTCGGCGAAGAGTGCGGCGCTGCGGGTGGCGTCGCGGCGCAGGGCGAGGAGGTCGCCGCGGTAGAGGGCGCGGGTGGCACGGGTGGAGAGCGTGGCGGCCTCGCCCCAGCGGTCGCCCGCGGCGCGGAACTCCGCGAGCAGCGCGTCCACGCGGGCGGCCTCATCCGGCGTGTGGTCGAACCCGCACCGCGCGAAGGCGAGCAGCCAGCGAGAACGTGCGTCGGCGGGGGTGGTGGGCCCGCGCTCGCACGTCCGGCCGTGCGCGCAGGCGTCCTCGCCGGTCAGCAGGGCGAAGGCCGCGTGCGCGGAGGCGGCGGCGGTGCGGGCCGATGGGAGGGCCGTGTCGTCCGCCGGGGGCTTCCCGGGGTCGGTTCCTCGCGGGGGCAGTTCAGAGGCGTCGGCCGCCGAGGCTGCGGCTGTGACTTCGGCTGTGACTGCGCCTGCGCCGAGCGCCGTGTCTTCGGCGATGGTTGCCGGGCTCTCGGCGGTGGTCGACTGCGTGGGCAGGGGCAGGTTCAGGGCCATGTCCAGGGAGCGCATGGCTTCGCGCAGGCGGCCGCGTAGGAACCAGTACCACGTCTGGGCGTTGACCAGGCGCAGGGCGGTCGCGGCGTCGGCGTCCGTGACGGACCACTCCAGTGCGGTGCGCAGGTTCACCGTCTCGCGGTCCAGGCGCCGCAGCCAGCTCCGCTGGTCGGGGCCGCGCAGGGCGGTGGCCGCGCGTTCGGCGAAGGTGGCGAAGTAGTGGGCGTGGCGGCGGCGCAGGGTGGGGGTCTCGGCGGCGTCGTCAAGGCGTTCGAGGCTGTAGGCGGTGACGGATTCGAGCATGCGGTAGCGGATCTCGGGCGGCTCGGCGTGGTGGTCACGCGGGTCTCTCGCGTCCGTGACCGGGGCGAGGAGGGAACGGTCCACGAGGCGGGTGATCAGGTCGAGGGTGTCGCCGTCGCCCTCCAGATCGGGCTGCGCCGGGGCGGTCTGTTCCGGGGCAGTCTGTTCCGGGGCGGTCTGTTCCGGGGCGTAGGGCGATGCCTTCTCCGTCGGGGTCGGTATGACCTCCTCCGCACCGGCCAGGGTGAAGCCGCCTTGGAAGACCGCTAGTTGGCGTAGGGCACGGCGTTCCGGGGGTGTCAGGAGTTCCCAGCTCCAGTCGATCATCGCGCGCAGGGTCCGCTGGCGGGCCGGGGCGTCGCGGCGGGCCTGGTTCAGGAGGCGGAACCGGTCGTGCAGCCGGTCGGCGAGGGCGTGTACGCCGAGGGCGCGTACGCGGGTGGCGGCCAGTTCGACGGCCAGGGGGATGCCGTCCAAGCGGCGGCAGATCAGGGCGGCGGCCTCCCGGTTCCCGTCGTCCAGGGTGAAGCCGGGCGCGGCGGCCGCGGCGCGGGTCGCGAAGAGCCGCAGCGCCTCCTGCTCGCCGAGCGGAGCGACGGCTTCCAGGGTCTCGCCGGAGAGGGCGAGGGGTTCCTGGCTGGTGGCGAGGATCCGTACGTGCGGGGCATGGCGCAGGAGTGCGGTGGCCATGTCGGCGACGGGGCCCAGAAGGTGCTCGCAGTTGTCAAGGACGAGGAGAAGCCGTCGACCGGCCAGGGCCCGACCGAGCCACTGCTCAGCCGCCGCATCGTCGCGAACGCCGGGGACGCCCGGCACCACCCCGTCATCGCGGATGCCCAGCCCCACCCCGCCGTCGCGCACGCCCGGCACCACCGCATCGTCGCGAACGCCGGGGACGCCGGGGACGCCGGGGACGCCCAGCCCCACCCCGCCATCGCGCCCGCCCGGCACCACCGCATCGTCGCGAACGTCGCGAACGCCGGGGACGCCCAGCCCCACCCCGCCATCGCGCCCGCCCGGCACCGCCGCCCGCGCCGACTCCGCCCCCGCCGCCGCATCGTCGCGGACGCCCGGGACGCCCAACACCACCCCGTCATCACGGATGCCCAGTGCCGCCGCCACCGTGGACACCACCTCGCCGCGCGTTCCCGCGAACTCCGCCAGCCAGATGCCGTCGGGGAAGTCTGCCGTCAGGCCGGTCGCCGATTCCAGGGCGAGGCGGGTTTTGCCGACGCCGCCGGGGCCCGTGAGCGTGACCAGGCGGGCGGTTCGGATCAGGTCGCGTACGCGGGCGACCGCCGGTTCGCGGCCGACGAGGTCCGTGGCCGGGGCGGGCAGGTTCGTCAGGGGGCGTTCCGCCGTGACGGCGGGGGGAGCGGCGTGTGCCGTGGTCGGCGCCGCGAGGCTCGGGTCCTGGCGCAGCATCGCCTCGTGCAGGGCGGCGAGTTCGGGGCCGGGGTCGATGCCGAGTTCGTCGGCGAGGCGCAGGCGCAGGTCGTGGTAGGAGTCCAGGGCCTCGGCCGGGCGGCCGGACCGGTACAGGGCGCGCAGATGGGCGGCGCGCAGCCGCTCACGCAGTGGCTCGCGCGCGACCAAGGACGCCAACTCGTCCGCCAGCGAACCATGTTCGCCCAGGTCGAGGCGGAGCTCGGCCAGCGTCTCCTGGGCCGTGAGGCGCTGTTCCTCCAGCCGCGAGACCGCCTCGCGCGCGAACGCGGCGTCGCGGAAGTCGGCGTACGCGGGCCCCCGCCACAGCGCCAACGCGTCGGTCAGGAGCGACACTCTCGTACGGACGTCGTCCGCGTCCGACTCGTACGCGCGTGAGGTCAGCGCAGCGAAACGGGCGGCGTCCACGTCTTCGGGCGGGACCCGCAGCTCGTATCCGGCGGGGCCGTACGCCACGAGTGCGCGGCCGCCCGGTTCCGCCGCCTCCAGCGCGCGGCGCAGCTGGGAGACCTTCGTCTGGAGGGAGTTGGCGGGGGACGACGGGACCACCCTGTCGCCCCAGAGGTCGTCGACCAGGGTGTCCACCGGGACCGGGCGGCCTGCCCGTACGAGGAGCGCGGCGAGCAGCGCGCGCACCTTCGGCTCCGGGGCGGGCACAGCCGTCCCGTCCTGCGCGCGCACCATCAGCGGGCCAAGCACCTCGAATCGCATGCGGTTACGTTAATCGGGGGCCACGCCGTATGACGTGGCGGTACGCCCTCCTGCCTGCGGTCCGCCCACGCCGTGCGCCCCTGAAGAGCCGCCGTGCGTGGACCGTCAGCGTTCCGTGCGCACCTCCCGGCACGGTGGTTCCCGTGACAGCGACCCCGCGGTCACGAAGTCCACCGGCCCGAGGCGCAAGCCGCCGAGCCGGGCCCAGCCCCCAGGAGTCACCATGCCCGCCTCCCGCGAAATCCGTCTCGCCGCCCGCCCCGTCGGCGAGCCCGCCCCCGCGGACTTCGAGCTGGCGACCACCCAGGTCACCGACGAGCCGGGCGAGGGGCAGATCCTGGTCCGCAATACCTGGATGTCCGTGGATCCGTACATGCGGGGCCGCATGGATGACGCGCCGTCCTACATGCCGCCGTTCCAGCTGGGCGCCCCGCTCGACGGCAGTGCGGTCGGCGAGGTCGTCGCGTCCAACGCCCCCGAGGTCCCCGTCGGCGCGACCGTGTCGCACTTCCTCGGATGGCGGGAGTACGCCGTCCTTGACGCCGCCGCCGCGACGGTCGTCGACACCTCGCTCGCCCCGGCCGCCGCCTACCTCGGCCCGCTCGGCACGACGGGACTGACGGCGTACGCCGCGCTGACCCGCACCGCACCGGTGCGCGAGGGCGACGTCGTCTTCGTGTCCGCCGCGGCCGGGGCGGTCGGCAGCGTGGCGGGGCAGATCGCCCGCGAACTCGGTGCCTCCCGGGTGATCGGCTCGGCCGGTGGCCCGGCGAAGACGAAGAAGCTGCTCGACTCCTTCGGGTACGACGCCGCCATCGACTACCGCGCGGGCGGCCTGCCCGAGCAGCTCGCGCAGGCGGCGCCCGACGGCGTGGACGTCTATCTCGACTCGGTCGGCGGTGACCATCTGCAGGCCGCGATCGGCGCCATCCGGCCCGGCGGCCGCATCGCGCTGGTCGGCGCCATCAGCACGTACAACGCCACCGCGCCCGCGCCCGGCCCCGACAACCTCTTCCAGGCCGCCAAGCAGGAGGCGACGCTGCGCGGCATGCTTGTCACCAGCCACTTCGACCTGTTCCCGGAGTGGATCGGCCGGGCGGCACCGCTGCTCGCCGACGGCACGCTGCGCACCGAACAGACCGTCGTCGACGGCATCGACCGGGCCCCGGAGGCCTTCCTCGGAGTGCTGCGCGGCGCCAACACCGGCAAGATGCTCGTACGGATCTAGTACGGACTAGTACGGACTAGTACGGACTAGTACGGGGCTAGTACGAGGCCTAGTACGGGGCTAGTACGGCAGCGGCCGGGCGGCAGTCGGCCGGTCGCTGCCGGGGCCTCAGAGGATCACATGCGGAAGAAACCGCGCGTACTCGTCCGTGATCAGCCCCGCCGACTCCCTGATCCCGAGACCCGCCGCCTCGTCCTGGACGACCCACGCTCCGAGGACGACGCGGTTGCCGTCGAAGTCGGGCAGCGGTGCAAGCTCCTGGTAGCAGCAGGCATCTTCCCGCACGACCGGGTGCGCAACGCCCGGCTCGTGGATCGTGACGCCGGCGCCCTCGCGGCCGAGGAGGGGCTTGGTCACGTATCCGCGTTCCCGGGCCAGTTCGCGCGGGCCGTCCAGGTAGGCGGGGAGCAGGTTCGGGTGGCCCGGGTACAGCTCCCAGAGGACCGCCAGGAGCGCCTTGTTGGAGAGGAGCATCTTCCAGGCGGGCTCGATCCACAGGGTGGAGCCGGTGCCGCCGCCGTTGTCGAGGGTCTCCAGGACGTGCGGCGCGAAGCGGTCCGTGGTCAGCCACTCCCACGGGTAGAGCTTGAAGCAGGACCGCATGAAGCGGAGCTTCTTGTCGACGAAGCGGCGCGAGAGGCGGTCCCAGCCGATGTCCTCCATGGAGATGGAGTCCGTGGTGAGGCCCGCCTGTTCGGCCGTCTCGCGCAGGTACGCGACCGTCATCAGGTCCTCGCCGAGTTCGTCGGCGGCGGAGTGCGCGAAGTAGAGCGGGCCGCCGGGCGGCAGCAGGGCGGCCTGATTCTTCCAGGCGTCGACGAGGCGTTCGTGGAGGGAGTTCCACTGGTCGGCGCCGGGGAAGCGCTCCTCCATCCAGAACCACTGCGGGCTCGCAGCCTCGACGAGGGAGGTGGGGGTGTCGGCGTTGTACTCCAGCATCTTGGCCGGGCCCGTGCCGTCGTAGCGCAGGTCGAAACGGCCGTACAGGGAGGGAAGTTCGGCGCGGCGGTGCCAGGCCTCCGTGACGGCGTCCGCCAGGCGCGGGTCGGTGATGCCGAGGTCGGCGAGGCGGTCGTGTTCGACGATGTGCGCGGCGGCGGCCAGGCACATCGCGTGCAGTTCCTCGACGACCTCCTCCAGCGCCTCGATCTCGGGGAGGGAGAAGACGTAGTACGCGCTCTCGTCCCAGTAGGGGCGCAGGGTGTCGTCGGGGTGGCGCGTGAGGGGGTAGATGAGCCCCTGGTCCTCGACGGTCCGCTGCCAGTCGGGGCGGGGGGTGATGGTGCGGCGTTCCATGTCGTCGTACGCGTCCGGGTCCGGGTCCGTGTCTGGTTCGGGTCCGCTCAGCCGCCGCCGCTGCCACTGCCACTGCCGCCGCCCGAGCAGCCGAAGCCGTCGCGGTCCACGGCCTCACTGCGGCTGAACGTGCCGTAGTCGGCGTAGCGGCCGTCGACCTCGGCGTCGTAGTACCAGGCGGGGTCGGTTCGGCCGGACGTCTTGCCGGTGCCGTAGGAACCGGCGCCCGTCTTGCGGGCCTTGCCCGTGGAGGAGGTTCCGGCGGTCGCCGCCTTGCAGTTCTTGTCGCTGACGATCTTGTATCCCAGGAAGCCGTCGTAGCTGTCGCGGTCCACGCAGCGGCGGTCCGGTTCCGAGCCGCAGGAGGTCAGGGCCGCCGCGAGGACGCCCATGCCGCCGAGGACGACCGTGCTGGACCGCAGCCGTCGTCGTTGCGTGTTCTGCTGTGCCATGTAACTAGCGCTCCCCGTGTGCGTACGTGATCGGCGATCAGCGTAGGTACACCGGCATGGTCGCTGCCAACCGCCTCCCCTGGATCTCCCTTGGGTCTCCCTTGACTCGCCTTCCTCTACAGTCACTTCGTGTCTCTTGGGATGATTTGCGCTCTCGGCTCAGCGGTCTGCTTCGGCACGGCCTCGGTTCTGCAGGCGGTCGCCGCGCGCGCCACCGCGCCGGGCACCGGGTCCGGCGTCGACCCGGCGCTGCTGCTGCGCGCCCTGCGCCAGTGGCGTTACCTCGCCGGGCTGGTGCTGGACGGGCTCGGCTTCCTGCTCCAGATCGTGGCGTTGCGCTCCCTCCCCATCTACGCCGTGGGGGCGGCGCTCGCCGCTAGCCTCGCCGTCACCGCGGTGGTCGCCGCCCGGCTTCTGCAGGTGCGGCTCAGCGGCGTCGAGTGGGGCGCGGTGGGCGTGGTCTGCGCGGGGCTCGCGATGCTGGGGTCCGCGTCCGGGGACGAGGGGGATCATGGCGGGACCGCGACGCTGCGGTACGTGATGCTCGGCATCGCGGTGGCCGTGCTGGTGCTCGGGGCGGTGGCCGGGCGGCTGCCCGACCGCATGCGGGCGCCGGCGCTGGGCCTCGGCGCGGGGTGCGGGTTCGGGGTGGTCGAGGTGGCGGTACGGCTCGTCGACTCGGTCACGCCCGGGGCGCTGCTGGCCAATCCGGCGACGTACGCGCTGCTGGTGGGCGGAGGAGCGGCGTTTCTGCTGCTGACGTCGGCGTTGCAGCGGGGGTCGGTGACGGCCGCCACCGCCGGGATGGTGATCGGGGAGACGATCGGGCCCGCGTTGGTGGGTGTCTTGTGGCTGGGTGACCTGACCCGGGAAGGGCTGGGGTGGCTGGCTGTTCTGGGCTTCGCGGTGGCGGTCGCCGGGGCGCTGGCGCTGGCGCGGTTCGGGGAGGCGCCGTCGGTGGCGGAGGTTGCGGCGGCGCCGGAGGCTGTACGGAGCGGTGCCCCCTAGATTCGGGGCACCGCACCCCCATCAGGCCCGGCGCGCCCCGCCCACTGGCCCCGGCCCCGCAGTCCCCGGCCACCAGCCCCTGCGGGCGCATCGTGGCTGATCGCGCCGTTCCCCGCGCCCCTATCCGGACGCTCACCGCCCTGCAGGCCCTGGCCACCAGCCCCTGCGGGCACGCCGTGGCTGATCGCGCCGTTCCCCGCGCCCCTATCCGGACGCTCACCGCCCTGCAGGCCCTGGCCACCAGCCCCTGCGGGCGCATCGTGGCTGATCGCGCCGTTCCCCGCGCCCCTCTCGGGGCCCTCGCCCTCCTACAGCCGTGCAGGCACACCCCGGCCACCCGTCCCCTGCGGACGCATCGTGGCTGATCGCGTCGTTCCCCGCGCCCCTATCGGGGCGCTCCACTCCAGGCCGTGGAAACGGACCCCTCACGGCAGCACCCGGCACAACGCCTCCAGCGCCCCCGCCCACGCGTGCTCCGCCGGCGTCCCGTACCCCACCACCAGCGCGTCCCGCCGCCGCACCTCCGCGAGAGGATGACGGAAGCGGGCGAGCCCCTGGACGGCGAGACGTTCCCAGTTGGCGGCCTGGATGATGGACCGCTCCGTGCCCGGGGGGAGTTCGAGTACCGCGTGGAGGCCGGCCGCGATACCCGTGGCGCGGGTCTCGGGGGACCGTTCGGCGAGGGCCGCCACGAGGTGGTCGCGGCGGCGCCGGTACCGCAGGCGGGCGCCGCGCACATGACGGTCGTACGCACCGGAGGTGATGAACTCCGCGAGCGTCAGCTGGTCCAGCGTGCCGCAGGACCACCCGGCGGCGTCCTTCTCGCCGAGGACTTCGTCGCGCAGCCCCGACGGCAGCACCATCCAGCCCAGGCGCAGACCGGGGGCGAGGGACTTGCTGGCCGTGCCGAGGTAGACCACGCGCTCGGGGTCGAGGCCCTGGAGCGCGCCGACGGGCTGGCGGTCGTAGCGGAACTCGCCGTCGTAGTCGTCCTCCAGGATCAGGCCGCCCTCGCGCCGCGCCCAGTCGACGGCCGCCGCGCGCCGGTCGGGGTGCAGCGGTACGCCCATCGGGAACTGGTGCGCGGGCGTGAGCAGCACCGCCTTCGAGGCGCCCGCGTCCAGCCCCGCGGTACAGGTGCCCAGGTCGTCGAAGTCGAGCGGTGCCGTCCGCAGACCCGCGCGGTGCAGCAGGTTCCAGTGGATGTCCAGGCCGTACGACTCCACGGTCACCTCCCGCAGCCCGCGCTGCCGCAGCACGCGGCCCAGGATCGAAAGGCCGTGCACGAACCCGGCGGTGATGACGACGCGGTCGGGGTCCGCGTGCACGCCGCGCGCCCGCGCGAGGTAGCCGGCGAGGGCCTCCCGCAGTTCGACGCGGCCGCGTGGGTCGTCGTACCCGAGTGCGGTGTTGGGCGCCGCCGACAGCGCGCGCCGGGCCGCCTTGAGCCACTCCGCGCGCGGAAAGGAGGCCAGGTCGGGGGTGCCGGGACTGAGGTCGTACGTCGGTGCGCCGACGGGCCTGCGGGTCGGCGCGGGCCGCGCCGGCGGCGTGATGAGGCGCTCCGCCACGCGCGTGCCCGAGCCCTGGCGGGCGGTGAGCCAGCCCTCGGCGACGAGGTCGGCGTACGCGTCGGCGACGGTGTTCCGCGCGATGCCGAGGTCGACGGCGAGCGAGCGGGACGAGGGCAGCCGGGTGCCGGGGGCGAGCCGGCCACCGCGCACCGCCGCGCGCAGGGCGTCTGTCAGGCCCTTGCGTACGCCGTTGCGGACACCGCCGCGGTCGCCGTCGCGCAGGCCGTCGCGGTCGCCGTCGCGCAGGCCGTCGCGGTCGCCGTCGCGCAGGCCGTCGCGGTCGCCGTCGCGCAGGCCGTCGCGCGACGCGTCGCCGCCCGTCTCCACGTGCAGGTCGACGCCCAGAGTGGCCCAGGATTCTCCCATGGAAATGGACCATACCGGTGGGCTACCCGGCCCATAGGGTCGAAGGCATGACGACGAACGAGAACGCCAAGGCGTACGTCCACGAGCACAGCCCCCGCCTCGCCTGGGCCACGCACGCCCCCGAGGTCTTCAAGGCCATGATCAAGCTCGACGCGGCGGCCCGTAAGGGTCTCGACCCGGTGATCTACGAGCTGGTCAAGATCCGCGCCTCGCAGATCAACCGCTGTGCCCTCTGTCTGGACATGCACACCAAGGACGCGCTCGCGGCGGGCGAGAGCGTCGAGCGGATCATCCAGCTCAGCGCGTGGGACGAGTCGCGGCACTTCTACACCGCCAAGGAGGTTGCCGCGATCGAGCTGACGGAGGCGGTCACCGTCCTGACCGACGGTTTCGTGCCGGACGAGGTGTACGAGAGGGCCGCCGCGCACTTCGACGAGGTGGAGCTGACCCAGCTCATCGCCGCGATCACCGTCATCAACGCGTGGAACCGCTTCGGCGTCTCGACGCGCCAGGTGCCGGGCCACTACAAGGCGGGCGACGTCAAGTGACCGCTCGTACCACGTACTTGGACAAGGGTGTCGGCTCCGCGATGGTCGCGTTGAGCGCCGCCGCCAAGCGGGGTCTCGGCGACCCGGTCCTCGCCGAGCTGGTGATGATGCGGGCCTCGCAGATCAACGCGTGCGCGTTCTGCCTCGACATGCATGTGGAGCTCGCCCTCAAGAACGGCGAGACCCCGAAGCGCATCGCCCTCCTCAACGCCTGGGAGGAGGCCGGGGCGCTCTTCAGCGAGCGTGAGCGCGCGGCCCTCGCCCTGACCGAGGCGGTCACCGTCCTCACCGAGGGATTCGTGCCGGACGCCACTTACGAGCGCGCGAGCAAGCACTTCGACGAGCCCGAACTCGCCCATCTCATCGGTCTGATCACCGTCATCAACAGCTGGAACCGGCTGATGGTGAGCCGCCGCATCGAGCCCGGAGGACACGCGTCATGAGCGCCGTCGACACCCTGCGCGCCCTGCACCACGACCGCGCGCCCGGTGACCCGCTGATCCTGCCGGGCCCCTGGGACGCGGCCAGCGCCCGGACGTTCGAGGAGGCGGGCAGCCCCGCGCTGGCCACGCCGAGCGCGGGGATCGCGCTGTCCCTCGGGTACGAGGACGGGCAGGTGCCGTCCGAGGAGATGTTCGCGGCGATCGCGCGCATCGCGAGGTCCGTCTCCGTGCCCGTCACCGCGGACATCGAGAGCGGATACGGCCTCGCCCCGGCGGAGCTGGTGGACCGGCTCCTGGAGACCGGCGCGGTCGGCTGCAACCTGGAGGACTCCTTCGGCGCCAAGGGCGATCCTGGCACGCTCAGGGACCCCGCCGAGCAGGCCGACTTCCTCGCGGAGGTGCGGGCCGCGGCGGGGAGCCGGCTCTTCGTCAACGCGCGCGTGGATACGTTCGTCAGGGGCGTCCCGGAGCCGTCCGCCGCGATCGAGCGGGCCCGCCTGTATGTGGCGGCGGGCGCGGACTGCGTCTACCCGATCCTGGCGCCGCCCGAGGCGGTTCCCGCGCTGCGGGCGGGGATCGAGGGGCCGCTGAACGTCCTCGCCCTGGCGGGCGGGCCCTCACCTCGGGAACTGGGGGCGTTGGGAGCGACGCGGGTGACATTCGGGCCCGGTCTGCTGCACCGGAGCATGTCGGCCCTGCGGGCCATTGCCGACGAGCTGACCTGAAACCGGCGGTGCCGGGCCCTCATTCCAAAGGCGCCCGGCACCGTGGCGTTGTGCCCACAACGGGAACGGCCTACTTGGGAAGCCAGCCCCGCCACTTCGCCTCATGGTCGGCGACCCACGCCTCCGCCGCGTCCTCCGGCGACATCTTCTTGTCCGCGATCATCAGGGAGACCTCGTTCTGGTCCTCCTCCGACCACTTGAAGTTCTTCAGGAACTCCGCGGCCTCGCCCCCGTTCTTGGCGAAGTCCGCGTTGAAGTACTTCTGGAGCGGCGTATGCGGATAGGCACACTTGATCGTGGCCGGGTCGGCGTCGCAGCCCTCCTTGTACTCGGGCAGCTTCACCTCCGTCATCGGCACCTTCTCGAACAGCCACTGGGGCTTGTACCAGTAGGTGAGGAACGGCTTCTTCTGCTTGGCGAACTGCTCGATCTGGGTGATCTGCGCCGCCTCGGATCCCGCGAAGACGACCGCGTAGTCCAGGTCCAGGTTCTGCACGAGGGCCTTGTCGTTCGTCACGTACGACGGGGAGCCGTCCATGAGCTGGCCCTTGTCGCCGCTCTCGGAGGTGCGGAACTGGTCGGCGTACTTGTTGAGGTTCTTCCAGTCGGTGACGTCCGGGTGCTTCTTGGCGAAGTACGTCGGGACGTACCAGCCGATGTGACCCGTGACGCCGATGTCGCCGCCGGGGACGATCGTCTTCTTGTCCTTGACGTACCGCTGTTCCTGGTCGGGGTGGCCCCAGTCCTCCATGATCGCGTCGACGCGGCCCTGGCTGAGGGCGTCCCAGGCGGGCACCTCGTCGATCTGGACCTTGTCGACGCGGTAGCCCAGCTCGTTCTTCAGCAGGTACTCGGCGACGGCGACGTCCGCCTGCGCGCCGACCCAGGACTGGACCGAGAGGGTCACCGTCTTGGCCCCGGCGGCGTTCGCGTACGGCGACGCCTGCTTGGTCATGTCGGCGGCACCGCAGCCGGAGAGCGCGAGGAGCGCGCCGGCCGCCGTGACAGCGCTCATCACACGCGTACGAACTCGCATGTCACGCTCCCTTCTTCGCGCGGCGTACCCGGCGTTCCGTCGGCTGCGTGACGCGGTCGAGCATCAGGCCGAGGCAGACGATCGCGGCACCGGCCACCAGGCCCGTCGCCAGATCGCCCTGCGCGATGCCGAACACCACGTCGTAGCCGAGCGCGCCACCGCCGACCAGGCCGCCGATGACGACGACGGCGAGGACCAGGACGACGCCCTGGTTGAGGGCGAGCAGGAGTGCGGGGCGGGCCAGCGGCAGCTGGACCTGGCGCAGCTGCTGCCGGCCGGTGGCGCCGAGCGAGCGCGAGGACTCCATCGCGGCGGCGTCGACCTGGCGCAGGCCCTGCGTGGTGATGCGGATGACGGCGGGCAGCGCGTAGACGACGGCCGCGGCGACCGCGGGGGCGCGGCCGATGCCGAAGAGGGCGACGACCGGGATCAGGTACACGAACTGCGGCATCGTCTGGAACACGTCGAGCACCGGGCGGAGCAGGCGTTCGAACCGCGTGCTGCGGGACGCCGCGATGCCGATCGCGAAGCCGAGGACCAGGGTCACGGCGACACCGGCGAGGACCTGCGAGAGCGTGTCGAGGGACTTGTCCCACACGCCGAGTACGCCGATCGCGCCCATCGCGGCGACGGCGGTCAGCGCGGTCTGCCAGGTGCCGATCAGCCAGGCGAGCGCGGCGACGATCAGCAGCACCGACCACCAGGGCAGGCCCTGCATGCCTTCTCTGACCGGGTTGAGGACCCACGCGGTGAAGTTCGCGGCCCAGTCGGCGGTGCCGCCGACGACGGGCACGCCGGTGTAGAGGTGGTCGACCATCCAGTCCTTGGCGGTGTTGACCGACGGGGCGATGTTCACGACCCAGCCGGTCGGCCAGTCCACGCGGTCCGCGAAGCGGGCGGCGAGCGCGGCGACGACGGTCACGGCGGCGGCGACGGACCAGCCGCGCCAGCCGCGGAGCGGCGACGTGTCCTCGGCGTGCGCGCCCACCTTCTCGCCCGCGGCGCCGGTCACCCGGTCCAGGACGACGGCGAGCAGCACGATCGGGATGCCGGCGGCGAGCGCCTGGCCTACGTCGACGGTGGAGAGCGCCTGGTAGACGCGGTCGCCGAGGCCGCCCGCGCCGATCACCGAGGCGATGACGGCCATGGACAGCGCCATCATGATCGTCTGGTTGACGCCGAGTAGGAGTTCCTTGAGGGCGAGGGGCAGCCGCGCGGAGAGCAGGCGCTGGCGTCCGGTCGCGCCGAGCGAGGCCACCGCCTCCATCACGCCGGCGTCGGCGCCGCGCAGGCCGAGCGCGGTGAGCCGGGCCATGGGCGGGGCCGAGTACACGACCGTCGCGAGGACGGCCGCCGGGACGCCCATGCCGAAGACGAGGGCGAACGGCAGCAGATACGCGTACGCGGGAAGGACCTGCATGGTGTCGAGGACCGGCCGCAGGACGCGGAAGGCCCGGTCGTTGAGCCCGCCCGCGAGGCCGAGCAGCAGGCCGACCACGACGGAGGCGAGGACCGCGACGATCATCAGGGCGAGCGTCTGCATGGTCGGCACCCACATGCCGAGCAGCCCGCACACGGCGAACGCGGCCGACGCCGTGACGGCGAGCTTGACGCCCGCCACGCGCCAGGCGACGAGCCCGGCGGCGGCGGTGACCCCGGCCCATCCGGCGGCGAGCAGCACCAGGTAGACGCCGCGTACGGAGAGCACGATGGCGTTGCTGATGTGCCCGAAGAAGTAGGTGAACAGCGGGTGGCTGTCGCGGTTGTCGATGATCCAGTCGGTGGTCCTGCCCAGCGGCTCGGTCAGGTCGACGGTGAGGGCGTCCGGCCAGGCGCCGGAGGCCCACTTGGCGTTGAGAATCGGCACGAGGACGGCGGCGGCGACGGCGAGCAGCAGGAGCTTGCCGACGGCACGGTGACGCAGGAGCGCGCCGATTCCCGTATCTCGTACGGGACCGGACGCGGTGGCGGTGGTCATCAGGCGACCACCTCGCCCTTGTCGGGGGCGGTTGGCGCGGGGGCCGCGGTGCCCGCGACCACGGCGAGCAGCCCCGCGTGGTCCACCACGCCGAGGCACCGCTTGCCGTCCATCACGCGCACCGGGACGCCGGTGCGGGCGACGGCCTCGATGGCCTCGGAGACCTTGGCGTCGGGCGCGAGGGCCGCGCCGCGGCTCTCCTCGTCGTCGGCGGCGGGGCGCATGGCGCTGCGTACGCTCATCACGTCGGCGCGCGCCACATCGCGTACGAAGTCGCGGACGTACTCGTCGGCCGGGGAGCCGACGATCTCCTCGGGCGTGCCGCACTGGACGACGCGGCCGTCGCGCATCAGGGCGATGCGGTCGCCGAGCTTGAGGGCTTCGCTGAGGTCGTGGGTGATGAAGACCATCGTGCGGCCCTCTTCACGGTGCAGGCGGACGACTTCCTCCTGCATGTCGCGGCGGATCAGCGGGTCGAGGGCGCTGAACGGCTCGTCGAACAGCAGGACCTCGGGGTCGACGGCGAGGGCGCGGGCCAGGCCCACGCGCTGCTGCTGGCCGCCGGAGAGCTGGCCGGGCTTGCGCTGCTCAAGGCCCTCCAGGCCGACCTTCTCGACGACTTCGAGGGCCTTGGCGCGGCGCTCGGCCTTGCCGACGCCCTGCACTTCGAGGCCGTACGCGACGTTGTCGATGACCGAGCGGTGCGGCAGGAGGCCGAAGTGCTGGAAGACCATGGAGGCGCGGTGGCGGCGCAGTTCGCGCAGGCGGGACCTGTCCATGGCGAGGACGTCCTCGCCGTCGATGGCGATGGCGCCGGAGGTCGGCTCGATGAGCCGGGTCAGACAGCGTACGAGGGTGGACTTGCCGGAGCCCGACAGGCCCATGACGACGAAGACCTCACCCTTCTTGACCTCGAAGGACACATCCCGCACCGCGGCCGTGCAGCCGGTCCGCTCACGCAGTTCGGCGGGGCTCAGGCCGTGCAGCGAGGTGTCGTCCGGTATGCGCTCGGCCCGGGGCCCGAAGACCTTCCAGAGGTTCTTGACGGCGAAGACGGGCCCGTCGCCGGAAGCACCGACTCCGGCCTCGGCGTCCTTCGTCACGGTGGCTTCGCTCATCGGCCGTCACCAGCCAGCATCTCGGCACATTTCTCCCCGACCATGAGCACTCCGATCATCGGGTTCACGGCGGGCATCGTCGGGAAGACGGATGCGTCCGCGATACGGATTCCTGCCACGCCCCGGATCTTCAACTCCGGGTCGACCACGGCGAGTTCATCAGTGGAAGCACCCATTCGGCAGGTGCCGGCCGGGTGGTAGACGGTGTGCGCGGCCTTGCGGACCAGCTCGCTGATCTCGGCGTCGTCGGTGACCTCGGGCCCGGGGAAGACCTCGCGCTTGAGCCACTTCTTGAACGGCTCGGCCTGCGCGACCTTGCGCGCCAGCTTGATGCCGTCGACGAGGGTCTGACCGTCGTAGTCGACGCCGTTCTCGTCGTACTCGAAGTACTTGAAGTCGAGCGCGGGCTTGACCTCCGGGTCGGGCGACGTCAGATAGAGGCGGCCGCGCGCACGGGACTTGGGGATGTTCGGCGTCATCGAGACGCCGTGCTCCGGACGTTCGTAGCCGAGCCGCTCCGGGTTGTCCGTGAACGGGATCTGGTAGAAGTGGAACATCAGGTCCGGGCCCTTGTGGTCCGGGTCCCGCTTCACGAACAGACCGGCGTCCGAGTCCATCGCGGAGTTGCCGGGGATCGGCCCGTTGGTCTCCCAGACGATGACCGACTCGGGGTGGTCGATGAGGTTCTCGCCGACGCCCGGCAGGTCGTGGACGACCGGGATGCCGAGCGCTTCGAGGTCCTTCTTCGGCCCGATGCCCGAGTGCATGAGCAGCCGCGGCGTGTCGACGGCACCGGCGCAGACCAGCACCTCACGGCGGGCGGTGAGCAGCCGCTCGACGCCGTCCTTCGGCCGCACGTGGACGCCGCGCGCCGTCTTGCCGTCCAGCTCCAGCTTGGTGGCCCAGGTCTCCAGGAACAGGTGGAGGTTGGGGCGGTCACCGGCCTCCATGTGGGGGTGGAGGTAGGCGACGGACGCGGAGGAGCGCTTGTTGTTCTCCGGGTGGTACGCGAGGTCGAAGAAGCCGACGCCCTCGTCGAAGGGCTTGTCGTTGAAGCCGACGACCTCCGGGACGCCGAGCGCGGTCTTCGTCGCCTCGACCCAGTCGGTGGCGATCTGGTTCTGGTCCTTCTTGGCGACGCGCACGATGTTGTTGCGCAGCTTGCCGAAGTAGGGGTCCATGGCCTTGGCGCCCCAGCCGGCCGCGCCCGCCGCCTCCCACTCGTCCCAGTCTGACGGCAGCGGCCTGAAGGAGATCAGGGTGTTGTGCGAGGAGCAGCCGCCGAGCACCTTGGCACGGCTGTGCAGGATGTGGGAGTTGCCGCGCGGCTGCTCGGTGGTCGTGTACTCGTAGTCCAGCTCGCCGCCGAGCAGACCGAGCCACTTGCGCAGCGTGAGGACGTCCTCGCGGTCGATGTCGCTGGGGCCGCCCTCGATGACGGCGACGGTGACGTCCGGGTTCTCGGTGAGGCGGGAGGCGATCACCGATCCGGCGGTGCCGCCGCCGACGATGACGTAGTCGAACTCGGTCAGGGACATGCGGTTACTCCAACGTTCTGCGCGTAATGAGCGGTCGTACGTACCGGGGCTCAGCCCGCGAACCAGCGGACCGGACGCGGCGCCAGGTTCTGGTAGATGTGCTTGGCCTCGCGGTACTCGGCGAGTCCCGCGGGACCGAGCTCGCGCCCGACGCCGCTCTTGCCGAAGCCGCCCCACTCCGCCTGCGGCAGGTAGGGGTGGAAGTCGTTGATCCAGATGGTGCCGTGGCGCATCTTGCGGGCCATGCGGCGACCGCGCCCCGCGTCGCTGGTCCACACGGCGCCCGCGAGGCCGTACTCGGTGTCGTTGGCGAGCGCGACGGCCTCGTCCTCGGTACGGAAGGTCTCGACGGTCAGGACGGGCCCGAAGACCTCTTCCCGTACGACCTTCATCTCGCGGTGGCACTGGTCGAGCACGGTCGGCTCGTAGAAGTAGCCCTCGGCGGGCCGGACGTCGCTCGGCTCGGGCCGCTTGCCGCCCGACCGCAGCACCGCGCCCTCCTCCAGGGCGGAGGCGACGTACATCTCGGTCTTCTCGCGCTGCTGCCGCGAGACGAGCGGGCCGCACTCGACACCGTCCTCGGTGCCGCGCCCGAGCTTGATCTTCTGGGCGCGGTGGGCGAGTTCGGCCACGAAGCGCTCGCGGACGGACTCCTCGATGATGAGGCGGCCACCGGCGGAGCAGACCTGCCCGCTGTGGATGAAGGCGGCGTTGAGCGCCTGGTCGACGGCGGTGTCGAAGCCTTCCTCTGTGGTGCAGGCGTCGGCGAAGACGACGTTGGGGTTCTTCCCGCCGAGCTCCAGGGCGACCTTCTTCACGCCGAGGGCGGCGGCCTGGGCGACCTTGGTGCCGGAGAGGAGGCCGCCGGTGAAGGAGACCAGGTCGACGTCGGGGTGGTCGGCGAGGCGGGCGCCGACGGTGTGGCCGGGCCCGGTCACGATGTTCGCGACACCGGCGGGGAGCCCCGCCTCGACGAGCAGCTCGATCAGCGCGACGGTCGTCAGCGGCGTGATCTCGCTCGGCTTGATGACGAAGGTGTTGCCGGCGGCGAGCGCGGGCGCGACCTTCCAGCTGGCCTGGAGGAGCGGGTAGTTCCAGGGCGTGATCATCGAGCAGACGCCGATGGGCTCGTGCACGACGACGCTGTGGATGTCGTCGCTGCCCGCGTCGACGACGCGCCCGGCGCCCTCGCCGATCACGAGGTCGGCGAAGTAACGGAAGGCGTCGGCGACACAGTCCACGTCGACGCGACCCTCTTCCAGGGTCTTGCCCGCGTCGCGGCTTTCGAGCAGCCCTATCTCTTCACGGTCGCGTATGAGCAGGTCGGCGACCCTGCGGAGCAGGGCGGCACGCTCGGCGACGGGCGTGGCGGGCCACGGCCCGTCGTCGAAGGCCCTGCGCGCGGCGGCGATGGCCGCGTCGGCGTCCTCGGTCCCGCCCTCGGCGATCAGCGCGAACGGCTTGGCATCGGCCGGGTCGAGGATCTCGCGGGTGGCGCCGGAGGCGGCGCTCAGCCACTCTCCGCCCACATGGATGGTGTGTTGTGCGGACACGTCCCGTTTGCCTTCCGTTCCTGTCATATGCCCCGCCTGTCACTCACGGCAGCCGGGAGCACCTGCCCTACGGAGGCGAAAGCATGCGTGTTCGATGGCCGAAAGTGCGCTGTGTCACTGTGCGGCCGCCTCTACGAGGTCGTCGTCGAGGTCCATCTCGTCACGCGCGGTGAGACCGGCGACCCAGAGAGGCATCAGCCAGTGCACGACGAAGACGGTGAACAGAACGGGAAAGAGGACCCCCTCGACCTCCAGACCCGCGAGAGCGGCGGCGCCCGCACCGACGGTCGCCGTCAGCAGCATCCACAGCATCACGCGCTGGGCGAGGGCAGCGACCCGACTCCTCTCCGCGCGCTGCCGCTCATCAAGTGCGCGGACCCGCAGTTCGAGCAGCCCACGCGTAGAACTGTTGATCACCCCGGTCGCGAAGCACCACGGCAGCAGCAGGCCGAGCATGGTGATCGTGGCCCAGCGCTGATCGCCCACGACGGCCGCCAGCCAGGCGGCGACGCTCACGGCGGTCAGGGCGATATGTGCGACGACCCACCCACGCCTGCGCGCGGCGGTGGCGTGGAAGGGCGCCGCCTCACGGCGGTTCATCAGTCGGTACATCCGCCGGTCGTAACTCGTCATAGGGCGCTGGTCACTGCTCGTCATCACTGGTTCCTCCCGTAAACCTGATCGGTGAGCGGGCGAAACGGCTCAAGCGAGAACACGGCCTCGACCGGCAGCTCGAAGAACTTCGCGATCTTCAACGCGAGGTCGAGGCTCGGGTTGTACTGGCCCCGCTCGATGTAGCCGATGGTCTGGTAGTGAACCCCCACCGCCTCGGCCAGGCTCTGACGCGACACCTTCCGCTCGGCGCGCACCATCGCCAGCCTGTTGTGCACTTGCTCGCTCATGTATAAGAAGTAATACATTCGTGAGTACGTCGGCAACAGTCGTCGGCTTTGGTGTGGAGCTCGACCCAGACGACCTTGCTCGCGCAGGGAAGGCACCGCTGCATGAGGCCCACACCGGCCGACGCCGACGCCTGGAACGCGTATCTCGCGGAGGGCAACGCCAAGCAGGCCCGGAAGCGCGTGGCGGCAGATGTGCTCCTTCGGGGCCCCGCCGGTCGTGTGCTGCTCGTGAAGCCCACCTACAAGCCGGGCTGGGATCTGCCGGGAGGCATGGCCGAGGCGAACGAGTCGCCTGAGGACGCGGTCCGGCGCGAACTGCGGGAGGAACTGGGAGGGGAGGTCGACCTTCTCGGGCTTCTGGTGGTGGACTGGGTCGCCCCGCACGGGCCATGGGACGACCAGATCGCCTTCATCTTCGATGGCGGCACTCTCGACGACGTCGGGGAGTTGCGCCCTCACGACCAAGAGCTGTCCGAAGCGGCGTTCGTGCCACTGGAGAGGGCGCGTGAACTGGTCAGGGAGCGAATGCGGCACCGGCTGGACGCGGCGATACGGGCCCTTGAGCAGAAGCGCCCGCTGTACTTGCGTGATGGTGCGGCCGACTGGTGACTCCCTCGCCCCACCCACAAGGCCCAGCTCCTACCGGATCACGCATCCCGCGACCCGGTGCGCCGCGACACGGTGGGGCTCGACGCCCCTGAAGAATCCGGCCAAGGAACTGCCAACCATCCCCTCCCGCTCCCCGCCAACTCCCCTTGTCATCAGTACGAGTGACGGAGTGGCGCATGTCGCGGCGGGCGCGCTACGTTCGCGCCGACAACCACAAACAGAAACGGCCCCCGGCGGGACTGCAATCCCGATCCGAGGGCCTAGTCACGAGGAATAGCAGCTTCCCCATGAGTTCCCTTAAGTCTAACGCGCCTGCCCCCGGCAGCACCGCGACCGGCGGCGGTGTCACCCACATCCGCCACCGCCACGCCACCCACTTCACCGTCGTCGGCAATCACCTCGCCCAGCACCGCGGGCTCTCCGCGACCGCGATCGGCCTCGCCGTCTACATCCAGTCCCTGCCCGACGGGGCACGCGTCGGCATCAAGGTCCTGGCCGCGCACTTCCCGGAGAGCGAGTACCGCATCGCCGCAGCCCTACGGGAACTTGAAGCCGCGGGCTATCTGCGACGCGTCAAGGAACGCACCAGCGGGCAGCGGATCGTCACGCGTACGACGTACGTCGAGTGCCCCGGCACCCAGACGACGGTGGCCCCCCAGGCCCCGCGCGTCTGCCTGGTCAAGCCGCCGCGCACCACGGTCACACCGCCTCCGCCCACCGGGCCCGCCGCCGATCTCCTCGCCGGGCTGCGCCGCCACGATCCGCGTCTGACCCTCTCCGTACGCGATGTCGCCGCCCTCGTTCCGGCCGTCGACGCCTGGCTGGAGCGGGATGTTCCGCCCGTCCAGATCGCCCGCACGCTCTGCGCGAACCTTCCCGGCCTTCCCATTCACCGCCCGGCCGGGCTCCTCGCCCACCGCCTCGCGCAGTGGCTGCCGCCGTCGCTGCCCCGTCCCGAGGCGGCGTCCGATGTCATCCCGCTCCAGGAGTGCGAGGGCTGCGACCGGCCGTTCCGCGCCCCGGAGCCCGGGCGGTGCCGTGACTGCCGGGTCCCGGACGTCGCCGTCGCCGTCGCCGCGGCTGTGCCCGACGTGCGGTCACTCGCGGGCTGAGGTGGGCTGAGGCGGGCTCAGGACGGGAGCCAGTCCCGGGCCGGGTCGCGCCCCAGCCAGCGGTGCGTGTTGGCCAACGGCTGGCACAGCGCGGCGAGTTCTGTGCGGGGCGTTGGGCCCGCCAGGAGGATGACGCGGATGCCCGGCGTCGCGGGCAGGGACAAGCCCGCCGGGAGCAGCGCCGCCCGCATCGCCAGCCCGCTGCTCGTGGTCGACGGCGGTGACAGCGTCATCCCGGGCGTGGTGAACGGCGCCCGCACGGCGGACTGGCTCACCGCCTCACTCCGCGCCGAATGAACCGGCCGTCGCGGACGCCCGCAGCAGAAGCTCCCGCGCACACCCCCGCAGCCACGCATGCGCCGGATCCGCGTCGTGCCGAGGATGCCAGGCCATGCCCAGCGGCAGCGGCGGCAGGTCGAGGGGGATCTCGAAGGTGACGAGGCCCAACGTGTCCGTCAGGGAGCGGGACCACGACGTCACCAGGCCCACCAGGTCCGTGCGCGGCAGGATGAAGACGGACGACGCGAACGTCCCCACGCTGCCCACCACCCGCCGCCGCAAGCCGAGTTCGGCGAGCGCGGCGTCCAGCGGCCCGGAGAGACGGCCGCGCCGCGACACGGTGACGTGGTCGGCCGCCGCGAACCGACGCGCCGTCAACTCGCCCTTCAGCAGCGGGTGTCCACGGCGTACGACACCGAGCATCCGGTCGTCCCGGAGGTGCTCCACGCGCACCTCGGGCTCGGTCGCGTCGATGACGCCGAGTTCCAGGTCGGCGGTGCCCTGCCGCAGCAGAGGCGCGTCCACGTGGCTCTCGCCGAGGAAGCGGAGCCGTACGCCCGGGGCCTCCTCGGCGGCGCGGGCGAAGAGCGCGGGGCCGTAGGCGGCGGCGAGCGCGTCGTTGCCGAGGATCGTCAGGGTGCGGGAGACCGTGCGCAGGTCGACGGCGCCGGGCCCGGCGAAGAGCGCGCGGGCCCGCTCCACCACGGCGCTGACCTCCGCGTGAACGGCCAGTGCGTGCGGCGTCGGCACCATCTGCCGCCCGGCCCGTACGAGGACGGGGTCGCCCAGTGCCTTGCGGATGCGGCCGAGCGTACGGCTCATCGCGGGCTCCGAGAGGTGCAGGCGCCGCGCGGCGCCGGACACGCTCTGCTCGTCGAGCAGGACATCGAGGGCAAGCAGCAGATTGAGGTCGAGGCCCGCCCCGCTGGAACCCCTGGAACACCTGGAACCGCCAGAACTGCCAGGACTGCCAGAACTGCCAGAACTGCCGGAACCGCTGGATTGCGTCATACGCATTCATCCCTTGCGTAAGTTGCACTGGAAAGCAAGTCGGTGCCGAGCCTACGGTGGCAGCACTTCCCACGCCCCGACGCTCCCCAGGAGGAGCCTTGCTCTCGCCTGCCCGCACACCGACCCGGCCGCCCGTCACAGAGCCCGCGCTGAAACGGTCGACCCTGCTCACCCTCTGCGCCTGCGTCATCGTCGCGCAGGGCATGGTCGCCGCCATCAACCTCCTCGTCCCACAGCTCACTTCGTCCTCCCTGCACCCGTCGTCCAGCGAACTGCTGTGGACGGTCGACGCGTACGTCATCGTCTTCGCGGGGCTCCTCATCCCGGCCGGCGCGCTCGGCGACCGGTACGGCCGCAAGGGCGCGCTGCTCTGCGGACTCGGGCTCTTCGCCGCCGGGGCCGCCGTCAGCGCGCTCGCCGCCTCCCCGGCGGTGCTGATCGCCGGGCGCGGCGTCTCCGGCGCGGGCGCCGCGCTGATCATGCCCGCGACCATGTCGATCCTGATGCGCGTCGCGCCGCCCGCGCACCGCCCGCGCGCCCTCGCGTCCTGGACGCTCGCCGCCGGCCTCGGCGGGCTCGCGGGCAACCTCGGCGGCGGAGTGATCGGCCAGTACCTGTCCTGGCGCGCGCTGTTCTGGGTCATGGTGCCGCTCGCCGCACTGCTCGCCCTCGCCGTGGCCCGCGCGACTCCTCGTACCGACAAGGCGGTCGAGGCCCCCGCCCTGGACCCCATCGGCACGCTCCTGCTGACCGGCGGCCTGTTCGCCCTGCTCTTCGGCATCATCGAGAGCCCGCTGTACGGCTGGACGTCCGCCCGCATCCTGGGCGCCTTCGCGGTGGGCGCCGCCCTGATCACCCTGTTCGCCGTCCATGCCCTGCGCTCACGCGCCCCGCTCTTCGACCCGCGTGTCTTCGCCTCCCGGCGGCTGCGCGCCGCGACACTCGGCACGGCCGCGAGCTTCTTCGGGCTCTTCTCGCTCTTCTACGTCAACTCGCAGTACCTGCAGTACGTGAAGGGGTACGGCGCCGCCCGCGCGGGCCTCGCCATCATCCCGCTCACGGTCGGCATGGCACTGGTCCCCAGACTCGCGGCGCGCTGGTCCGGACGGCCCCGGCCCGTGGCGGGCGGCGGACTGCTCCTGATCGGCCTCGGCCTGCTCGGCACGTCCACCGCTGGAGCGTCGACCCCCTACGCGCTGTACGCCTGTTGGCTGCTGGTCATCTCGGCGGGCACCGGGCTGTGCATGCCCGTGCTGACGCTCAGCGTCGTCGGCTCGCTCCCCGCGCGCCAGGCGGGGCTCGGCTCCGGGCTCAGCACCTCGGCTCGCGAGGTGGGCGCCGCGCTCGGCGTGGCCGTCACCGGAACGACGCTCGCCTCGCACGCGTCGACGGGCTTCACCGACGGCATGGCGACGGCGCTGCGCGTCGTGGCGCTGGTGGTGGTGGCCGCTGCGGCGATCGTGACCTGGGGGTACGGAAAGACACGACGCCGCCCCCGGCAGCCGCGGTGAGCGGCCGCCGGGGGCGGAAGGTCCCCAAGGGGCGTCGTGGGTCAGATGAGGCCGAGACCGCGCACGGCCTCGCGCTCCTCGGTGAGCTCCTTGACGGACGCGTCGATGCGCGTACGCGAGAACTCGTTGATCTCCAGGCCCTGGACGATCTCGTACTTGCCGTCCTTGGCGGTGACGGGGAAGGAGGAGATGAGCCCCTCCGGAACGCCGTACGAACCGTCCGACGGGATGCCCATGGAGGCCCAGTCGCCGTCGGCCGTGCCGTTGACCCAGGTGTGGACGTGGTCGATGGCGGCGTTGGCGGCGGACGCGGCGGAGGACGCGCCACGGGCCTCGATGATCGCGGCGCCGCGCTTGGCGACGGTCGGGATGAAGTCGTCGGCGAGCCATGCCTGGTCGTTGACAACCTCGGCGGCGTTCTTGCCGGCGATCTCCGCGTGGAAGATGTCCGGGTACTGGGTGGCCGAGTGGTTGCCCCAGATGGTGAGGCGCTTGATGTCGGAGACCGACGAGCCGGTCTTCTTCGCGAGCTGCGACAGGGCGCGGTTGTGGTCCAGACGGGTCATCGCGGTGAAGCGCTCCGCCGGTACGTCCGGGGCGGCGGCCTGCGCGATGAGCGCGTTGGTGTTGGCGGGGTTGCCCACCACCAGCACCTTGATGTCGTCGGCGGCGTGGTCGTTGATGGCCTTGCCCTGCGGCTTGAAGATGCCGCCGTTGGCCTCCAGGAGGTCACCGCGCTCCATGCCCTTGGTGCGGGGGCGGGCGCCGACGAGGAGGGCGACGTTGGCGCCGTCGAAGGCGACGTTGGGGTCATCGCTGATCTCGATGCCGTTGAGCAGCGGGAAGGCGCAGTCGTCGAGCTCCATGGCGGTGCCCTCGGCGGCCTTCAGCGCCGGCGTGATCTCAAGAAGGCGCAGGTTGACCGGCACGTCAGCGCCGAGCAGGTGGCCGGAGGCGATGCGGAAGAGCAGCGCGTAGCCGATCTGGCCGGCCGCGCCGGTGACGGTGACATTCACGGGAGTGCGGGTCATGGCGATCTCCGTAAGACAGCTGGCGGTGGGGTTCCCTGTCCCTCGTACTGGTGTACTGGATCCCCTTTTTCCTGGATCCCCGCCGACGCCGCGCCGAGTCCTCGATCGCCTCTCGATGATCGATCTCTTGGCATCAAGAGAGATCCGCCGCCAGGCTATCGCGCCCCGGGCGGGCCCGACCGCCGGGTCGGTGTGGCCCGGCCCACAGATCGCGCCGCCGAGCCCGAACAGGTCTCGTGGCCCGGGGAGGCGGTCGCCACCTCGGGGGAGGGAGCGTGGCGACCGCCGTGGGGGTGTGACCACTCCCGTGGGGGTACGGTGCGCCTGCCCTCTCGTCTCCGACCCATGCACTCCTCTCCCTCTTTTTCTCCCGCGTCGCGCCGAGCGGAGCACAGCGGAAGCCGGGCGGAGCGCAGTAGAAGTGGAACGGAGTGGCCCGGCAGCGAGCGGGCGCCCGCACACGGCACGCCCGAGGCGGCGCCGCGCACTACCGCGTACAGCCCGCTTCCCCCGAGGCCAACGCCGCGCACGCCTTGGCCGTGGCCCCCGCCTTGACCGCCACCATCGGCGTATACGCGTCGAAGTCCTCGTTCACCGTGCCCGTCTGCTTGGCCGAGCCGCCCCCGCCGGAACCCGTGATCGTGACCTTGTCCCCCGGCGTCGCCTGGGTGATCCGCGCCCACGCGGCCCCGCACGTCTTGCTGTACCGCACCTCGATCAGCGTGTTGCCGACCGTGGCCCGCGACGTCGTCGTCGCCAGCTCACCGCCGCAGCCCATGTTCTCGGGGTCCTTGCCCGCGCAGTCCGCGCCCCTGCACTCCACCCCGGCCGGGAGCTTCGCGTCGCTCGTGGTCGGCGCCACGGACGGCTTCGTCTCGTCCTTGGCCTTGTCGCCGCCCAGATCGGTGAGGAAGACCGCGGCCGCGATGACGACGAGCGCCCCGACCACCCCCGCGAGGAACATCGTCAGCTTCCGCCGCCTCCGCTGCCTGTCGGGCGAGTCCCCGCCGCGCAGCGGCCCGGCGACCGGCGGCGCCCCGGCCGCACCCCCGCCGACCGCGCCGAAGGCCGACACGGACGCGTCACCGTACGAGGACGGGGTCTGCGGCGGCACCGTGGGCGAGACACCCGCCGGCCCGGCCACACCCGTCAGACTCCCGGCACCCCCGGAGCCGTTCCGCCGCCCCGGCTTGGCGGCCTTGGACAACTCCCACGGGGACGAGGAGGGGGAGGAGGGGGAGGAGGGGGAGGACGCGGAAGGGGGTGGAGCGGAAGCCGGGGGCGCGGACGCAGACGCGGCCCCAGCGGCGGACGAGGCGGAGGACGCGGCCGGGCCCGCGCCCGGCTCCCCCAGCTCACCCAACGCCGCCCGCGCCTGCGAGATCCGTATCGCCTGCATCGTCATGTCGTGCCGCATCTCGGACCGGCTCCAGGCCCGCTCCGCCAGCTCCCACATGGTGATGAGATGCACCGGCTGTGTGCCCGTCACCTCGGCCAGCGCGACGATCGCCCCCTTCGGCGCGAGCAGCCGCCCGTTCAGATAGCGCTCCCACGACGTCTTGCTGTAGCCGGTGCGGTCCGAGACCGCCGCGATGCTCAGCCCACTGCGGTCGACGAGCCTGCGCAGCTGGTTGGCGAACTCCCTGACCTGCGGGTCGAGCTCATCCGGTAGCGCCTTCCAACGAGGCATTAGTCCCCCTCTGTTCCCCCCGTACGTGCCTGTCCTGCCCCCGTACGTTCCAGTTCCGCCCCTCGCGTGGTGCCTGCGGTCGCCTTCCGGCACTACCCAGAGGGATGCGTAGAGCCAGGATGTCAGTTCCCGGAGCGGGGGCGCACGGGCGCGTTACGGGCCACCGGCGTGCACCGTCGCACCCCGCCGGCCCGCCGGCCCGCGGAACAGTGTCCCACCGCCGCGCGCGGTCCGTCACAGACATCGGATCAGGCTCGTTGCAGGCCGCGAACACCGTTGCGGAATGGTCACCTCCGTGCCACAGGGACCCGGCATCCCTTGAACGCGATTGGCGCGTGCATGACTCTGGATCTCAAGCGGAACGCACCGCTTACATCGGGAGATTCCATCAGGAAACACACCACCCCGAACGGCGGCGCCCGTCCTCCCACGGGGGAGAGGACGGGCGTCGTCTCTTTTCCCCGAAAGGGTGCACTTCAGCCGTATTCATGCCGCAAGCCCGAAAGGCCCGGCAAGGTCGGTGAGGCAACGGCAGCAGCACGCACCTCACCAAGGGAACGCAGACATGAAGCACCTCTCCGGCACCCTCCTCGCCGTCTCCGCCCTCCTGGGCGCCACCCTCGTGACCTCCCCCACCGCGGCGGCGACCCCCAAGGCCCACCAGCCCCACAAGGCCTCGGCAGCCGCGGTCCACGGCACCGCCCCGGCCTGCGTCAAGCGGGACGTCATCAAGCACAAGAAGTACGTGAAGGTGACCAACCTCTGCGGCCACGCCATGCACCTGAAGGTCGTCATCGACTGGGGCAACGACTCGCCGTGCCTCACCTACCAGCACCGCGAGCAGTGGGAGTGGAACTGGGGCCGCGGCTCCTACGGCAAGGTCGTCACCTGCTGAGCCACAGCCAAGAGGGGGTCAGGCCCCCGCCCCCGGCCCCACACCCGGCGTGACGAGCCCCGTCTCATACGCCACCACCACCGCCTGGGCCCGACTGTCCAGGTCGAGTTTGCTCATCGTGCGGTTGAGGTGCGTCTTGACGGTGGCCTCGCTGATGTAGAGCCGCTCGGCGATGTCCGCGTTGGTGAGGCCCCGCGCGATCAGCTTCAGGACCTCGACCTCGCGCTGGGTCAACGCGCCCAGGTCCGGCGGCGGCCGGCAGTCGTCGCCGCCGTGTCCCGTCGTCTGCCGCGCGAACGCCTCGACGAGGCGCCGCGTCACGCTGGGCGCGAAGAGGGCGTCACCGCCGCCGACCGCCGCCACCGCGGCCAGCAGCCGTTCCGGCCCGGAGTCCTTCAGCAGGAACCCGGAGGCGCCCGCGCGCAGCGCCCCGTACACGTACTCATCGAGGTCGAAGGTGGTGAGCACCAGGACGCGCGGGACCGGTTCGACGGCCTGGGCGAGGATCTTCGTGGTGGCCGTGATGCCGTTCATGCCCGGCATCCGGATGTCCATGAGGATGACGTCGGGGCAGGTGCGGGCGGCGAGTTCGACGGCCTCGTCCCCGTCGCCCGCCTCGCCGACGACCTCGATGCCGGTCGCGGCGCGCAGCAGTCCGACCAGTCCCGCACGGATGAGGAACTGGTCGTCGACGACAAGTACCTTGATGGAGCCGGTCATCCGGTCATTCCGCCCCGTCGTTCCCCCGCGCCACGGCCTGCGCCGAGGTCGGCAGGGTGAGACGCACGGCGAATCCCCCCTCGCTCAGCGGGCCGATGCTGATCGTCCCGCCGTAGAGCTTGGCCCGCTCCCGCATTCCAATCAAGCCATGCCCGCTGCCGGTTCGTACTCTGTCCTGAATCACCCCCTGCCCGTCATTGATGACCGAAACCTCGATGTGCCGTTCGCGGTAGGCCAGTTCGACGTCCGCACAGGACCCGTGGGCGTGCTTCAGTACGTTGGTCAGCGCCTCCTGCACCACTCGGTACGCGCACAGTTCGATGCCGGGGGCGAGCGGTCGGGCGGTTCCCGTGACGCGCAACTCGACGCGCACCCCGCCCGCGCGGACCCGCTCGACCATCTCCGACAGCCGGGCCAGCCCCGGCATGGGCGCCTCCGGCGCGCCGCCGTCGCCGTCCTCGCCGTCCTCCGCGCGCAGCAGCCGCAGCATGCGGCGCAGCTCTTCGAGCGCCTCGCCGCTGGTGCCGGAGATGGTGCCGAGCGCGGCGCGCGCCGTGGCGGGGTCCGAGCCGAAGACGAACGTGGCGAGGCCCGCCTGCACGGATATCACCGACATGTGGTGGGCGACCACGTCGTGCAGCTCGCGGGCGATGCGGCCCCGCTCCTCGGCGACCTCGCGCCTGGCGCGTTCGTCCTGCTCCCGCTTCAGCTGCCGGGCCAGTTCGGCCGTCCGGCGTGCGACGTACCCGAAGCGCCACAGCACCAGCGGGAACCCGATGGCCTGCGCGACGACGGCCGCCATCCCCGAGCCGTCCGCCAGCAGACCGGCGTAGATCCACACCGCGCTCATCAAGGCCGCGCAGGGCAGGGAGACGCGGGTGGGCCGCAGCGACGCGACCGTGTAGACGGCAAGCATGGGCGCGAAGGTGTTGAGGACGGGCCAGTAGCCGACCGTGACGTACACGATCCACACCGCGTGCACGAAGAGGAGTACGGCGAGCGGCGCCTTGCCGCGCAGCACCGCGGGGAGATTGGCCAGGGCGAGCAGCGCGTATCCGGTGGCGTCGAGTTCGGGCCAGCCCTGTCGCACGGATTCCTGGCCGAGCAGTACGGCCACCGTGATCAGGGCGACCGCGATGAGCGCGTCGACGACGAGGGGGCGGATCCGCATCGCCGCAGCGTAACCCTCGTGCGGGCGCCGGAACGTCAACCATGCGCGGTACCGCGGAAGTTGCAGGAACCGGGCGGCTACGACGTGAGGTGCGCCCGAACGTCAACCCGCTGCGGGACGACGCCCGCCCGGCGGATCCGTAACTTCTTGCTCAGCACCACCGCACCACGGCACCGGCCACCCACCGGAGCTACTTCGGACCGCGGGCCGTCGGGGGACCCAACGGGGGGACCCGGCCCGCGGCCACGGAAGGGAAGTCATGATCATTCGCAAGCGCCTCGCTCTGGCCGTCGCGACCGCGGCCCTCGGCTCGGGTCTGGCCATCGCCCCGGCGGCCACCGCCGCGCCCGCCCCCGCCCCGCAGGACGTCGGCGCCGCCTACTCCTGCGGGTACTACAACGGGACCGCGCTGACCAAGGCCGGTCAGACGGGCAGCGCCGCGGTGAAGCGGATCAAGGAAGTCCAGTGCCTGATCAACAGGAACACGAGCTACCCGACCATCCTCGGCGTGGACGGGAAGTTCGGCACCAAGACGTACAACGCGGTGAAGACCGTCCAGAAGAAGGCCGGGATCAGCGTCGATGGTCAGGTCGGCAAGAACACCTGGGCCAAGCTTCGCGCGGGCGTGTGGTGGTAGTCCGCACCTGGCCAGTCCACACCTGAAGCCGGTGAGAACGACGGTGGCCCGTCCCCCGGGGGGAGGACGGGCCACCGTCACGCGTACGTCAGGCGCGGGCGCGGGCGCCTGGTGTCTAGCTGTCGATCGTGAAGTGCAGCGTGTCGTCCAGGAACGGGATCTCCAGCCACGGGCTCGGCTGCGCCATCATCGCGAGCAGCACGATGGCGACGCCCAGCACTCCGTACGTCACCATGTCCGTGAACCGCGAGCGCACCGCCAGCATCCCCACGTCCGGCAGCGCCCACCGCAGCACGGCGCCGCCGACGAGCGCGAGGCCGACCAGCATCGTGCCGACGCGGAACACGTCGAGCGCGGTGAGCAGCAGCCCGAGTCCGACCACGCCGGTGACGCTGAGCAGCGGCCACTGCCGGGCGGGAGCGGGGGCGTCACTGGCGGCCGCGCGGCCGCCGCCCTCGGGGCGCGCCGTGTCCCGGGTGAAGAGCGGGAAGCGGCGCGAGACCTTCCGCGGCTTCCCGTCCGGGCCGGGCGCGCTGACCACGCCCTTGGCCTGCACGGTCTCCGGGGTCTCGGCGGACACCGACGGCCCCAAGGCCTCGGGCGCCCCCGAGGCATCCGACACCTTCGGAACGGGCCGGGCCTCCGGCCCAGGTTCTGCGTTCATGAGCTCGCCCCTCTCCCGGGTCAGCTCGCGGCGGCGCTTCGCTCGGCGGCCTCGACGACGTTCACCAGGAGCTGGGCGCGGGTCATCGGGCCGACGCCGCCCGGGTTCGGGGAGATCCAGCCGGCGACCTCGGCGACACCCGGGTGGACATCGCCGACGATCTTGCCGCTCTCGTCGCGCGAGACACCGACGTCCAGGACGGCCGCGCCCGGCTTCACGTCCTCGGGCTTGATGAGGTGCGGGACACCCGCGGCGGCCACGATGATGTCGGCCCGCTTCAGGTGCGCGGCGAGGTCACGGGTGCCGGTGTGGCACTGCGTGACCGTCGCGTTCTCGGACTTGCGGGTGAGAAGGAGCGGCATGGGCCGGCCGATGGTCACGCCGCGTCCGACGACCACGACCTCCGCGCCCTTGATCTCCACGTCGTGCTGGCGCAGCAGCCGGATGATGCCGTACGGGGTGCAGGGCAGCGGCGCCGGCTCGTTCAGGACGAGGCGGCCGAGGTTCATGGGGTGCAGTCCGTCGGCGTCCTTGTCCGGGTCCATCAGCTCCAGGACGCGGTTCTCGTCGATGCCCTTGGGCAGCGGGAGCTGGACGATGTAGCCGGTGCAGGCGGGGTCGTCGTTGAGCTCGCGGACGACCGCCTCGATCTCCTCCTGGGAGGCGGTGGCGGGGAGTTCACGCTGGATGGAGGCGATGCCGACCTGCGCGCAGTCGCGGTGCTT
The DNA here is from genome assembly GCF_053589195.1 of Streptomyces sp. NPDC003379. Lineage (NCBI taxonomy): Bacteria > Bacillati > Actinomycetota > Actinomycetes > Kitasatosporales > Streptomycetaceae > Streptomyces > Streptomyces sp. NPDC003379. The sequence goes on along the minus strand of NZ_JBSFRK010000007.1, from coordinate 93,970 downwards.
GCCGGCGACGTACTTCTGGCTGCCCGGGTCGTCGCCGACCAGGACGGTACCGAGTCCGGGCGTGACGCCCTTCTCCTTCAGGGCCGCCACGCGGGCGGTCAGTTCGGACTTGATCGCGGCTGCGGTGGCCTTGCCATCGAGAATCTGGGCGGTCATGACCCCATCTTCCCGGATGAGGCCCGTCCGGTACCAATCAGGGCGCTCCCCGGGCCGCACGGCGGTCCACCCGCTGATCAGCGAGGTTGCACTTGCACAACACACACGGAATGCGGCTGGACAAATAAGCCACGGTTAAAGAACGATATGCGGCACAGTGCCGCGGGCAGTGTCGGGGGGACGGACCGCATCTGTAGAACCTTCCTCCGTGATGTGCCGCGTCGTCCCCGCACTACCCGACGGAGGAAGACCGCCATGAGTTACGGCGACCCGAACAACCCCTACGGGCAGCCGCCCCAGCAGCCTCCGGCCGCTCCCGGATACGGCTACCCCCAGCAGGCCCCGCCCGGCGTCCCGCCGCAGCAGGGCTACGGCTACCCGCAGCAGCCGGCCTACCCCGGCTACCCGGGCGGCAACATGATGCCGCAGTCGATGCCGGGGCTCCTGGTCACGGCGCGCGTCTTCCTCTTCCTGATCTCGGCGGTGCAGATACTCTTCGCCGTCATCTACCTGTACGTCGCCGCCATCGCCAACGATGTCTCCGACAGCGCCGACGACTTCGGCCTCGGCGGTGTGAGCGACGGCGGTGACGCCCTGACCGGGATCGCCGTGGTCGGTGCCCTCATCGCGGCCGGGTTCGCGACGCTGTCGATCACGCTCGGCGTGAAGTTCAGCCGCGGCGGGCAGGGCGTGCGGATCACCACCGTGATCTACGGCGCGCTCGGCGCGATCGTCGGCCTCATCGCCCTCTTCGTCGGCCTCGACTCGGGCCTCGCCAGCGCGATCATCGGCCCGCTCATCTGGGTCGTCTTCGCCGTCGTCATCACGATGGCCCCGGTCGTCCCCAGCGGCACGGCGTGGTTCAACCGCCCGCGCTACTGAGCGGCTTGGCCCCGTACGGGGTATGACGGTGGCCTCGTCCTTCCCGGCGGAAGGACGAGGCCACCGTCATATGCGCGTCACGAGCGGCTCGGCGGCTCAGCGGCTCAGTGGAAGAAGTGCCGCGTCCCCGTGAAGTACATCGTCACGCCCGCCTTCTTCGCGGCCTCGACGACGAGCTCGTCGCGGACCGAACCGCCGGGCTGGACCACGGCCTTGACGCCCGCGGCGGTCAGGATCTCCAGACCGTCGGGGAAGGGGAAGAACGCGTCGGAGGCGGCGTACGAGCCGCGCGCCCGCTCCTCGCCCGCCCGCTCGACGGCGAGCTTCGCGGAGTCGACGCGGTTGACCTGGCCCATGCCGACGCCGACCGAGGCACCGTCCTTGGCGAGCAGGATCGCGTTGGACTTGACCGCGCGGGACGCCTTCCAGGCGAACGCCAGCTCCGCCAGCTCGCCCGCGTTCAACGCGTCGCCCGTGGCGAGCGTCCAGTTGGCGGGGTTGTCGCCCTCGGCCTGGAGGCGGTCGGTGACCTGGAGCAGCGCACCGCCGTCGATCTGCTTGACCTCGACGGCGCCGACCGGCGCCCGGTGGGCGCGCAGGACGCGGATGTTCTTCTTCTTGGTGAGGACCTCAAGGGCGCCGTCCTCGTACTCCGGCGCGACGATGACCTCGGTGAAGATGTCGGCGACCTGCTCCGCCATCTCCTTCGACACCGGACGGTTCACGGCGATGACGCCGCCGAACGCGGAGAGCGGGTCGCAGGCGTGTGCCTTGCGGTGCGCCTCGGCGACGTTCGCGCCGATCGCGATGCCGCACGGGTTGGCGTGCTTGATGATCGCGACGCAGGGCTCGTCGTGGTCGTACGCGGCACGGCGCGCGGCGTCCGTGTCCGTGTAGTTGTTGTACGACATCTCCTTGCCGTGCAGCTGCTCGGCCTCGGCGAGACCGCCCGTGCCGTCGACGTAGAGAGCGGCGCCCTGGTGCGGGTTCTCGCCGTAGCGGAGCACGTTCTTACGCGCGTACGTGGCACCCAGGAAGTCCGGGTGGCCCGACTCGTCCGCGGCCGCGTACCCCTCGGCGAACCATCCCGCCACGGCGACGTCGTACGCGGCGGTGTGCTGGAACGCTTCTGCCGCGAGCCGCTTGCGCGCCGCCAGGTCGAAGCCGCCCGCCTTGACGGCCGAGAGGACGTCCGCGTACCGCTTCGGGTCGGTGACGACCGCGACCGACGGGTGGTTCTTGGCGGCGGCGCGGACCATCGAGGGGCCGCCGATGTCGATCTGCTCGACGCACTCGTCGGGCGTCGCGCCCGAGGCGACGGTCTCCTTGAAGGGGTAGAGGTTCACGACCACGAGCTGGAAGGGCTCGACGCCCAGCTCGGCGAGCTGGTTGCGGTGGTCCTCCAGGCGCAGGTCGGCGAGGATGCCCGCGTGGACCTTCGGGTGCAGGGTCTTGACCCGGCCGTCCAGGCACTCGGGGAAGCCGGTCAGCTCCTCGACCTTGGTGACGGGCACCCCGGCGGCGGCGATCCGCGCGGCGGTCGAGCCGGTGGAGACGAGCTCGACGCCCGCCTCGTGCAGCCCGCGCGCGAGCTCTTCCAGGCCGGTCTTGTCGTAGACGCTGACGAGCGCGCGCTTGATGGGGCGCTGCGCGGCGGTCGCGTTCATGGCTTCGGCGTTCCTGGATTCGGCGTTCGTAGCTTCAGCGGTCGTAGCTTCGGCGTTCGTAGCTTCGGCGGTCACGGGATAAGAACCTTTCGTCCCTCAATGCGGTAGCCGTGCCGGGCCAGACGCCCCACGACAGTGACGAGCAGCATGCGCTCGGCTTCCTTGATGCGCTCATGCAGAGCGCTCTCGTCGTCCCCGTCCCGGACCTCTTCGACGCCCTGGGCGATGATCGGGCCGGTGTCGACGCCGTCGTCGACGAAGTGGACGGTGCAACCGGTGACCTTCACGCCGTACGCGAGGGCGTCCCGCACGGCGTGGGCCCCCGGAAAACTGGGCAGCAGCGCGGGGTGCGTGTTCACGAACCGCCCGCCGAAGCGCGCGAGGAACTCCTTCCCCACGATCTTCATGAACCCGGCGGAGACCACCAGGTCCGGTCCGTACGAGGCCGTCGCCGCGGTGAGCACCGCGTCCCACTCGTCGCGGGTCGCGTGATCCCTCACCCGGCAGACGAAGGTCGGGATCCCGGCGCGCTCGGCGCGCTCCAGGCCCGCGATGCCGTCACGGTCGGCGCCGACGGCGACGATCTCGGCGCCGTAGGCCTCTGCTCCCTCGGCGTGGATGGTGTCGATCAGGGCCTGAAGGTTCGTGCCCGACCCGGAGACCAGCACGACGAGTCGCTTGGGGCGCGCGACCACAGCGCTCTCGGCCACAGCGGGGCCCTTTCTCGGAAGGTGCGTCTTTGTATGGTCGTACGAAGGCTTCGAGCCCCGCGATACGGGGAACTCTCCAAAGCGGCCGACCGTCAGCAACGATACCGGCACCCGGAACCGCCCCTCACGGGACGGGGGCGCGGGCGGAAGGTAGCGTCTGTGGGAAAGGCGCCGAATACCGACGAACGCCGGGTCGCCGAGCCGCACACCGGCTCCGCCACGGCTCTACCAAGGGGAAGACGCACACCTGATGCCGGACCGTAGCCGCCCTTCGTCTCCACCGCAGGACTCCGACTCCCAGGGACCGGAGTCCCGGGGCACGGGCTCCCAGGGAACGGGCAAGGACGACGACAACCCCTTCGCGCCGCCACCGGAGGGGACGCCGGACCGACCGTGGCAGCCGCGCCGCCCCTCGGAGCGCCCTGACGGCTCCTCGCCCGACGGCTCGGGCGACAGCCAGGGCTCCTCTCCTTGGGGCAGCCAGTGGAGCGACCGCCAGCCGGGGCGCTCCCCGGGCGGCTTCGGCGAGCGCCCCGGCCAGCAGGGCGGCGGCCCCGGCTCCGGCCAGGAAGGGCCCTCCGGGCCGGGCGGCGGCGGCCCGCGCTGGGACCCGAAGGACCCCGCCCAGCGCCGCGCGCGCTACGCCCTGCTCTCGGGCATGTGGGCCTTCTTCTTCGCGCTGTTCGGCTGGCGGTACGTCGCGCTGCTGCTCGGCGCGCTCGCGCTGAACTGGGCCATCCAGTCGCTGCGAGCCAAGCCGCGTACGCCGGACCCGACGGCTCCGGCGCCCTCCGCCACCGCGGCGGGCGGCGCGTCGCAGCCCGCCCCGCCGGCCCCTTCCAGCACCACGAGGCCGCAGACGACGGCCGCGATCAGCGGCCTGGTGACGGGGGCGTTGGCGCTGCTCATGGTGGCGGGGACGTTCACGGCGCAGCTGGTGTACCGCGACTACTACACGTGCGTGGACGACGCGCTGACCAGCACGTCCAAGCAGTCCTGCGAGGACCTGCTGCCGAAGCAGCTGCGCCCGCTCCTGGGGGAGCAGGACTAGGAGGAGGACTCCGGCGGCCGCTGCCTGGCCTCGGTCGGCGGCATGGCCGGGAACGAGGGCGGGGTCGGAGCCGGGGGCGCGGTGTGGGTGTGGGTGTGAGTGTGGGCGGCGGTGTGGGTGTGGGCCGCGGTGTGGGTGTGGGCCGCGGTGTCCGCGGTTGCCCGGGACCACCACGGGAGCCTGGCGCCTGGTAGCCCCAGGCCCGGCCGCTTGACGCGCGGCAGCCGGGGCCGTGGCGGCAGTGACCGTCGCGGGGACGGCAGCGCGAACCGCGAGACCCACGCCCGGCGCGCGGTGCCGTCCCCCGCGTCAGATGGGCCGGCCGCGGCATTCGAAGGCGCCCGCAACCGCCGGGCCCGCAGGACCAGCGCCGCCGGGACCCCGATCAGCATGGTCCAGGCCAGCGCCGCCGCGCCGGTCCGCCACCAGACCGGGCCCAGGTCGGAGAGGACCGCCACGCCCAGTCGGCCGCCCGCCACTGCCGCGAGCGCCGCCGTGGTCGCCCCGCACAGCGTCGCCGCCACCGCCGCGGCCGCGGCCGTCCGCCCCGCGGACCAGGTTTCCTCCCGTTCCCCGAAGGCGGGCGCCGCCAGTTGGACCGTGTACCACGCCACCGCGAACCCCGCCGCCACCGGCACCACCCCGGCCGCCCAGGTGAGCGGCGACCCGGGCCCGGCCGAAGGCACCGCCGCGAAGAGCGGGAACGGCGGAAGCGGCGGCCCCGCGTCCGCGGCGAGGGGCGCCACGACGGTTCCCGTGCCGAGTACGAAGCCGGGCCCGAGGCCGTACGCCGCGCCCCACACCGCCGCGTTGGGCATCAGCGCGAGGAGCAGCAGCAGTACCGCCATCCGCCCCGACCACACGTCCGAGACCTCCCCGAACGACTCCCCCACCGACCCCGCGTGCAGCGCGAGCGACACCGCGACCAGCAGCGCCCCGCCGACGGCCAGGGCCATCGCCCCCGCCGCCCCGACCCGTACGAGGGCCAGCCCTCCGCCGCGTACGTAGAGACCTCGTACGGATTCTCGTACGCAGCGAGCCCGCAGCCTCTGGGGAAGCACGGCGAGCGCCGGCCGCAGGGACTCGGGGAGCGGTCCGCGCGGACAGCCGCGCGCCGTCCAGACGCCGAGCGCCGCCACGCCCGCCGCGAACACCGGCAGATGAAGCACCGCGCTGATCACGTCGGGCCGCAGGTGGCCGCCCGACGCGTACAGCACCGCGGCGACGCCGACCAGCAGATAGCCGGTCACCACTCCCTGAAAGGCCGTCCGGGCCGGATGCCCCCGCACCTCGGGAGCCGCCGCGTCCCGCGCCGCCCGGTGCAGGAGCCAGCCCGGCAGCGCGACGAGGAGCAGCGGCACGACACCGACCGGCGCGGACGTCCCCGAGGGCGTGCCAGGTCTGAGCAGTTCCGTGCCGTGCGCGAGCAGCCACAGGCCCGACGCGACGTGCAGCGCCCCGTCTGGACCGCCGTCCGGGTACGGCGAGCCGATCCAGAGCATGATGACCAGGACCGCGAGCGAGCCAAGACCCAGGCCCGCGGCCACGGCTCCGTCCGCCACACAGGTGGCCAGTCCGGGGGAGCGCTCACGGCTGTACCCACGGGCGAACTCACGTACGTACTCACGGGCATGCTCACGGGCCTGCTCCCCGGCGTACTCGTGGGCGTACTCGCGGGCACGTTCACGGACGCGTTCACGCAACGGCTTGACGGGCGGTGGCGGGGCACTGTGATCGGTCGTCTGAGTCACCCGGCCATGTTCCCAACGACACGCGCCTTCTTCTCGTAACAGGCGAATATCGGATGTGTCGCTCAATATACGTTTATGTACTTTTTCGTACGGGGGACCGGCTGCGCCCGGCCGTCCGCCGCACGTCGGCCCACGCTGCGGAGAGTCCGACATGCCCCAGAGCCCTGCCACGTCTCTGCCTTCCCCCAAGGAACGCCGCAGGCTGCGCGAGGCGAAGTCGCTGAGCCAGGCCGACGTCGCCGCGCAGCTGGGCGTCACGCGCGAAACGGTCCGCTCCTGGGAAAAAGGCCGCACACATCCCAAGGGCCGTTCCCATGACGCGTACGCGAAACTCCTGAACGCGATCGCCGAGGAGCAGGAACAGACCCCGCCCGAATCAGGCCCCGGCCCCGATCCCGGCCCCAGCCCCGATCCCGGTCCCGGGCCCACTCCGCACAGGCATCCCGCACGGCGGAACGGCTCACCACAGTCCACCGAGAGCACCAGATCGACGACGAGACCCGAACCCCCGGTCAAGCGCGCGGCAAAGCCGCAGACCCCCACGGCGGTCCCACCCGCCCCAACCCCAGTAAGCAGCCACGCCCACCCGCATCCCGCCCACCCGGCACCCGCCCCCGTGCCGCCCGCGCCCGCCCCGGCCGCAGCGAGCAGCCACGCCCGCCCGCAACCCGTCCACCGGAAGCCCGCACACCCGCAGCCCGCTCCCGCGCCGCGTGCCCCCGCCCCGGCCGTACGGCGGCGGCAGCTGTCGTCTCCCGCCGAGGCGTTTGACGCTCTCTGTGCCCACACCGGGCCGTTCCTGGTCCGCCAGACCTATCTGCTCACCGGACGCCGGCACCTCGCCCAGGAAGCCGTCGAGCGCGCCTTCCAGCAGGCGTGGCAGCGCTGGCCCGAGGTGGCGGTGGACCGCGATCCGGCGGGCTGGGTCCGCGCCGTCGCGCACGAGTACGCGCTGTCCCCCTGGCACCGCCTCCGCCCCGGCCTCCGCCCAGGCCTGCGCCGCCGGGACGCCCCGCCCGCCGAACCGGCCGACCGCGCCTTCCTCGACGTACTCCTGAGCCTGTCGCCCGCCCGGCGCCGCGCCCTGCTGCTCTACGACGGCGTCGGCCTCGACCTGCCCGAGACCGCGGCCGAGACGGAGGCGAGCACGCCCGCCACCGCGAACCGCCTGCTGCACGCGCGCGAGACGATCGCCGAGCGCCTGCCCCACTTGGCGGAGCCCCCGGTCCTGCACCGGCGCCTAGGCGAACTGGGCGGCGCCGAGAAACTCCAGCCGCCGAAACCCGAACGGGTGCGGGTCATCAGTGAGCACCGCGCCCGCGTCTGGACCCGCGCGGCCATCGCCTTCACGACCTTGATCGTCGGGGCCACGGCCCTCACCCTGAGGACGGCCCCCACCCACTACGAGCCCCCGCTGGCCCCGGGCAGGGCCATCAGCGACGTACCGCCCCACATGGGCCCGGGCCCCCTCTCGTACGAGGACGAAGAGCTCCGCGCGAAACTCCGCGGGGAAGTACCGAACGGCCCCCACCGCCTGATCCCCCTGCCGAAGTAGCCGCCGTCGAAAAGGGGCCCGCACCTCGATCGACGAGATGCGGGCCCACTTTCGAACGACCAAGGCCGGAGGCCAGATCTAGCCCGCCAGGATGGCCCTCGCCAGCTTCGCCGTCTCGGTCGGCGTCTTGCCGACCTTGACGCCGGCGGCCTCAAGGGCCTCCTTCTTCGCGGCGGCGGTGCCGGAGGAGCCGGAGACGATGGCGCCCGCGTGGCCCATCGTCTTGCCCTCGGGCGCCGTGAAGCCCGCGACGTAACCGACGACCGGCTTCGTCACGTTGGCCTTGATGTAGTCCGCCGCACGCTCCTCGGCGTCGCCGCCGATCTCACCGATCATCACGATCAGGTCGGTGTCGGGGTCGGCCTCGAACGCCTCCAGGGCGTCGATGTGCGTCGTACCGATGACCGGGTCGCCACCGATGCCGACGGCCGAGGAGAAGCCGATGTCGCGCAGCTCGTACATCATCTGGTACGTCAGCGTGCCGGACTTCGAGACCAGGCCGATACGGCCCGGCTTCGTGATGTCGCCCGGGATGATGCCGGCGTTGGACTGGCCCGGGGTGATGAGACCGGGGCAGTTCGGGCCGATGATGCGGGTCTTGTTGCCCTTCGACTTCGCGTACGCCCAGAAGGCGGCGGAGTCGTGGACGGCGATGCCCTCGGTGATCACGACGGCGAGGGGGATCTCGGCGTCGATCGCCTCGACGACGGCGGCCTTGGAGAAGGCCGGCGGCACGAAGAGGACGGAGACGTTCGCGCCCGTCTTCTCCATGGCCTCCTTGACCGTGCCGAAGACCGGCACCTCCGTGCCGTCGAAGTCGACGGACTGGCCGGCCTTGCGCGGGTTCACGCCGCCGACGATGTTCGTGCCGTCACCCAGCATGAGCTTGGTGTGCTTCATGCCCGTGGCACCGGTCATGCCCTGGACGATGACCTTGCTGTCCTTGTTGAGGAAGATAGCCATGGCTGTTCTGTCCCTCGTCCCTTACTTCGCGGCCGCGAGCTCGGCGGCCTTGTCGGCCGCGCCGTCCATGGTGTCCACACGCTGTACGAGCGGGTGGTTGGCGTCGGACAGGATCTTGCGACCCAGCTCCGCGTTGTTGCCGTCGAGGCGCACGACCAGCGGCTTCTCGACCTTCTCGCCCTTGGAGGCAAGCAGCTCCAGGGCCTGAACGATGCCGTTGGCGACCTCGTCGCAGGCGGTGATGCCGCCGAAGACGTTGACGAAGACGGACTTGACGTCCGAGTCGCCGAGGATGATCTCCAGGCCGTTCGCCATGACCTCGGCGGAGGCGCCGCCACCGATGTCGAGGAAGTTGGCGGGCTTCACACCGCCGTGCGCCTCACCGGCGTACGCGACGACGTCCAGGGTCGACATGACCAGACCGGCACCGTTACCGATGATGCCGACCTCGCCGTCGAGCTTCACGTAGTTGAGGTTCTTGGCCTTGGCGGCAGCCTCGAGCGGGTTGGCTGCGTCCTTGTCCTCAAGAGCCTCGTGGTCGGCCTGGCGGAAGTCGGCGTTCTCGTCGAGCGAGACCTTGCCGTCCAGGGCCAGGATGCGACCGTCCTTGGTCTTCACCAGCGGGTTGACCTCGACGAGGAGCGCGTCCTCGGCGACGAAGGTCTCCCACAGGGTCACCATGGCCTCGGCGACACCCTCGGCCACCTCGGCCGGGAACTTCGCCTGGGCCACGATCTCGCGGGCCTTCTCGATGGTGACGCCGGTGTTGGAGTCGACCGGGACCTTCGCGAGGGCCTCGGGGGTCTTCTCCGCGACCTCCTCGATGTCCATGCCGCCCTGCACCGACGCCATGGCGAGGAAGGTGCGGTTGGTGCGGTCGAGGAGGTACGAGACGTAGTACTCCGCCTCGATCTCCGGAGACAGCTCGGCGATCATCACCTTGTGGACCGTGTGGCCCTTGATGTCCATGCCGAGGATGTCCGTCGCGCGAGCGACGGCCTCGTCCGGGGTCGCCGCCAGCTTCACGCCGCCGGCCTTGCCGCGGCCACCGACCTTCACCTGCGCCTTGACGACCGACTTGCCGCCCAGTCGCTCGGTGGCCTCGCGCGCCGCCTCAGGCGTGTCGATGACTTCACCGGCCAGCACCGGTACACCGTGCTTGGCGAAGAGGTCCCTCGCCTGGTACTCGAACAGGTCCACGCGCGTCCGTCCCTTAATCCGTGATCTCGCTGCGATCTCGCTGCTTTGTGGTCAGCTGTCTGCGTGGGCGTGCCGCGGAGGGCAACGTGACTGCGCTGTCACAAGGGAGGCGTAGGACGGAGTCCGGTACGCGGCATGTCCGTCTCGCAGGTTATCGCCGTGGGACCTGGGTCCCTAAATCGCAGATCACATTTATGCGGTGATGACGGTCACAGAACCAGCCATCGGCGTGACGGTCACCACGGCAAACGGACCCCCTCCACCGCTTCGGACACGGCCCGTTTGCTCCCCTTGCTCCCGCGATCAGGCAGCGCACCTCACGCCTCGCACCTCACGCCTCGCATCTCACGCCTCGCATCTCAGGCAGCACGCATCGCGCATCAGACGTCAGGTATCGGAAGCGGGCGCTTCTCGATCGCCGCGGCCATCACCTCCGGGAAGAGGTCCGGCGTGCAGGCGAAGGCCGGCGCGTCCAGCGCGGCGAGCGCCGCCGCGTGCTCGCGGTCGTACGCGGGCGTCCCCTCGTCGGAGAGCGCGAGCAGCGTCACGAACTGCACTCCGGACGCCTTCATCGCCGCGACCCGCTTCAGCATCTCGTCACGTATGCCGCCTTCGTAGAGGTCGCTGATGAGGACGACGACGGTGTCGGCGGGCCGGGTGATCTGCGACTGGCAGTACGCGAGGGCGCGGTTGATGTCGGTCCCGCCGCCCAGCTGCGTGCCGAAGAGCACGTCCACCGGGTCGTCGAGCTGCTCGGTCAGGTCGACGACGTTGGTGTCGAAGACGACGAGCCGTGTGGTGAGCGAGCGCATGGAGCCGAGCACGGCGCCGAACACCGAGGCGTAGACGACGGACGCCGCCATCGAGCCCGACTGGTCGATGCAGAGGATGACCTCCTTCTTCACGGACTGCGAGGCCCGCCCGTACCCGATGAGCCGCTCGGGGACGATCGTCCGGTACTCCGGCAGGTAGTTCTTGAGGTTGACCGCGATCGTGCGGTTCCAGTCGATGTCGTGGTGGCGGGGCCTGCTGACGCGCGCGCTGCGGTCGAGTGCTCCGGTGAGCGTGGAACGGGTCCGCGTCGCGAGCCGCTTCTCCAGGTCCTCGACGACCTTGCGCACGACAGCACGCGCGGTCTCCTTCGTCGTCTCCGGCATCGCCTTGTTGAGGGAGAGCAGCGTGCCCACGAGGTGTACGTCGGCTTCGACGGCCTCCAGCATCTCGGGCTCAAGGAGCAGCGTGGAGAGCCCCAGCCGGTCGATGGCGTCGCGCTGCATGACCTGGACGACGGATGAGGGGAAGTACGTCCGGATGTCCCCGAGCCAGCGCGCCACGGACGGCGCGGACCCCCCGAGCCCCGCCGAACGGTCCCGCCCCCGGCCACCCTTCTCACCCCTCGCTCCATACAACGCGGTGAGCGCCCCATCCATAGCCGCGTCCTCCCCGGCAAGCACACACCCCGTCCCGCCCGTCCCGTCGGCCCCTTCCGCCCCCAACACAAACCTCCACCGCCGCAACCGCTCCTCGCCCATCCCGGTCACCTCAACACCCCCGAAAGATCGTTGCCGTGTGTCCGCGCGGCGCCCAGCAGCAGTCGCACGACCGGCACCACGGCATCCGCCCGGGCCGCGTCGATCTCCTCGGCGAAACCGGGCGGTCCGCTCCCGCCCACCGCTGCGCCGACGCCCGCCGTCCCGCGCCGCACCAACTCGCCCAGCGTCCGCCGCACGCCCGGCTCGTACGCGGAGAACGTGCGCCGCAGCAGCGGCAGTACGTCGATGAAGGCGTCGTCCGACACCCCGCTCAGCCAGTCGTCCACCAGGCCGAGCAGCCGCTCGTCGTGCACGAGCAGCATTCCGCCGCCGGAGCCGCCCCCGACGAACCCCTCGATCCACGCGGCCCCTTCGGCGGGCTCGCTCCCCCGGGACAGCGCCAGGCCCATGAGCCGGGCGGCTTCCTCGTCCGCCAGGTCGCCGCCGTCGAGCAGCAGCCGCACACACCTGCCGCGCACGACCCCCACCACGGCTTCCCGCTGCGCGAGCACGCGCAGTACGGAGGACCAGCGGGCCCGGATCCCCTGGGAGGCCGAAGCCGATCCCGCCGTGCCCGCGCTGCCGGGCGACGGCGATGGCGGCGTCGGCGCGCCCTTCGCGGGAGCCGCCCGGAACTCCCCCAGCAGCCCCACCGCCTGGTGCACCGCGTCGACGTGACCCCGCATCTCCAGGGCCGCCTCCGCGTCCAGCCCGGCGCAAGCACCCGGCAGCCCCACGAAGACCCGCTCCGCGAGCCCGTGGGCGACCTCACCGAGAGCCCCCGTGTCCGTCCCCCGCACGTCCCCGTACCGAAGCGACCGCACCAGCGCGGGCAGGGCCTGCGCGAGATGCCCGACGTCCGCGTCCAGCGCCGCCCTATCCGCCAGCACCCGCATCACCACGGGCAACGCCTCCGGCAGCTCCGCCAGCAGACACCGCTCGGCGAGCGCGGTGACGTCACCGAGAGCCGTCGCCCCGACCGCGTCGGCGGACGCCTTGGCCGTGGCCGCGCCGAGCACCGTGGTCCCCCACACCCCCGCCTCGGCGACCCGCACCGAAAGCTCCGGCTCCCACCGCAGCCGCCAGGTCTCCCGGAACGTCCCCGTGCTCCCCCGGGACCACGCCGGCTCGCCCCAGCCGATGCCGAGCAGCCGCAGGCGGTGCAGCAACGTACTGCGCGCCGCGTCCGTCTCCTTGCGGAGGTCGAGCTCCACCTCCCGCTCCAAGGCCTCCGGCTTCAGCCGCAGCTTGCGCTGGAGCCGCGTGAGGTCGCGCTGCAACGGCACCGCGGGCGCCGCCTCGGGAACCTCCCCCAGTACGTCCCCGACCACGAGCCTGTCGTGCACGAGGGCGAGCGGCACGTCCGAGCCCTCGCACATCACCGCCCGCACGGCGTCGGTCGTCTCGGTGAGCCCCGCCAACGGCCGTCCCCGCATCGCGGCGAGCGTGTCGGCGAGCCGGACCGCCTCGATGACATGCGCGGAGGAGACGAGCCTGTCCTCCTCCCGCAACAGCCCCGCCACCTTCGTCATCCAGCGCTCGACGGGCCGGTCGGGGGCGCTGAACAGATGGCTGTACCAGCCGGGGGACGCGATCCCGGCTCCATATCCACTGGCCCGGGAGAGCCGGCGGTGCGTCCAGGGAACCCACGTCATCTCCGCCTTCACCTTGGGGAGCCCCTTGAGCAACGCCCGGTCGGCGGCCACGGTGACCCTGCGCCGCAGCGCGGGCACATGCCAGGCCCCGCACACCACGGCCACCCGGTCCGGCCCGAACTCCTTCTGCGCGGCCCGGATCCGAAGCCGCATATGGGCCTCGCGCACCAGGTCGCGGCCGTGCCCGCCGTCCCCATAGGCCTCGCGCAGCGCCCCCATGGCGTCACTCAGCGCCTCGAACGGCGCGAACGCGTCGCCGCCCACCGCCCGGTGCTCCACGACGTCCTCCCACCAGCGCTCGGGATCGTCGTATCCGGCGGTCTCGGCGAGCACGGCGAGCGGGTCGACCCGCAGGGCCTCCGCATCCTCGGGGTCCCCTTCGGCATCCTCCGGGGCCCCCTCGCCCCCGTCCTCGGCCTGCTCCTCGGCCTGGTCCTCGGCCTGCTCCTCGGCCCGCGCCAGCGAATGCGCCGCCGGAAGGTCGATGAAGCGCACCGGCACGCCACGCCCGACGGCCCACCGGAGGGCCACCCACTCCGGAGAGAACTCGGCGAGCGGCCAGAACGCGGAGCGGCCCGGCTCGTCCACCACGTGCGCGAGCAGCGCGACCGGCGGCCGCATCGCCTCATCGGCGGCGAGCCCCACCAAGGAGTCGGCCTCGGGCGGGCCCTCGACGAGGACGACCCCGGGCCGCCCCTCGTCGAGCGCGGCCCGCACCGCACGGGCCGACCCGGGCCCGTGATGCCGCACCCCGAGCAGCAGCGTCCCCCCGGCCCTCGCCGAGGTACTCGCCTGAGTCCCCACCGCGGTCCGAGTCTCCGCCCCCGTCATGCGCTCACCTCACGGCACGCGCGGTAGAAGTCCTTCCAGCCGTCACGCTCACGCACGACCGTCTCCAGGTACTCCTGCCAGATCACGCGGTCCGCCGCCGGGTCGCGCACGACGGCGCCGAGGATTCCGGCCGCGACGTCCCCGGGGCGCAGGACCCCGTCTCCGAAGTGGGCCGCCAGGGCGAGCCCGTTCGTGACGACGGAGATCGCCTCGGCCGTCGAAAGCGTGCCGCTGGGCGACTTCACCTTCGTACGCCCGTCGGCCGTGACGCCGCCGCGCAGTTCGCGGAAGACGGTGACGACACGGCGTATCTCATCGATGCCTTCGGGTCCGGCGGGCAGGTCGAGGGAGCGGCCCATCTGGTCGACGCGGCGCGAGACGATGTCGACCTCGGCGTCGGCGCTCTCGGGCAGGGGCAGGACGACGGTGTTGAAGCGGCGGCGCAGCGCGCTCGACAGGTCGTTGACCCCGCGGTCGCGGTCGTTGGCGGTGGCGATGAGGTTGAAGCCGCGCACAGCCTGCACCTCCTGGCCGAGCTCCGGGATGGGCAGGGTCTTCTCCGACAGGATCGTGATCAGCGTGTCCTGCACGTCGGCCGGGATGCGGGTCAGCTCCTCGACCCGGGCCGTCATCCCCTCGGCCATCGCCCGCATGACGGGGCTGGGTACGAGCGCGTCGCGGCTCGGGCCGTGCGCGAGGAGCCGGGCGTAGTTCCACCCGTACCGGATCGCCTCCTCCGGCGTGCCCGCCGTGCCCTGCACGAGCAGCGTCGAGTCCCCGCTGACCGCGGCGGCGAGATGCTCCGAGACCCAGGTCTTGGCGGTGCCGGGCACACCGAGCAGCAGCAGGGCGCGGTCGGTGGCGAGCGTGGTGACGGCGACCTCCACGATGCGGCGCGGCCCCACGTACTTCGGCGTGATCACGGTGCCGTCGGGGAGCGTACCGCCGAGCAGATACGTCGCCACGGCCCACGGCGAGAGCTTCCACCGCTGCGGCCTCGGCCGGTCGTCCTGCGCGGCGAGCGCGGCCAGCTCGGCGGCGAAGGCTTGCTCGGCGTGGGGCCGCAGTGCCCCGGACGGATCCGCGGGCGCGGACGCGGACGGATTCGCGGTCGCGGACGTCGTCGAGTCGACGGAAACGGTCATGGAGCGATCCCCCTCCAGCTCGTCCGGGCACGTCTGGCCCGGATGTGTCTCCACCGTGCACCACGCCACTGACAATCGCCCCCCGCACGACTCTGACCTGCACGGATATGCACGCCGGGGCCGATTGTCAGTGGCGGGACCTACCTTCGAGACATGACTCAGCAGGGGGTGCGCTGGACGGCGGATCAGGTGCTGGCACTGGCGCCTGATGCCCCGTCACGCAAGGCGGGAAGCAAACTTGGTGTCGCCGGCCCATGGTCGGAGGCGGGCAGTTCTGGCGAGGGGACGGTGTGGGGGCTGTGCAAGGGCAGTGGCAGCAAGCCGTATCGGACGGTCGTGGACATCGCGGACGCGGCGGGACCGGCGTACAAGTGCAGTTGTCCGAGCCGCAAGTTCCCGTGCAAACACGCGCTCGGGCTGCTGCTGATCTGGGCGGGCGGAGACGGCACCGTGCCGGACGGGGAGCCGCCGGCATGGGCGGAGGACTGGCTGGGTTCCCGCCGCAAAAGAGCGGAGGACAAGCGGAGTTCGCCGGCGTCGCCCGCCGCGTCGGCCGACCCTGAGGCGGCGCGCAAGAGGGCGCAGAAGCGGGCCGAGCGGATCACGGCGGGAGCGACGGAGCTGGAACAGCGCCTGTCCGACCTGCTGCGCTCCGGCACGGCCTCCGCCGAACAGACGGGGTACGGCCTGTGGGAGGAGACGGCGGCCCGCATGGTCGACGCGCAGGCGCCCGGGCTTGCCGCGCGCGTGCGGGAGTTGGGGGCCATACCGTCCTCGGGGCCCGGCTGGCCGGTGCGTCTGCTGGAGGAGTGCGCCCTGCTGCACCTCCTCGACCAGGGCTGGCTCCACCGCGACCAGCTGCCGCCCGAGCTGGCCGCCACGGTGCGCTCCCGCGTCGGCCTGCCCGCCCAGCCCGATGACCCGCCGGTGCGGGACCGCTGGCTGGTCCTCGCGCAGTACGACACCGCGGACAGCAAACTGACCACGCGCCGCATATGGCTGTACGGCACGGAATCCGACCGCACGGCCCTGCTCCTCTCCTACGGGGCGGCGGGCCGCGCTCCGTCCCTCGCCCTGCCGGTGGGCCTGGCGCTCGACGCGGAGCTGACCGGCTATCCGGGCGCGCGCCGGCTGCGGGCGGACCTGGGCGAACAGTTCACGGCCCCGGCACCCACCACACAGCGTCCGCCGGGCGTACGTACGGAGGAAGCCGCCGCCCGGTACGGCGAGGCGCTGCGCGACGACCCCTGGCTGGAGTCCTGGCCGGTGACGCTCTCCGACGTCATACCGACCCCGGCCGACAGCTCGTGGCAACTGGCCGACGCGGGGGCCGGTTCGGCGCTCCCTATCGCACCGTACGCCGCGTCCGGGGCGGGTCTCTGGCGGCTGATCGCCCTGTCCGGAGGCGCACCGCTGACGGTGTTCGGCGAGTGCGGCCACCAGGGCTTCACCCCCTTGGCGGCCTGGCCCCAGAGCGGTGGAGAGACGGTGCCGCTGTGCTGACGAACGAACGCCATGTGGAGCCGACGAACGAGCATCAGGAGGAACAGTTGCCTGCCGCACCGCTACCGGCGAAGGCCGCTCCCGTGCACGCCCCTTGGGAAGAGCTGGTCACGACCGCCCTGCTCGGCACCGACCGCCGCGCACTGCCGGCCGCCCTCCACGCCCCCGGCAAGGAGGCACCGATCGCCCTCCTGGACGAGGCGGCGGTGCAGACGGTCCGCCGCAGGGCGGGACTGCGTCCGGCACCGGCCGCCGCCCCGCCCGAGCCCGCCGCGCGGGACTCCAGGACACCGCTGCCTCCCGCGGCCCGGCGCAGGCTCGCCACGCTGCTCACCGACCAGCCCGGCACCGGCAGCGGTGGCAGACGGGGCGCGACACCGGACCTGATGGAACTCCTCCCGCAATGGCTGGCCCTGGCCAACGCCCGGGGGTACGGCGCGCCGCCCGAACTGCTGCCCGCTCTCCTCAACGCGGCACGCGGCCGCACGGATCTGCGCCCCCAGGCGCTCACCTTCGCGGGCCCCAGAGCCCTGTGGCTGGCCCGCCTCAACCCGGACTGGAAGTTCGCACTCCGTGCCACCCCGGGAGGCGGCGTCGCGCTGCCTCCCACCGATGACACACCCAAGGTCCGACAACTGTGGGAAGAGGGCCTCTTCGCCGAGCGCGTCGCACTCCTCACCACGCTCCGCGCGCGGGACGCCCATGCCGCCCGCGAACTGCTCGCCACGACGTGGACGACGGAACGGGCGGAGGACCGTCTGATGTTCCTCGACTCGCTCCGCACCGGTCTGTCCGCCGTGGACGAGCCGTTCCTGGAACAGGCCCTCACCGACCGCAGCCGCAACGTGCGCTCCACCGCGGCGGAGCTGCTCTCCGCGCTCCCCGACTCGGCGCTGGCCGGGCGGATGGCGGCCCGGGCGGCCTCCTGCGTGGCCGTGGACCACGTGGCGAGCACACCGACCCTCACGGTCGAGGCCCCGCACGAGTGCGACGCGGGCATGGAACGGGACGGCGTCGCCCCCAAACCCCCCACCGGCCGCGGCGCACGCTCCTGGTGGCTCGGCCAACTGGTCGAGGCGGCCCCGCTGGACACCTGGCAGACCCGGCTCGGCAACCGCACCCCGGCCGAGATAGTGGCGCTCCCGGTGGCCGACGACTGGCGCGGCGAGCTGCACGCCGCGTGGTGCCGTGCGGCCGTACGACAGCGGGACGCGACCTGGTCCAGGGCCCTGCTCGGCACGCCCGCGTCCCCGGACGCCGCGGGCCCCGGAGCCGTATCGCTCGCCGAACGCGCCAAGCTGCTCGCCTCGCTGCCCGCGCCGGAGCGGGCGGAGTGGGTCGCCGGTTTCATCGCCTCGCACGGCCTGTCCGAGGCGTTCCAGCTGCTCGGCGTGTGCGCGGTCCCCTGGGCCGAGGCCTTGGGCCGCGCGGTCGTCGACGCCCTGAACATCGCGCGGGACGCGGGCAGTTATCCCTGGAGCTTCAGTGGAGTCATGGGCCTGGCGGAGCGCTGCCTCGACCCCGCGGAGACGGTCCGCCTGGAGGCGCTCACCGCGATCCCCGACGAGCCGGAGGACGCGTCACCCGGGGCAGGCAGCTACTGGTCGGAGGCGTTCCAGCGCCTGGTCACCACCCTGCGCCTGCGCGCGGCCATACGCGACGAACTCCCGCCCACGGCCCCCGAGGGGCAGACCCACCACCGCCCGGCAGCCGCAAGTGAGACGTGAGGGCCGCGCCCACGACGTTCCGGGGGCGCGACCGACGCCAAGGCCGGCAGAACGCCGGCCCAAGACCACCAGAACGCCGACCCGAGGCGCCCCAAGGCGCCCCGCCGGATCAGGCTCCGGCAGGCTGCTGCACGTTGGCCCGTACCCACTCCACGATAGAAGTCGTGGTGGCCCCCGGCGTGAAGATCTCCGCGACGCCCTTCTCCTTCAGCGGCGCGATGTCCGCCTCCGGAATGATGCCGCCGCCGAACACCAGGATGTCCTGGGCGTCCCGCTCCTTCAGGAGCTCGATCACCCGCGCGAACAACGTGTTGTGCGCCCCGGACAGGATGGAGAGACCGATCGCGTCGGCGTCCTCCTGGATCGCGGTGTCCACCACCTGCTCGGGCGTCTGGTGCAGCCCGGTGTAGATGACCTCCATACCGGCGTCACGCAACGCCCGCGCGATCACCTTGGCCCCACGATCGTGCCCGTCGAGCCCCGGCTTGGCGACCACCACGCGGATCGGCCCGGCTGCCACACCCATCACTGCCTCCATGTACCGATATCCGTACCGACATCCATCTGTCCAAGCACAGATACCCCGCACCGCACCGGCCGGGGAAGTGAACGAACGTTATCTCCAGCATCCCGCAAGCCGCAGTTTCGCGGTGGAGAGGGAGGGGGAAATCACACGTTGGGACACGTTCGCTGCGCGCCGGCCACTACCCAGGGGTTCACGCTCCGCATCCGGACCAGGCGCGAGGGGAGCCGCATCGAGATCGCCGTACCACCACGCCGTCAGCCGCACGGCATGGTGGTACGGCCGCATCGGCGACGCAACGGGGGGCACGGAACCGCCACACCACGGCGGCACAGCGCGCCATCGCACAGCCGACTCCTTACTCACGGCTCCCCCTAGGGCACACGGGGGACGGAGCCGTCCTCCCGTGCGCCGGTCGGGAGGTCGACGATGCACGTCACAGGGGCCCGCCCCTTTCGCCCCAGCAACTTTCGGCTGCCAGAACTGCCTGGGCTGTCCGGGCTGTCCGGGCTGTCCGGGCTGCTGAGACTGCCTGGACTACCGGCGCTGAACGCGCTGGCCGCGTTGCCTGCACTGCACGCGCTCCCCAGTCTGCCCGCGCTCCCCACGCTCCCCGCCAAGATGGCGGGCCGCCTCTCCGTGGCCCTCCTGAAAGCGACCGCCCTGGAAGCGGCGATCCTCGCGGGCCACCTCCTCCTCTACCCCTCTGGCATCACCCAGGAACGCAGGGCGGCCGCCGTACAGCCACCCCCCGACGCCCCGCGCCTCCCGCCGGACAGCAGGCCTCCGGTTCTCCTCCTGCACGGCTTCATAGACAACCGCTCCGTCTTCGTCCTGCTCCGCCGCGCCCTGTCCCAGCACGGCGGACGCCGCGTCGAGTCGCTCAACTACTCGCCGCTGACCTGCGACATCCGCACCGCCGCCGAGCTGCTCGGCCGCCACGTGGAAGAGCTCTGCGAGCGCACGGGCCACCGCCGGGTGGACATCGTCGGACACAGCCTCGGCGGCCTGATCGCCCGCTATTACGCCCAGCGCCTCGGCGGCGACGTACGCGTACGCACGCTGGTCACGCTCGGCACACCGCACGCCGGCACCCGTGTCGCACCGCTCGCGGACGCGCACCCGATCGTGCGGCAGATGCGCCCGGGCTCCGACGTGATCGCGGAGCTGAAGGAACCGGCGCCGCACTGCCGCACGCAGTTCGTGAGTTTCTGGAGCGATCTGGACCAGATCATGATCCCGCTGGAAACGGCCTGCCTCGATCACCCCGACCTGATCGCGCAGAACGTCCGGGTAACCGGAATCGGCCATCTCGCGCTGCCGGTGCATCCGGCGGTCGCGAGCGGCATCCGCCAGGCGCTCGATCTGGCCCATCCAGGGACCGACGCCAAGGGTGCGGCGGGCGGACTCACGGTCGCCTGACGACGACGGCTCATCGAGCCTCGGACCCAAAAACGGAACCCTGCATTCGAACGAAACTCGAACGCAGGGCCAAAGCTGTGCCCGCAGTCCGCCGAAACACGGCCGAATGCCCTTTTCCTGAAACCATGAAACCTGCCGAAGATTGTCCCGCCCGTATACCGCCGGGTACAGTCGCCGCACTGCTCTGCCCCTGCTGCCGAGGCGAAAGAGAAGTTGGTGAACGACCGTCACCCGTCGGGGAGCTCGACTCCCCAGTCCTCGGCACCCGGCGCCGACTACGCGCACTACGCGACGTACGACCAACAAGGCGCCGAGCGCGGCGGCTACGGCTATGACACCTACTCCACCGGCACATTCGACACCGGAGCCATCGCCACCGGAAGCTTCGACACCGGTACGTTCGCCACCGACCCGCTCTTCGGCAACATGCCCGGCCCCGACTACGGCACGGGCCAGTGGGCGACCGCCACGGAAACCCAGCAGCAGACGCTCGACTACGACGCGTACGCCACGCAGCACCAGGCCGCCCCGTACGACACGGGCAGCCACGGCACCAGCTCCGTCTGGCCGTCCGGCGCCTATCAGCACCTCGCCGACATCCCGTCCCAGCCCGGCCCCGACAGCACGGGCCAGTGGGACGCCTCCGCTTG
This sequence comes from Streptomyces sp. NPDC003379, assembly GCF_053589195.1. Classification (NCBI taxonomy): domain Bacteria; kingdom Bacillati; phylum Actinomycetota; class Actinomycetes; order Kitasatosporales; family Streptomycetaceae; genus Streptomyces; species Streptomyces sp. NPDC003379. The sequence goes on along the minus strand of NZ_JBSFRK010000007.1, from coordinate 73,047 downwards.
GAACCAGTCGCCCGAGACCGGCCAGTGGGAGACGCAGACCTTCGACACGGGCGCGTACGACGCCACGGCGTGGAACTCCGCCGTCACCGAGCAGCAGTACGAGGTCCCCGCCGAGACCCCGTACGAGATCGATGAGCCGTACGAGATCACGGAGCCGTACGACATCGCGGCACCCGAACCGCCGACCTCGGACGCCTCGGACAGCGCAGACTCCTCAGACGCCTCGGCCTTCACGCCCCGCGCCTCTCGCGGCAGGAGCGGCGGATCCGGCGGGGGCCGCTCCAGAACCCGTCGCCGCACCCCCGCCAAGCGCTCCGCCCTGCTCACCGTCGCCGTGCCCTCGGCCTGTGTGATGGGCGTCGCCGGGGTGGCCGCAGCCTCCGTGACCAGCTTCGGCGGGGACGGCGAGAAGGAGACGACGGCCTCGGCCCCGGACACCACGTCCGTGAAACCTTCCACCGCCAACAACAAGCTGGACACCCAGCTGGCCAACCTCTCCGCGGACGCGGGCGACTTCGCGGACCGCGCGAGCCGCACGCAGGAGCGCATCGATTTGAAGGCCGAGAAGGTGGCCGCCGAGAAGAAGGCCGCCGCGGAGGCAGCGCGCAAGGAGCGGCTCCGTCCCAAGTTCGCCCTGCCGGTGAAGCAGCACGGCCTGAGCGCGTACTACGGCCAGGCCGGCGTCAACTGGATGTCGGCGCACTCCGGGATCGACTTCCCCGTGTCATACGGCACGGAGGTGCTCGCCGCGACCGACGGCACCGTGTCCACGAAGTGGAACAGCGCCTACGGCAACATGGCGATCGTGACCGCCAAGGACGGCACGGAGACGTGGTACTGCCACCTCTCCACACACAAGATCTCCAACGGCCCCGTGAAGGCGGGCGAGGCCATCGCCTTCTCCGGGAACTCCGGCAACTCCACGGGACCACACCTGCACTTCGAGGTGCGCCCCAGCGGCGGCTCGGCGATCGACCCGCTGCCGTGGCTGCGCAGCCACGGCCTCGACCCGACGTAACCCCCGGCCGCCGCCCCGCGCGTTACAACTTCTCCACCGGCGCGTACCGCAGCAGCAGCCGCTTCGGCTTGGGCTCGCCGAAGTCCACCGTCGCCTCGGTGTTGGCGCCCGTTCCCTTGACCCCGACCACGGTCCCGAGGCCGAACTGGTCGTGCGTGACCCGGTCCCCGACCGCCAGCGAGACCACCGGCTTCTCCGAGGCGCGGCGGGTCGCGAAGCCCTGGGCGCCGCCCGCGCGCGAGCGCGAGGAGGACAGCGACGAGGCGATGCCCCCGGCGGGACCGGATGACGCGAGGGCGCCGACGGAACCCTTCCGCTTCCAGTCCAGATGGGCATCCGGAATCTCTTCGAGGAAGCGCGACGGCGGGTTGTACGAGGGCTGACCCCAGGCGCTGCGCATCGAGGAGCGCGTCAGATAGAGCCGCTCACGCGCGCGTGTGATGCCCACGTAGGCGAGGCGGCGCTCCTCCTCCAGCTCCTTGACCTGCCCGAGGGAGCGCATGTGCGGGAAGACGCCGTCCTCCATGCCGGTCAGGAACACCACCGGGAATTCGAGGCCCTTGGCGGTGTGCAGCGTCATGAGGGTGATGACTCCGGAGCCGTCGTCCTCCTCATCTGGAATCTGGTCGGAGTCGGCGACGAGCGCGACGCGCTCCAGGAAGCCGGAGAGCGTGCCGCCGGGAGCGGCCCCCTCGTCGCCTTCCGCCTGACCGCCTTCCGCCTGATCGCCTTCCGCCTGGTCACCCTCCGTCTGGGCGCCTTCCGCTCGGGCGTCTTGCGCCTGGGCGTTTTCCTGCTCGAACTCAAGCGCCACGGCGGCGAGTTCCTGAAGGTTCTCGATGCGGGTCTCGTCCTGCGGGTCGGTGGACGCCTGCAACTCGGCCAGATAGCCGGTCCGTTCGAGCACGGCCTCCAGGATGACGGCCGGGCCCGCGCCGGACTCGACGATGGTCCGCAGCTCCTCCATGAGCGTGTTGAAGCGCTTGACGGCGTTGGTGGAGCGGGCCGCCATTCCGTACGCCTCGTCGACGCGGCGCAGCGCCTGCGGGAAGGAGATCTTCTCGCGCTGGGAGAGCGCGTCGATCATCGCCTCGGCGCGGTCGCCGATGCCCCTCTTGGGCACGTTGAGGATGCGCCGCAGCGGGACCGCGTCCTCGGGGTTGGCGAGAACGCGCAGGTAGGCCAGCACATCGCGGACCTCCTTGCGCTCGTAGAAGCGCACGCCGCCGACGACCTTGTAGGGCAGGCCGACGCGGATGAAGATCTCTTCGAAGACACGGGACTGCGCGTTCGTACGGTAGAAGATCGCGACGTCGCCGGCCTTCGCGTCGCCCGCGTCCGTGAGCCGGTCGATCTCGTCGGCGACGAACTGCGCCTCGTCGTGCTCGGTGTCGGCGACGTAACCGGTGATGCGGGCACCGGCGCCCTGGTTGGTCCACAGGTTCTTCGGGCGGCGGCTTTCGTTGCGCTCGATGACCGCGTTCGCCGCCGTCAAGATCGTCTGCGTGGAGCGGTAGTTCTGCTCCAGGAGGATCGTCGTCGCGTCGGTGTAGTCCTCCTCGAACTGGAGGATGTTGCGGATGGTGGCGCCGCGGAAGGCGTAGATCGACTGGTCCGCGTCACCCACCACGCACAGCTCGGCGGGCTCGGCGGGGTCGGCGGGGTTACGGCCCTCGCCTCCGGAGGGGCCGACCAGCTCGCGCACGAGGGCGTACTGCGCGTGGTTCGTGTCCTGGTACTCGTCGACCATGACGTGGCGGAAGCGGCGGCGGTAGTGCTCGGCGACGTCCGGGAAGGCGCGCAGGAGATGGACCGTCGTCATGATCAGGTCGTCGAAGTCCATCGCGTTCGCCTCGCGCAGACGCGACTGGTACATGGCGTAGGCCTGGGCGAGGGTCTTCTCGAAGCCGTCGGCGGCCTGGACCGCGAAGTCCTCCTCGTCGATCAGCTCGTTCTTCAGGTTCGAGATCTTGGCGCTGAAGGACTTCGGCGGGAACTTCTTCGGGTCGAGGTCCAGGTCGCGGCAGACCAGGGCCATCAGACGCTTGGAGTCCGCGGCGTCGTAGATCGAGAAGGAGGACGTGAAGCCCAGCTTCTTGTACTCGCGGCGCAGGATGCGGACGCAGGCGCTGTGGAAGGTCGACACCCACATCGCGTTGGCCCGGGGGCCGACGAGGTGCTCGACGCGCTCCTTCATCTCGCCCGCGGCCTTGTTCGTGAAGGTGATCGCGAGGATCTGGCCGGGGTGCACACCGCGCTCGGCCAGGAGGTACGCGATGCGGTGGGTCAGGACGCGGGTCTTGCCGGAACCGGCGCCGGCGACGATGAGCAGCGGCGAGCCCGCGTGCACGACGGCCGCGCGCTGGTTCTCGTTCAGCCCCTCAAGGAGGGTCGCCGAGTCGATGACCGGGCGCGGGGCACCGTCGCGGTAGTGCGAGTCCCGGGTCATGGGCACGTCGAACTTCCCGCTGAACAAGTCGTCCGGAACCGGTTCCGGAGCGCTGTCCTCGGGCGGCGGCGGGGGTTCTTCGTCCGCGGCCCGGGAAGGCCGCAGGTCCGCCAGGAAGCTGTCATCAAAGAGGCTGCTCATCGCCTCCCGAGTCTAGGCGGCCCCACTGACAACCCGCTCGGGGTTCCGGCCACCTTCTGCTGGGTGCCCGGTCACACTCCGCCACACCGCTGTCGGCCGACGCCTCGAGCCTCGTGAAGTCACGGAAATGTATCGGGCATATCGAACATCAACCTTCACATGCGTCACACAAGTTGGCTAGCGTGCAGCGCGGGCTGCTCGTCCCCCGCCGGCGAACCTCGCCGGGAGCGGGTGGCCTCCGCCGAGTCCGACGCGTTCGGAGCCGGGGACCCACCGAAAACTTGGGGTGAATCGGTCCCGTACGCAGTACGGGACCGTAGGGCAACCTTCCGGACCACCCGCCCGAACCCGACAGCTAACCCGGTAGGCGGTCTACGGAAGGAGTCGCCTCCCTTGGCGTCGCACCGCAAGCCGCGGACCCGGACAGCCGGAATTCGCACCGCCCCCGCCGTCGGCATCACGACGGCGGCCCTGACCTCCGTGGCGCTCCTGTCGCAGAGCGCGCAGGCAGCCCCCTCCGCGCCGACGAAGCCCAGCCTCGAAGAAGTGCGGAAGAAGGTCGACGACCTCTACCACCAGGCGGGCGTGGCCACCCAGAGGTACAACTCGGCCAAGGAGAAGACCGAGAAGCAGCGCAAGAAGGCCGACCGCCTGCTCGACGACGTGGCCAAGCGCGCGGACAAGCTGAACGAGGCGCGCCAGGAGCTCGGCTCCTTCGCCGCCGCGCAGTACCGCACCGGCGCCGCCTCCCAGACGGCCACGATGATGCTGGCCGACGACCCGCAGGGCTACTTCGACCAGAACCACCTGGCGGACCGGCTGACCTCGCGGCAGAAGAAGGCCGTCGACGACTACCAGGCGGAGCAGGCGTCGGCGACGAAGCAGCGTACGAAGGCGGCGAAGAGCCTCAAGACGCTGAGCGACTCCCGGGACGACCTCAGGACGAGCAAACGGACCGTCCAGACGAAGCTGGGCGAGGCGCGCGAGCTGCTTTCGGAGCTGACCGCCGAGGAGAAGGCACGCCTCGCCGTGATCGAGCGGAAGAAGGAGCGGGAGGCCAAGCGCAAGGCCGAGGAGCTGGCCCGCAAGGAGGCCGCCGAGGCGGAGCGCAAGCGCAAGGCGGAAGAGGCGGCGCAGAAGGAGCAGGATCAAGGGCAGGGGCAGGGGCAGGAGCAGGACCAGGGGCAGGGGCAGGGGCAGGACGAGGGCCAAGGCTCGGGCGCCGACTCAGGTTCTGGCTCCGGCTCCGGCTCCGGCTCTGGCTCCGGCTCCGGCTCCGGCTCCGGGAGCACCGACGGCGATTACGCCACCAAGGCCGCGAAGGTGATCGACTTCGCGGAGGCCCAGATCGGCAAGCCGTACGTCTGGGGCGCCACAGGACCCGACTCCTACGACTGCTCCGGGCTCACCCAGGACGCGTGGAAGGCCGCCGGGATCACCCTGCCGCGCACCACATGGGACCAGGTGAAGGTCGGCACGACCGTGAAGACCGCCGATGCCCAACCCGGTGACCTGGTGTTCTTCTACGACGACATCAGCCACGTAGGGATCTACATCGGCGACGGCAAGATGATCCACGCCCCGAAACCGGGCGCGAACGTCCGCGTCGAGTCGATCTACTACATGCCGATCCACAGCGTGGTGCGCCCGGCGTAGCCAGCCACGAAAAGCACCCTCTTACGCGCGCGTGGCCCGCACTCTCTCGGGAGTGCGGGCCACGCGCGCGTAGAGGCTCGTTCGCGGGATCAGGTCCACAGCACGGCGATGAAGATGTTCGCCGTGGTCAGCAGGCCCACCGCGCCGAACATGCCCTTGTCGACCTTCTCCTCGTCCCGCTTCACGTAGACCAGCGCGAGGATCACGATCAGCACGGCCATCTTGATGCCGATCTTGAGGTTGTTGACCGCGTTGTCGTCCGCCTGGTTGAGGCCCACCAGGGCCACACCGGTGACGAGCATGGTCAGCGCGCCGTGCAGCATCGCGGGGCTGAAGCGGGCGGTGCCCTGGCCCATCTGCTTCATCTGGGTCAGGAAGCCGCCCAGGAGGGAGGCGATGCCGATGATGTGCAGAGCGACGAAGAGATGGATGAGTACGTCCATGAGGCCGGAGCCTAGCCGGGGCCCTTACCGCTCCCCGCAGGCGGGCTCGTATCACCTCTCGATGGGCAGGCGGGGCGCAAGCGCCACATTGGTCACAGCCATTCGCGAAGAGGGCATCACCTCGCGATCAGGACGGACACGACCGGTCACCAGTCCAACCACTTCCGTCGGTTGCGCACAAGCCGTCACCAAGCCGTGACGGCCAGGTTTAGCGTCCTTCACCAGGTGCCCGGCTCCCCACCGCCGTCCCGCCCAGGGCGGCAGTCGGACACCACCGCCGAGGAAGCCGGCGGCGGCCCACTCCCCCTGTGCGGGCCGTCGCCGGACAGCTAAGGAGCCCCTTCGTGGCAGCGCACCGCAAGCCCAGGCAGCGCTCGCTCAGCGGCCACACGGCCCGCACCGCCGCCACTCTCGCCCTCGCCGGAGCCGCCTCGGTGACCGCCTTCGACGGCTCGGGGCACGCGGACCCCCGACTCAGCCCCGCCGAGGTGAAGTCCAAGGTCGACTCGCTCTACCGCGAGGCGGAGATCGCCACCGAGAAGTACAACGGCGCGAAGGAGAAGGCCGAGAAGGCCAAGACATCACTCGGCGGGCTGCGCGACGAGGCGGCCCGCAAGACGGAGAAGCTCAATTCCATCCGACGGGGCCTCGGTGCGTACGCCGCCGCGCAGTACCGCGCGGGCGGCATCGACCCCTCCGTGCAGCTCGCGCTCTCCTCGGACCCCGAGCAGTTCCTGGACCGCGCCTCGCTCGCCGACCGGGCCGGCAGCCGCCAGGCCGCGGCCATCAGCGGCGTACACAAGAAGCTCCAGGAGATCGACCAGCTGCGCACGGAGGCCGATGACCGCCTGTCCGACCTGCGCTCGCGCCAGGCGGAGCTGAGGAAGCACAAGAAGACCGCCACCGGAAAACTGGCCGAGGCCAAGCGGCTGCTGTCCCGGCTCACCGACGGACAACGCGCGGAGTTCGCGGGCGACGACGCCGACCGGACCACCCGCTCGGACACCCGCGCCCCTCTGCCCGGCGCCCCTCTGTCCGGCGCCCCGGCCAAGGCTCCGAACGCCCGCGCCGCGGCCGCCGTTTCCTACGCCTACAAAGCGCTCGGCAGCCCCTACGTGTGGGGCGCGACGGGCCCGAGCGCCTTCGACTGCTCGGGGCTGACGCAGGCCGCGTACCGCTCCGCGGGCGTCTCGCTGCCGCGCACCACCTACGCCCAGATCACCGCGGGCGAGCGGGTCCCACGCTCCGCACTGCACCCCGGTGACCTGGTGTTCTTCTACCCGGGCATCAGTCACGTCGGCATCTATGTGGGCAACGGCCAGATGATCCACGCCCCCAACCCGAGCGCCCCGGTGCGGCTCGCGCCGATCGACCAGATGCCGTTCGCGGGCGCGACTCGGGTGGTGTGAACCGCCCCGCCGCCCCCAGTACTGTCGGGCCCATGCCCAGCCGTACGTTGCCGCCGCCTCCTCCTCCCATGCATCTGCGCACCTGGCCGGACCGGCAGACGATGCTCACCGACCGCGGCCTGGCCCTCCACGAACTCCAGAGGCGACACCTCGGAGTCCACCGACTCCTCTTCCTGTGGCTGTGCGGTTCCGGCGCCGTCATCGGCTGGGTGCTGCTGGTCCAGCCGCTCCAGCTCATCGAGGACAAGGACGCCACGGGGCTCATCCTCGGCCCGGTCCTCGCGATCCTCGGCCTCGCGGCGCTGGGCCCCGCGGTGGTCGGCGTCGTCCTCAGCGTCCGCCGCGACCGGCGGATACGCGAACTCGCCGACAGCTGGCTCGCATTGGACAGCCACCCGGCGTCCGACGCCGGGCTGCGCTCCCCCGGCCTCAGCCTCCTGTGGCTCCTGTCCTCCCTCGCCGTGTGCGCGCTCGGCCTCTGGGCGTCCTTCTCGGCGGCCGCGTACGCCGAACCGGGCCGTGACACCTACGCCGACGTCGCCCTCGGCATGGGCGCGGGCCTCATCGTGTGGCTGACGGGCCTCATGGGCGCCACGAAGGCCGTCAGCCATTACCGCTGGGCACTGCGGAAGCTGCGCCCCGCACCGACGCCCGGCGGCATCCGCCACGAGGCCATGTCCACAAAGCCCTGAGCTGGGCCGGGGCCGCCCAGGGAGCAGTCGCCCGTCCCGCCCCCTCAGACCAGCCGTCGCGCCGTCGCCCACCGCGTCAGCTCATGGCGATTCGAGAGCTGCAGCTTCCTCAGGACCGCCGAGACATGTGACTCGACCGTCTTCACGGAGATGAAGAGCTGCTTGGCGATCTCCTTGTACGCGTACCCGCGCGCGATGAGCCGCAGGACCTCCCTCTCGCGCTGCGTGAGGCGGTCCAGGTCCTCGTCGACCGGGGGTGCGTCGGTGGAGGCGAAGGCATCCAGGACGAAGCCCGCAAGGCGCGGCGAGAACACCGCGTCGCCGTCCTGCACACGGAAGATGGAGTCCACCAAGTCGGTCCCGGTGATCGTCTTGGTGACGTAGCCGCGGGCTCCGCCCCGGATGACACCGATGACGTCCTCGGCGGCGTCTGACACCGACAGCGCCAGGAAACGCACCGGGTTCTCCGCGTCGCCCATCAACGGCGAGCAGCGGCGCAGCACCTCCACGCCGCCGCCACCGGGGAGGTGCACGTCCAGGAGGACGACCTCGGGGCGCGCGGCCGTGATGACCGTGACCGCCTGGTCGACGTCGGCGGCCTCACCGACCACCTCGACGCCGGTGACGTCGGTCCGGCCGATCTCCGCCTGCACTCCGGTGCGGAACATTCGGTGGTCGTCGACCAGGACGACTCGCACCCGACGCCCGCCCGCACCGCCCTCGTCCGCCCCAGTCGGCTCCGCGGGTTCGCCCGCCTCGGTCGCGTCGCTCATGTCGTCGCCGTCCTCTCCATTTCCAGCTCGACTTCCGTGCCGCCGCCCGGCACCGCGCGCAGCCGCGCCGTGCCGCCGTTGCGCTGCATGCGGCCGATGATCGATTCTCGTACGCCCATGCGGTCGTCGGGCACGGAGTCCAGATCGAAGCCGGGGCCGCGGTCCCGGACGGAGACGAACACCGTCTCTCCCTCGACTTCGGCGAAGACCTGCACCGCACCGCCCTCGCCACCGTACTTGGCGGCGTTCACCATGGCTTCCCTCGCGGCCTGCATCTGTGCGGTCAGCCGTTCGTCGAGCGGGCAGTCGCCGACCACGACGACCTCGATCGGGACGCCGTGCTTGTCCTCGATCTCCGCCGCGCTGTGACGGACCGCCTCGGCGAGGGTGTCGGGCTCCTCGTCCTCGTCCTTGCCGGTGCCCTCGGGTTTGTAGAGCCAGGCCCGCAGATCGCGCTCCTGGGCGCGGGCGAGGCGCCGCACCTCGCTCGCGCTCTCCGCGTTGCGCTGGATCAGGGTCAGGGTGTGCAGCACGGAGTCGTGCACATGGGCGGCGACCTCGGCTCTCTCCTGGGCGCGGATGCGCATCAGCCGCTCCTCGGAGAGGTCCTGCGTCATACGGACGAGATAGGGGCCGGCGAGGAGCGCGATACCGACGAGCACGGCCAAGGCGGCCTGTAGCACGGCACCGAGGTGCGCGGCGGAGCCCTGCAGCACGAAGATGCCGGTGCCCCCGGCGCCGACCAGGAGCACTCCGGCCGCTGACCGGGCGAGCGTCAAGGTGCGCCGACGGCGGCCGACGGCCATCCAGCGGGCCCGGCGGGCATTGTCGGCCTGCCGCCAGACCAGGGCGACACCAGCGGCGACGAGCAGGGTGGGGACGACATACGCCTTGGTCGAGCCGTCCAGGTCCACATTGCCTACGAAGACCATGGAGACGACGACCATGGCGAGGAGCGCGACGATCTGGCCCTTGTCCGGCTTGCGCGCCACGAGTCTTCGGCGGCCGTCCTGCGATGTCTCGGTCGTGGCGGCCGCGGGCGGCCGCCCGGCGTCGACGCCGCCGATGCCCAGCGGGACGAAGAACCAGAACGCCGCGTACAGCAGAGCGCCGAGGCCGTCCGCCGTGAACAGGCCGACGAAGATGAGCCGGACCCAGACCACGGGCAGTCCGAGATGTCCCGCGAGACCGCGTGCGACGCCGCCGAGCCAGCGCCCGTCGCCGCTGCGGTAGAGCTTGCGCAGCGGTCGTACGTCGTCGATGGGTGGGGCAGCGGCTTCCGGCATGCCTCGATATTCACACGCGGGCGCGGACGCGGGCATCAGGGTCGATCCCCGAGACTTCCCTGATCTCGGCCCCTGCCCCGCCCCTGTCAGGGTGTGGGCCGAGGAGTCTCAGGGGTGATATCAGGGTTGGGCCAGGGTCTTCCCGACTGCCGCGGCGGGCTCCCGGCCGTCACCATGGACACATGACAGATCAGCAGCCCGCCGAGACGGAGACCGAGGCCGCCATCCACGATGCTCTGCGCGATGCGTATGGCGCGCCGGGCGCTCCCGCGGGCAGTCACGAGCCGGGCCTGCCCGCGGAGGAGCGGAAGTTCCGCCGCGACCGCCGGCACAGAAAGCTCGGCGGTGTGTGCGCGGGGCTCGGGCGGCACTGCGACATGGACCCGGTGATATTCCGCATCGGCCTCGCGGTCCTCTCGATCACCAGCGGCCTCGGCCTGGTCTTCTACGGCTTCGCCTGGCTCTTCGTGCCGTATGAGGACGAGGAGGAGAACGAGGCGCGCAGGCTCCTCTCCGGCCGGGTCGACGGCCCGGCGCTGACGGCCGTGCTCTTCGCGCTCGTCGGCTGCGGTGTCTTCCTCACTCTGTTGAACAACGGCGGGGCGCTCACCTTCGCCGCTGTCCTCACCCTTCTCCTCGCGGGCGCGGGGTACTGGTCGCAGCAGCGCGGGACCCTCGACCCCGACCCGGTCACCGCGCACGCCGCGGCGGACGCCCCGCCCGAGGCGAAGGCACCACCTGTCGCCGGGGGCCCTTCCTGGTGGCGTGACCCCATAGTCAAGGACGGCACGTACGACGGGATCTCCGGCTACTTCTGGGGTCCCGAAGCCCTCGACAACATCGCCTATCAGCCGACGGGCCACCACCAGGGCGCGCCCCGCGCCAAGGCCCCGGCCGCCCCGGCACCGCCGCCCAAGCCGCGCGGTCCGCGCTGGATCGGCGGCTGGGTCTTCCTGCTCGCCTTGCTCGCGGGAGGCCTCGGTACCGGCTTGACGTGGGAGGACCATCCGCTCGGCACGACGTTGCAGACGGGTCTGGCGTGCGCGGTCGCCGTGTTCGGCCTCGGTATCGCGGTCAGCGCCTTCCTGGGACGCACAGGAGCGGGTTCGATCGTGCTCGCGGTGCTCACGGCCGGGCTCCTCGCGGCCTCGGCGGCCCTGCCGAAGAACCTCACCACGCACTATGTCCGCACCGACTGGATACCGGCGTCGACGGCGGACGTCCGCCCCCAGTACGAGGTGGGTCTCGGCACGGGCACGCTCGACCTGAGCAAGGTCGACGTCGCCAAGGGCCGGACGCTGGAGACCAGCGCCGAGGCCGGCGTGGGCGACCTCAGGGTGATCGTGCCGAAGGACGCCACCGTGCGGCTGAACGCGGAAGTGGGCGTCGGCGACATCGTGTTGCCGGACGACAAGGACAAGGACCTGGACATCGCTCCGGGCCGCGAGGAGAAGGTGACGCTGAAGCCGCCCTCGGGCAGCACGGACGGCGGCACGATCGATTTGCGGCTCGAAGTGGGCGTCGGACAAGCGAAGGTGACCCGTGCTACGTCATGAACTCCAACCCGGCAAGCTGGTGGCGGGCCTCTCCCTGCTGACGGTCGCCGTCGTGTACGTGGGCGACGCGGGTGGCGCCTGGGACGCGCCGTGGTTCGTCGCGCTCCCGCTCATGATGGCGGGCCTGCTGCTCGCGGGCGTGGCGGCGGCCTTCCACGGGATACGACCGCGCGGCGCCGCCCGCCCGGACGGCCACTCACAAGGCTCCGAGGAGCCGCGCGGCTAGGGACAAGGGACGAGCGGCGAGGGCCTGTACGGCGCTGACCTTCCCGAGGAGTCCTAGGGCTTGGCGGAGGAGCTCCATGGTTGCCTTCGGCGGGCGGCGAGCATGGCGTCGACGGAGAGGACGGAGGCCCCGGCGAGCACCAGCGGTAGCCACGCCATCAGGTACGCGAGGTCGTTGCCGTAGTAGTAGGGGTCGTTGTACCAGCTGACGGTCAGCCAGAGGCTGAGCGAGATCAGCGCACCGCCGAGCGCGGCGACCCGGGCGAACAGGCCGATCAGTGTGCCGATGCCGACGACCAGTTCACCGATGGCGATGGCGTAGCCGAAGCCGACGGGGCTCTTGAGGGACAGGTCGACCAAGGCGGGGATCGCGGAGATGTCACGGACGCCCTCCATCCGCTCGCCGATCGATCCCGCTCCGTCCGCCCGCATGAAGGAGCTGTCCGTGAGCTTGTCCAGACCGGCGTAGATGAAGGTGACGCCGAGGAAGATCCGCAGGGGGAGCAGGGCGTAACGGGTGGCGGACTCCCGCCAGTCGTCACGTCGGGCGTAGCCGGTGTGCCTGTCCGTCCGCATGCCGTGAGCCATGGCTCGTCGCCGCCTCTCCCATCGACCCCGTCTTCTGACCATACGTACGAGAAGAGGCCGCTGCTCACCGGCGTGCGGCGGAAATTCACGACATCTACCGGGAAGCCCCAGGGGGAGGCTCTTATGCGTCAGCCGAGGTGGGTCAGCCGATGGCTGTGCCCGTTGGTTCAGTCCGTGACGTCGATCGTGACGCGGTTCGTCTCCAGGCCGGCGGCGGTGATCACCTGGACCTCGACGCGGCCCGGTTCGACGTCGACCGGGACGGGCACGGTCAGCGTCGCGTCGGCCGGATTGCTGAAGCCGCCCGGCACGGGCACGAGCGGTACGTGGACGTGCACGGCTCCGATGCGGACGACCATGCGGGCGAGCCGGTCCGCGTCGCCCGCGCCGGGTGGGACGAACCCCGCGCCACGGATCTCGATGTCGTCGCCCGTGCGGATCGGTGCGTCCAGGTCACCGGCCTCCCGCGCGCGGACGACGGAGAGGATCACCGGGCGGCCGCCTTCGGAGTACTTCCCCGCGAGATACGTCGCGGCCGACACCAGGACCAGCACGGCGAGCCCCCACGGAAGATCGGGCAGCTGCTCGGGCCGCCGCGCGAGGCGTACGGCGGCGAAGACCACGGCGACGGCGGTGACCAGGATGTACTGGGCGTCGGCGAAGCTGCCCCGGCCCGAGTCGTCGGTGAGCGGATCGGCGGCCCGCGGCCGGTCCGCGCGCACCTTCTGCAGCCGCTGCCCGAGGACGCGCAGACCGACGACCCTGCGCACCAGGACGGCGACCCCGCACGCCACGGCGAGGACCGAGACCACCCCGGCGGCACGCCCGAGTTCGAGCCCGGCGATCAGCTCGTCCCGCCGTCCGTGCCCCGAGGCCGCGGCCAGCTGGCCCGCGAGGACGAGCACCGCGAAGACCACGAGAAGTACCCAGCAGGCGGCCACGACACGCGAGGTGGAGAGCCGGTTGTCCTCGCCGATCACCGGCGCGAGGACGCCACCGCGCTCCCGATGGACGTATGCCGCGCCGGTCAGCAGCCCGCCCACCACCAGGCCGGCGAGGAGCCCCGCCGTGCGCGCCGCCGTCCAGCCGGCGCCGATCGCGGTGAACGCCTGGACCAGGAGGAGGATGCCGAAGGAGCCCCAGACGACGCCGAGCGTGCGCGTCCACAGGCGCCGCAGCCAGACCTCTCCCTCGGCCCTGCCGCGCTCGGCGACGGCCCGCGCGGACTGTGTCAGCTCGTCCGACACCCACTGCCGCGACGCGCCCGCCGAGTGCGCGACGGCCGCGGGCAGGCCCTGCCCGGCCGCCAGTTCGTCGCGCTGGGTGAGGAACGCGGCCACGGCAAGCCGGTGCCCCTCGCGCGCCCCGTGCGGGCAGCCGCCGCATGTGCAGCCGCCTCCGTGCGCGTCCTGTCTCGCCTCCTGCACCGCCACCGCGTACGCCGCCTTCCCTACCCTCGAAGCCCTTGGGGCTTGCCGTGAACTTCCTTGCGCAGAAGGGGAATTGTGCCGTACTGGAGGGCGAACGAATCCCAGGGGTGAGGTCAGCGGGGGTGAACGGGCCACGCGCGCGTTGACGGGCAGGTCACGGTGCGCGCCGACGGGCAGGTCACGGGCGCCGACCGGTGCATCAGGTCAGCAGGTCCGGTTCGCTGCGGCTGATGTCCTGCCACAGGGGTTGGTAGTTGATCCACGCGACCAGGTCGCTGCCGAGCTGCTCGCGGGTCCGCACCGCCTGCTTGTGGCCGATCAGCACCGGGCGGCCCGCGGCCCGCGCGCTCAGCTGGACCTGGCAGGACCGTTCCATGGAGAGGAACCACCAGGCGGCGGAGTCGACGGAGTCCCCGACGGTGAGCAGGCCGTGGTTGCGCAGGATCACCGCCTTGTGGCCGCCGAGCGCGGTCGCGATCCTGCGGCCCTCCTCGGTGTCCACGACGACGCCCGTGTAGCCGTCGTACAGCGCGTGGCTCTCGTAGAAGGCGCAGGCCTCCTGGGTGATCGGGTCGAGGAGTTCGCCGAGCGTGGAGAGCGCGCGGCCGTACAGCGAATGGCAGTGCGCGACGGCGACGACATCGGGCCGCGCCAGATGCGCCTGGGCGTGCACGGTGAAGGCGGCCTGGTTGACGTGATGGCGCCCCTCGACCACCTGCCCGTCGGTGTTGGCCAGGACGAGTTCGCCGACGGTGACGTGCTTGAAGGGCACCCCGAACGGGTTCACCCAGAAACAGTCCGTGTGCTCGGGGTCCCGCGCGGTGATGTGTCCGGAGACTCCGTCCTCGTACCCGAGCCGTCCGAAGATGCGCAGCGCCGCGGCGAGCCGTTCCTTCCGATACCGCCGTTCGTCCTCCAGCGAGTCGTGCACGGGCGGCATCGCGAACTGCAACCGCTCGACGGGTATCGGTGTGGGCGCCTGCATGTGTCCTCCATCCTCGGCTGTACGGAGCGGAAGTTACCGGCGGTTCGCACAGGAGGACAGAGGCGTCCGGTGAAGAGAGAGCGCAGAGGGGAATCGATATACGACAAGAGATGTCGGGTATCGGCGCGATGCTCGGCGCATGACGTCGAACTGGGCAGCCTTCACCACCGCGGAACCCGCTCTCGCACACACCGTAGAGGACCGTTTCAGGGCGTTCACCCACCATGTCCTCGCCACGCTCCGCAAGGACGGGTCGCCGCGCACGACCGGGCTCGAAGTCCGTTTTCTGCACGGGGAGTTGTGGTTCGGCATGATGCCGGGGTCTCTCAAGGCGCTGGACCTGCGCCGCGATCCGCGCTTCGCGCTGCAGGCGAACCCGGGATCCGGCACGGAGATGGCGGGCGGCGACGTCCGCATCGCGGGTCGCGCGATCGAGGTGCGGGACCCGCAGGCCGTCGCGCGCTATGCCGACATGGTGAATCCGCCGGATCCGGACGCGTTCCATCTCTTCCGCACCGAGCTGACGGAAGTGGTCCGCACGTCCATCGAGGACGAGAAGTACCTGGCGGTGCAGGTGTGGAAGCCGGGCGCGGCGGTGCGCACCACCAGGCGGACGTGACCGGGCCGCCGCGCCCCGGGCCGCCCGCGCATGCGACGGCGCCGCCCACCTCGCAGGAGGCCGACGGCGCCGTCAGGGCTCGCGGGAGGTCACTCCCACTCGATGGTCCCCGGCGGCTTCGACGTCACGTCGAGCACCACGCGGTTCACGTCGGCGACCTCGTTCGTGATGCGCGTCGAGATCTTCGCGAGGACGTCGTACGGCATGCGGGTCCAGTCGGCCGTCATGGCGTCCTCGGACGAGACGGGGCGCAGCACGATCGGGTGGCCGTAGGTGCGGCCGTCACCCTGGACGCCGACGCTGCGGACGTCCGCGAGCAGCACGACCGGGCACTGCCAGATGTCCCGGTCGAGACCGGCCGCCGTCAGCTCCTCGCGGGCGATGGCGTCGGCCTCGCGCAGCAGGTCGAGGCGGTCCTTGGTGACCTCGCCGACGATGCGGATGCCCAGGCCGGGGCCCGGGAACGGCTGGCGCTGGACGATCTCGTCCGGCAGGCCGAGCTCGGCGCCGACCATCCGGACCTCGTCCTTGAACAGCTTGCGCAGCGGCTCGATGAGCTTGAACTCGAGGTCCTCGGGGAGGCCGCCCACATTGTGGTGGGACTTGATGTTGGCCGTGCCGGCGCCGCCGCCGGACTCGACCACGTCGGGGTAGAGCGTGCCCTGGACGAGGAACTCGACCGGCTGGTCGCCGGGGGCCTCGGCCACGATCTCCGCCTGGGCCTGCTCGAAGACCCGGATGAACTCGCGGCCGATGATCTTCCGCTTCTCCTCGGGGTCGGAGACCCCGGCGAGCGCGGCCAGGAACCGCTCCTGGGCGTCGACGACCTTCAGCTGCACGCCGGTCGCGGCGACGAAGTCCTTCTCGACCTGCTCCGTCTCGTCCTTGCGCATCAGGCCGTGGTCGACGTAGACGCAGGTCAGCTGCGAGCCGATGGCCTTCTGGACGAGGGCGGCGGCGACGGCGGAGTCCACGCCGCCGGAGAGACCGCAGATGGCGCGCTTGGTGCCGACCTGCTCGCGGATCGCGGCGACCTGCTCGTCGATGACGTTGCCGGTCGTCCAGTCCGGCTTGAGGCCGGCGCCGCGGTAGAGGAAGTGCTCCAGGACCTGCTGGCCGTGCGTGGAGTGCATCACCTCGGGGTGGTACTGCACGCCGTACAGCTTCTTCTCGTCGTCCTCGAAGGCGGCGACCGGCACGACGTCCGTGGACGCGGTGACCGTGAAGCCCTCGGGCGCCGCGCTGCACGCGTCGCCGTGCGACATCCACACGGACTGCTCGGCGGGGGTGCCCTCGAAGAGGGTGGAGCCGACCTTGGAGACGGCCAGCGGCGTACGTCCGTACTCACGCGCGCCGGTGTTGTCGACCGTGCCGCCGAGGGTCGTCGCCATCAGCTGGAAGCCGTAGCACATGCCGAAGACGGGGACGCCGGCCTCGAAGAGCTCGCGGTCGACGGTGGGGGCCTGCTCCGCGTACACCGACGAGGGGCCGCCGGAAAGGATTATCGCGGCGGGCTTCTTGGCGAGCATCTCGGAGACGGGCATCGTGCTCGGCACGATCTCGCTGTAGACCCGGGCCTCACGGACGCGACGGGCGATGAGCTGGGCGTACTGCGCTCCGAAGTCGACGACCAGAACGGTGTCGGGAGCGGCGGCAGCGTGGGGCGCTGATGGCACGGCGGCGGCCTTCCGGCGTTGAGCGTTGAGCGAGAGGCTCAGTGCGTGTGCAGGGGGTCTGTTTTGTCGATTCTAC
This sequence comes from Streptomyces sp. NPDC003379, assembly GCF_053589195.1. Classification (NCBI taxonomy): domain Bacteria; kingdom Bacillati; phylum Actinomycetota; class Actinomycetes; order Kitasatosporales; family Streptomycetaceae; genus Streptomyces; species Streptomyces sp. NPDC003379. The sequence goes on along the minus strand of NZ_JBSFRK010000007.1, from coordinate 56,025 downwards.
CGGGCCCGGCGGTGCCTCCCTCGTCACATCCGACGGACCCGCGCCGCGGACCCGCGCCGACGGACTTGCGCCGACGGACTTGCGCCGAGGGGTGCGGACCGGACGGGCGTCTCAGCATCCGGGCCGTCCGCCGGACGTGATTGACCCGGCACGCGCGCGTGGGGGCATACTGGCCCCGTGACCAAGCACCTCAGCTTCCTCTTTACCTATGGCAACCGGCCCGCCGGCTGCCATGGTCGAGCTGCTTGATCCACTGACAAGCGACTTCCCAGGCGCCCCGGGCCGACAAGGCCCGGGGCGTTCTGTCATTTCCGGGCCGTGTCGTTCGGGGCAGAGATCAAGGAGCCCCTCATGACCGCCACCACCGCCACCGCCACCGCCACCACGGTCACCACCACCGAGAAGACCGGCGCTCGCACTTCCGAGGCCGCCGGCGTGATCGAGAACGCCCGCGAGCGGATCGACACGCTCGACGACCGCATCATCGGTCTCGTCCAGGAACGGATGGCCGTCTCGGCCGTGATCCAGGAAGCGCGCATCACGTCGGGCGGGCGCCGCGTGAATCTCTCCCGCGAGATGGAGGTCCTCGGCCACTACAGGGACGCGCTCGGCAAGCCCGGTACGACGCTCGCGATGACGCTCCTGGAGCTGTGCCGGGGCCGGATCTGAGTTCGGACCGCTTCTCACCCGTACGGCGCGTGACCGGTTCCGGGCGGGCTTCGTTGGTCCCGATGTCCGTGCCAGCCAGGGGCGGGCCCGTTAGAACCACGCGTGGCTCCGTTGGAGCGATGAGGCGTACGGAACGTGTCGTACGCCGTGGGACCTCGCTTCAGCGATGTGACCGGACGGCAGGGGACAGCAGCCCGGTCACCCAAGAGAACGGTCGGCTCCGGGGACGCCCGGGGCCGGCCGGCCTCCGTCCCGGTCGCCTCCGTCCCGGTCCCCCGCCGCTTTCCCGTATAGATGTGGTCGAAACGGTTGCGCCCCCGACAACCCATCGAGCACGATGCCTAGGAGGGCGGACCCCCGGTCCCCTGTCCGCCACCGCACTGCCATTGGTCGATACCACGTGAGCGCCCCCCGTGCGCCGGGTCGGCCACCGGCGCCCCGAACCAAGCGGCGCACTCCCCCGGGCGTCGCCCCAGGCACCAACGCTGCCCTGACGTCGGTGCCGACGGCCAAGGGCCCCGCGGATCCGTCCCGCGGGGCCCTTCGCTCCGGCCTTCTGGCCCTTCTGGCCCTTCTGGCCCTTTTTGGCCTTCTGGCCTCTGGACCTAGAGCTTTTCGAGCTTGGTGACCTGCGCGTCGACGACCTTGGCCGGCACGCCGAACTTCTTCGGCTGGAGCAGATTGATCGAGTAGAAGGCCGCGAGCGTCGAACCGCTGCGCACGACCGTGAAGCTCATCGGCGTCTTCTGGCCCTCGATGAGGCCCACGACCTTGTACGAGACGGCCTCGTCACCCACCTTCGGGGCGGTCAGGGCCGCGACGTCGCGGTACTTGGAGCCGGCGTGCTCATACGCCTCGCACTTCTCCGTGGCCGTGCGGAGGCCGTCCATGACCTTCTCCGCGTCGGCCTGCTCGTGGGCGAGCAGCGCGAGTGTGATGACCGTGGCGTCCAGCTCGTCGGGGCCGGTCATCGTGCGGCCGGTACGGGTCTTCGAGGCCGGGTCGGTGGCGAACATGAACATGTTCGCGAGCGGCTGGCACTCGGCCGGGTCGGCGGGCACGGTCTGCGCGGGCATGTCCGCGGCGGACAGCTTCTCGATCTTGTAGCCCTTGAGGTCGCCCTTGGCGAGCACCGCCTTCTCCAGGTCGGTGGAGGACAGCGCGCTCGACTTGTCGTCGGTGGGCTTCGAGTCCTTGGATCCCTTCGGGTCCTTCGGGTCCTTCGAGTCCCCGGCACCCTGCGTGGACTTGGCCGGTTCCGACGGCTTCTTGCCGTCGTCGTCGCTGCCGCACGCTGCGGTCAGGCCCAGCGCGACCGTGACGGACGCGGCCACGACGGCCCGAGACACAGATGACTTCACGTTTCCTACCTTCAGTTCGCACGGTGCGGGCGACAGGCCCGCGCCGAGGCGAAATGAAAGCGGCAAACTCGCCAACTTTGCCAGCGATTTACGTAACGATCGGAAACCGCCGAAAAGGTTGTACGGGGCGTCTGTGAATTAGAACTTGCCGAGTTGTGCGTCGACGATCGCGGGCGCCACCTTCGGGTCGTCGTCCGCCTTGGGCGTTCCCATGCTTCCCATGCCGTCCCGCTCGGCCTCCCGGTCGTCCTGGACGCCCTTGGGGTCGTACATGTTCGACGCGTCGAAGACCATGAGCGTGCCGCCCTCGCGTACGACCGTGATCTGCTCCCGCGTCACGTACCCGCCCTTGCGGTGGGCCAGTTTGTACGAGATCGCCTCGTCGCCCTTGTCCGGCGCGGGCAGCGAGCTGACGCCGAGGTAGCGCCGGTCGTCGACGCGGAAGGTGGCGCACTTCTTCGACTTCGACGCAGCGCGCAGGTCAGCCATGACGCGCTCGGCGTCGGCCTCGGCGTAGGCGGACAGGTCGACGCCGGTCATCGTGAGGTTCTTGTCGCCGGAGCCGGTCAGGAATCGGCTGACGCGGGCCTTCGGCTTTGACGAGGCGCCAGCGTCGGTGCCGGTGCCAGCGCCGGTGCCGGTGCCAGCGCCGGTGCCGGTGCCGGTGCCGGTGCCAGCGCCGGTGCCGGTTCCGAGCAGAGCGGCGAGCGGGACGCACTCGGCGGGCGACGTCCTCTCAGCGGCGGGGAGGGGCGCCGTGGCCCCCGCGGCATCCAGGTCCTCCGGCTTCTCGACCTTGTAGCCCTTGACGTCACCCGTGGTGAGGGCCGCCTTCTCCAGCCTGGCGGCCACGCCGGAGCCGCCGCCCTTCGAGGGCCCCGCACTCGGCTTGGCCGAATTCTTGCCGTCGCCGCCGCTCCCACCGCTTCCGCCACTCCCACCGCTTCCGCCACAGGCCGCGGTCGCCCCGAGGGCGGCCACGACCGAAACGGCCACCACGGCCCGCGACACGGCTGACTTCACGATCTCTGCCCCCACCTGTTGCACTCACTTGCGTCTCGCGGTGCGCAGCCACGGAGCCACTCGCACCACTTCTACGACGGCAGAAGATCACTTACGGTTCCACCGCGGCGGGCTGTGGCGGGCTGCGACGGACTGCAGCAGGCCGCGGCGGCCCCCGCGCTCACCAGCCCCAGATCCAGAACCGCAACGGACTGAGCACGGCGATCGCCAGGGCCATGCAGCCGAACACGATCACCACGCTCCACACCCGGCGGCGACGCTCCAAACGTTCGTCACGGCGCGAACCCGTGGGCGCCGTGCGCCAGTCGTCGGGCCGCCACCGCACGGGCTCGCCATCGCGCTTGCGGCGCCTGCGGCGCAACCGCCCGTCCCGCCGCGCCTGTTGGCGCGCCGCCTCCTCGTCGAGGCGCCGCAGTCTTTCGGCCACCATGCGGGCCCGCGCGGACGGCTCCTTCGGCGCCGACGAGCGGATGTCCCGCTCGCTGTCCTTCTCGAATCTCTCCCACACCTCATCGGGTATGGCCAACGCTCTCTCCTCCCCCTGTGTCCCCATCACCCCCTCGGGCGGGGGCAGTTCTATGTCACCCCGTCATGGCGGCACAAGCGGTGTGAGTCACGCCACATAAGAATTCCGTGAAAGCGAACGCAACCATTCGCAGGGGTCGCAGGTCATGCATGCAGTAACAACGGCCACAGCCGCGGCTCCCCCGCGGAGGGCTTCCCTTTCCGCGCTGCCGACCGGGCGGCGCGCCGGACTTTATGAGGTCTTCATGAAGCTTCGCCGTGCCATGGCAGCAGCGGCGGCTACGGCCGCGATAGTCCCGATGGCGCTCCTGTCGGCGCCTGCCGCGTTCGCGACCGAGGGCGCCGCCCCGGCGCCGGCCGCACCGACCGCGGCCCCCACGCCCACCGACTCGCCCGCCGACTCGGCCAGCGAGACGTCCAAGCCGAAGCCGAAGTCGACGCCGGACCCGAAGTTCACGCCGGGCCGGACACCCGCCATACCGAAGCCCTCGGCCGATAAGCCGACGAAGCCGACGAAGCCGGAAGAGACGGAAGGGTCTGACGGGGCGTCCGCGGAGGACGAGGACGGGAAGAAGCCGGCCGACTGCGCGGTCGACGACAGCGGCGTGGACCGCGACTCCGTACTGGAGATCGAGCTGTCCGGCCTGCCCGGCAAGATCACCCCGGGCAGCGGCTGGCACCAGTTCGAGCTGACGGCCACCAACCCCACCGACGAGGCGCTCGGCGAGGTCAGATGGATCGCGGCCGTGGACAGCGACTCCAAGGGCGACGACGACAAGAACCGGCTGAGCAACTTCGCCAACCTCCAGTACCTCGACCCCGAGACCGAGACCTGGGAGTCGATCAACGACGACGAGACCGGTGGCCTCGCCTTCGACGTCATCGACCTCGGCGCCGAGGAGACGGCCGACATCAAGCTGCGGCTCAACATCGGTGCCAAGGCCCCGCTCGGTAAGGGCTACGCGACCGGCGTCGGCGAGTACGTCGACTCCGAACTGGACTGCACACACACCTCGTTCATGGAGCACCCGCTGACGATCGGCAAGCCCGGCAACCAGGGCGAGCACCCGGGCACTCCGAAGCCGAAACCGACCCTGACGGCGACCGCGAAGCCCACCGCGACGCCCACCGCGACGCCGACCGCCGCCCCGGCGCCGCAGGGCACCGCCGACGATCTCCCGACCGACAGCCTCGCCGAGACCGGCTCCAGCTCGGCGCTGCCGGCCATCGGCCTCGTCGGAGGTGCCGCCGTGGTCGTCGGTGCGGGCGCGGTCTTCGTCGTACGTCGCCGCAAGGCCGACTCCGCCGCGTAACGCGGCACCCAAGCACGCGGAAGGACCTGCGCTCGGAGGGGGGCGCAGGTCCTTACGTGTATCAAGTCCCGGCCCCTGCCCTGGACTACTTCTTGGGCGGCACCGCCGGCATCCCCAGGAACGGCAGCTTCAGCGCGCCGAAGGCGTCCGCCGGGACCGCCGGGGCCTTCGGCGCCACGGCCGCGATCCGCACATATCGCCCACCCTGCGCCGGGCGCGGGTCCTCGCCGCCCTTGTTGGGCCAGAACGACATCGCCCGCTCGGCCTGCGCGGTGATCGTCAGGGACGGGTTCACGCCGAGGTTCGCGGAGACCGCGGCCCCGTCGACCACGGAGATGCCCGGGTGGCCGTAGAGCCGGTGGTAGGGGTCGATGACGCCGGTGTCGGGCGAGTCGCCGATGGGGCAGCCGCCGAGGAAGTGGGCGGTCAGCGGGGTGCCCATCAACTCGCCGATGTTCGAGCCCGGGAAGCCGTTGATCTCCTGGGCGAGGAGGGTCGCCGCACGCGTGGCCTCCGGTATCTGGTCGGGGTTGGGCGCGCCGTGGCCCTGCCGTGCGGTGAGGAGGCCCTTTCCGAGGCCCTTCTCCTTGCGGTGCGTGGTCAGGGAGTTGTCGAGCGACTGCATGACCAGGCCGATGATGGTCCGCTCCGACCAGCGCCGGTTGGAGAGCGAACGGACCAGGAGCGAGGGGTGGCGGGCGACGCTGCCGAGCCAGCCGGCGATCCGCGCCTTGCCGCCCTTCACGCTGTACGGGACCTGGAGCACGGTCAGGCTGCCCATGGCGTTGGACTTCTTGCCGTAGCGGACGGGCTCGATGTGCGTGTTCCCGTTCGGGTGGATCGACGAGGTGATGGCGACGCCCTTGGTGAAGTCGACCCGCTCCGCGCCGTGCCGCTTGCGGTAGCGGCGGTCGGTGGTCTGGGCGCCCACCAGCGCCTCGGAGTTGGTGCGGGTGAGCGTGCCGAGGCGCGGGGAGATGCGCGGGAGCAGACCGTTGTCCCTCATGCGGTGCAGGAGCGTCTGGGTGCCGTACGTGCCGGCGGCGACGACGACTCTGTGCGCCTTGAACGTACGTCCCTTGCCCTTGCGCTTGTCATCGGTGGGCAGCGTGGCCACGGCGTAGCCGCCCCGCGAGTCCTCGGTGACGGCGACGACCGACGTCATCGGGTGGATGACCGCACCGGCCTTCTCCGCCAGATACAGGTAGTTCTCGTTGAGGGTGTTCTTCGCGCCGTGCCGGCAGCCGGTCATGCACTCGCCGCACTCGGTGCAGGCCCTGCGGGACGGGCCCGCGCCGCCGAAGTAGGGGTCGGGAACTTCCGCGCCGGGACGGGACGTTGAACAACCGTCCGCGTCCTTCTCGTCGCCGAAGAAGACGCCGACGGGCGCCATGTGGAAGCTGTCCCCGACCCCCATCGCCTGGGCGGTGGCCTTCAGATGGACGTCCGAGGGCGTCGTCGTCGGATTGAGCCGCACACCGAGCATGCGCTTGGCCTGCTCGTAGTAGGGGCTCAGCTCGTCCTGCCAGTCCGTGATGTCCTTCCACTGCGGGTCCTCGAAGAACGGGGCGGGCGGTACGTAGAGCGTGTTGGCGTAGTTCAGGGAGCCGCCGCCGACTCCGGCGCCCGCGAGGACCATCACATTGCCCAGCAGATGGATGCGCTGGATGCCGAAGAGGCCGAGAGCCGGGGCCCAGAGGTAGTTCTTCAGGTCCCAGGAGTTCTTGGGCAGCGTCGCGCGCGTGAAGCGGCGCCCGGCTTCGAGTACGCCGACGCGGTACCCCTTCTCCGTCAGACGCAGCGCGGACACCGCGCCGCCGAAGCCACTGCCTACGACGATGACGTCATAGTCGTACGCGTCCTCGGCGTCCTCGGTGTCCTCGGCGTTCTGGTTCCGGACAGAGCTCTCCTGTGACATCGACTCTCCTCGTTGGGAACTGACGCGGGCGTCAGGCTTCGGCTAGCGCAGGCGAAGCGCCTTCATGACCTTCAGGCTCGTGCTCATGAACGCCGCGTACTGCTCGTCGTTCAGGCCGAAGGAGGGCGCCAGCGGCATGAGCCGCTGCTGGGCGACGGTCTGCGCCTCGGTGTACTTGAGGATGCCCTCGGAGCCGTGTCGGCGGCCGAGGCCCGAGTCCTTCATGCCGCCCATCGGGGACTGGACGCTGCCGTAGGCGGGCCCGTAGCCCTCGTTGACGTTGACGGTGCCGGTGCGCAGGCGGGCGGCGACCTTGCGGCCTCGGCTGCCGTCCTTCGTCCAGACGGAGGAGTTCAAGCCGTACGACGTGGAGTTGGCGAGCTCGATCGCCTCGTTCTCGTCCGTGAAGCGGTAGAGGGAGACGACCGGGCCGAAGGTCTCCTCCGTGCAGACGGCCATCGGGGCCTCGACGCCGTCCAGGATGGTCGGCTCGTAGAAGTAGGGGCCGATGTCCGGGCGCGCGACGCCGCCCGCGACGAGCGTGGCGCCCTTGGCGACGGCCTCCTCGACGTGCCGTGTCACGGTCTCCAGCTGCCGCTCGCCGACGAGCGAGCCCATGTCGGCGCCGTACGCCAGGGACGTGCCGAGCCGGATCGCCCTCGTCCGCTCGGCGAAGCGCTCCACGAACCGGTCGGCGATCGACTCATGGACGTACAGACGCTCGATGGCGATGCACAGCTGGCCCGCGGAGGAGAAGCAGGCGCGCACCGCGCCGGCCGCGGCCTTGTCGACGTCGGCGTCGTGCAGGACCAGCATGGCGTTCTTGCCGCCGAGTTCGAGCGAGACGCCGACCAGGCGGGCCGCGGCGCCCTGCGCGACCTCGCGGCCCGTGCGCGTGGAGCCGGTGAAGGAGACGTAGTCGGCGTGCTTGACGATCTCGGGGCCGATGACCGGACCTTCGCCGAGGACGACCTGGAAGACCTCGGACGGCAGACCCGCCTCGATGATCAGGTCACGGGCCCACAGGGCGGTGAGGCAGGTCTCCGTGTCGGGCTTCATCACGAGCGCGTTGCCCGCGACGAGGGCGGGGAGCGCGTCGCCGATGGAGAGTTCGAGGGGGTAGTTCCACGGGGCGATCTGCCCGACGACCCCGCGCGGCTGGCGGTTCTCGGTGACCTTGGTGAGGGTCGGGACGACGCCGGTGTGCCGCTTGGGGCTCAGATACGAGGGGGCCTTGCGGCCGTAGTGCCGGGCGGCGACCGCGACGGCCTGGATTTCCTCGTGCGCGTGGAGGCGGGCCTTGCCGGTCTCCAGCTGGATCAGGTCGAGCACCTCGGCCTGGCGCTGGAGCACCAGGTCGTGGAAGCGGAGCAGCACGGCGGCACGCTGCTTCACCGGGGTCCTCGCCCAGGCGATCTGCGCGGTGCGGGCCCGCTGGAAGGCGGTGACCACGTCCTCGGGGGTGGACTCGGGCAGGTCGGCCAGCTTCTCGCCGGTGAGCGGCGTGTGGTTGGCCGTGCGCCCGGAACCTATGACGTCACGCGTGAGCTGGGCTATCAGCTCGGGCGTGACCACGTCGGCGGCGGTGCGCGCGCCTTCGGGGGCCGGGGCGGTCGGGTTCGTTCCGAGGGGCGCTGCGGTGGCCTGCGAGTCCGTCATGCTCGTGAGCGTAGGCCCACGTCAGGGTTTTGGGTACCCATCGGTAATCCGCCTTCACGGGCCACTCACACCGCGCCAGTGATTGCTGGCTACAAAGCCGCTGATCAGGGCCTTTCAGAGCTTGTCGAGTTCCAGCTCGGCGATGGCGGCCCCGGCGACCTCGCGGCCCCGCTCAGTGAAGTCGCCCTTGCCCGGGTAGTCGATCCACAGCCGGTACATGTCCCCGGACTTGGTCCGGTAGTAGAAGATCCTGGCTTCGTGCGGCAGCTCGGTCTGCGAGTCGGTGTACGTGACCGTGTTCTCGGCGGCGGCCCGCTCCTGGTACTTGGTCTCCTTCGTCTTCCCGTCGGGGGCGGGCTCGCTGCCCATGTCGCTGAACGACGTCTCGCCGCTCTCCTTGAACTTCTCCATGTCGGCGTACGCCTGGGCCGCCGAGGTCCCCGCGATGTCCTGGGAGGTGTCCTTCTTCTCGGCGAGGTCGAGCGTGATGAAGATGGCGCCACTGGGGTCGGTGTACCTGATCCAGCTCTTGTCCGTGTCGGTGTTCTGCGGCTTGCTCTCCACGTACTGCTCCGGCGCGGAGACGGTGGCGGCGACCGCTGCCGCCTTGTGCCTCTTCCAGCTCTCCGTGTCCGACGAACCTCCGAAGGGGTTCACGGCCACCAGCACGCCCGCCACCACGGCCGCCGCGACCACCCCCGCGATGACCGCGAGGGCCTTGCGGCTCAGGAAGACACCCTTGCCGTCGCGACCGCCGCTGCCACCGCCCGCGACCGTGACCACCTGCGTCGGCGCGGGCTGCGGAGGCCTGGCCGCCTCCTCCAGGAGGGCGCGGACCCGCGCGGCGTTCGGGCGCTGCGCCGGGTCCTTGGCCAACAGGCCGTTGATGGCCTCGGCGAGCGGGCCGGAGGCGGAGGCCGGCGCGGCGGGCGCGGCGTTGAGGACGGACTGGAGCGTCGCCGGGGTGTTGTTGCGGCGGAACGGCGAGACGCCCTCCGTCGCGGCGTACAGCACGACGCCCAGCGACCAGAGGTCGGACGCGGGGCCGGGGCGCTGGCCCAACACCCGCTCCGGTGCGATGAATTCGGGCGAGCCGACGAAGCCGCCGGTGTCGGTCAGGTTGGTCTCGCCCTCGATCTGGGCGATGCCGAAGTCGGTGAGGATGACCCGGTCGTGCCTGCCGAGCATGACGTTGTCGGGCTTCACGTCACGGTGCAGGATGCCCGCCTGGTGCGCGGCGTCCAGGGCGTTCAGGACGTCGAGGCCGATGCGGGCGGCTTCCCGGGCGCCCAGCGTGCCCTCCTGGAGCGCGGCTCCGAGCGAGCGGCCCTGGACCAGCTCCATGATGATCCACGGCTGCCCGTCCTCGACCGCCACGTCATGGACGTTGACCACGGCGGGGTGGTCGAGGCGGGCCGCGGCGCGCGCCTCGCGGCGCATCCGCTCGAAGGCGTTGGCGCGCTCGCGCTCGGGCAGGTGGTCGGGGAGGCGCGGCTCCTTCACGGCGACCTCGCGGTCCACCGTCTCGTCCTTGGCGCGCCACACCGTGCCCATGCCGCCGTGGCCGAGCTTGGCCAGCAGCCGGTAGCGGCCCGCGATCAGCCGGCCGGCGCCGGGCTCCGCTGCGGCCGCGGCCTCGGACGGCTGGTTCGGGACGATGTGGGCGGGTTGCGCGTACGGGTTGCCGGGGTGCGCCCCGCCGTTGGGCCCGGACCGGCCGGGGACGCCGGGCTGTTGCGGCGGTTGCAGGCCGTAGCTGGTGGGCTCGTACGGGCCGTATGAGGTGCCCCCGTCATTACTCATGCCCCCATGACTACCTTGCGGGGCACCCCGGTTTCCAGCCAGGCCCCCCACTTGTGACCGGGGTGATGCACGCGGCGGGACATGACCGGCGTACGGGAACGAGGAGCCCACGCCAACGGGAAGCCCGCGCCACCGAGGGGGACCAGGGGGAGCGCGCGCTCAACGGCGTACGAACGTGTCGACCGCCGTGTCGAAGTACTTCCGCGTCTCCTCCGCCTCCTCGGCGGGCCCCGAGACCCACAGGTCGTACATTTTGCCGCCCTCCTCCCAGCACAGGTCGTACGTGTGCCGCTCGCCCCGCGGCTTGCCCGGGCCGTCCCAGGTGAACTCCCATAAGGCGGCGGGCCGGCCGTTGCGCGTGGTCTCGCTGACCTCGCCGTTGCGGTAACCGGGGTTGCTCCGCGGCCCCTCGGCGTGGGCTCGGCGCTGTGCGGCGAGCGGGCCGCCCGGCTCCGGGTCCGCCTTCTTGATGCCGATGCGGTAGGTGCCGCTCGGCGAGACGTAGAAGATGCGGGGCCCTTCGGTCGTCCGTTCGAAGCTCTTGGGTACGGCGACCGTGAAGCCCTCGGGGTCCTTGGCCAGGCGGTAGCCGTCGGGCGGTTGGGGCGTGGACGGCTTGGGCGTACTGGGTTCGGGTGTGGACGGCTTGGTCGGTTTGGGCGTACGGGTGCCCTGAGTGACCGTCACCGTCGGCGTGGGGCTGGTGACGGTGGTGGAGGGCGTGGCCGAGTTCGTCGGCGTACCGCCGTCCCCGTCCCGGCCCAGCAGCAGCGCGGTGGCCGAGACCCCCGCCCCCGCCACGGCCGCCGCGAGCGCCGCGGCTATCAGCACGACCCGGCCGTGGCGGCCGCGCGGCCCGGCGGGCTCGGCGGCGCCGGGGCCCGGCCTGCCGTTCCCCGGTTTTCCCGGCAGCGGGGGCATGCGCCCCGTGTCGACGTACGCCTGGAGCAGCCGCTGCGCCCCGGCCGCGTCCAGGCGCCACCCCGGGTCACGCTCCAGGAGGCCGAGGACGACCGGGAGGAGCGGCGCCGCGCTGTCCGGCGGGCGTATCTCCTCGTAGACGACGGCGTGCAGGACGCCGCCGATGGAATCCCTGCGGAAGGGCGACTCGCCGGCCAGCGCGGTGACGAGCAGCGCGCCGAGCGACCACAGGTCGGACTCCGGCCCGGTCCGCTCCCCCGCGATCCGCTCGGGCGCCGTGTACTCGGGCGAGCCCACGAACGACCCCACCTCCGTGAGCGTCGTCGCCCCGGTGACCTGCGCGATCCCGAAGTCGGTGAGGACGACGCGGCCGGTGGCCCGCTCCACGAGTACGTTGGCGGGCTTGAGGTCACGGTGCAGGATACCGGCCTCGTGGGCGGTGCTCAGGGCGCCGAGCAGGTCGATGCCCATACGCGCGACGGCGTCCGCGTCGAGCGGCCCCTGCCGCGCGATCCGCCCCGCCAGCGAGCCGCCCTCGATCAGCTCCATGACGATGTACGGCTGTTCGTTCTCCACGACGACGTCATGGACGACGACGATGTGCGGATGCCTCAGCTGCGCCACCGCCCGCGCCTCGCGCAGGGTCCGCTCGCGCGCCTGCGTGGCCTCGGTGTCGGAGAGCGTCTCGTCCCGCTCCAGCTCCTTGACGGCGACCCCGCGCCCGAGAAGCAGGTCGGTGGCCCGCCACACGACCCCCATACCGCCCCGGCCGAGCCGCGCCTCCAGGCGGTAACGTCCCGCGATCACACGGGCGCTGCTCCCACCTGCGTGGTCTCCCAGGCTCCCCATGCGGCCATCATGCCCCACACGTGTGCGAACGGAATGGCTCTCACCGAGCGGCGGGCGGGTTCCGGCCGCCGCCCTCGTGCGCACCGGGGGCGCACCAGCCGTCCCACGGGCGGACGTGAGCGCTCAGCCCTCCCGCCACCCCCGGAGCATCGCGTCGAACTGCTCCCGCGTGGTGGCCCAGTTGCCGGCGGGGGCCGACATGTAGATGGAGTACTCGACGCCGTCGCGGCTGAGATACGTCTGTTCGATGGCCCGGCGCGGGCCCGCCGTGGTGTCGTTCGCCCCCGCCGTCCAGCCGAACTCCCACAGGGCGCCCTGCTGGTCGCGGAACGTGTTGGAGTTGAGGTGCAGCCGCCGATAGCCGGGGAGCTTGGGCCGCAGGGTCTTCTCCAGGGAAAGCTGATGCGCGTACGCCGTCTCGTACTGCGGGTTCTTGTCGACGCCTATGCGCAGGAAGCGGCGTCCGCCGTCGGGCGTGTAGTCGACCTGGTTGCCGTCCACCTCGCGCTTCCAGCCCTTGGGCAGCCTGAGGCTGAAGCCGTCCGGGTCGTGCACGCGCCGCCAGTCCTCGGGGATGCCGCCCGCGGTCCTGCCGGGGCCGCTGTCGGCGCCGGGGGCCTGCGCCTGGCTCTCGCTGTCGCCCTGTTCGCCGCCCGTGAAGTGCAGGAAGCCGAAGACGCCACCGCCACCGAGCAGCGCGGCCACGACGGCGAGGGCGGCGACAGCGGGCCAGCGGCGCCGCAGCCCCGACGGGGAGGAGGGGGAGGACGTGGAGGAGCGGGAGGAGCGGGAGGAGCGGGAGGAGCGGGAGGAGCGGGACTGAGGCGGCGGTGCGGACGCGGAGCCGTGGACGGCCGTGGCGGAGGAGCCCGCGCCGGGACCGCCGGACACACCAACGCCGGACGACGCCCCAGCGCCGGACATTCCCTCGACCACCGTGGCGGAACCGGTGGCGGTCCGCTGCCCCGTGGCGTGCGCCTGGGTCGGCACGTACGCCTGCGCCCCGCTCGGCCGCCGCCCCTCCGCGGCCTCGGCGAGCATCAGCTCGGCCTCCTCGGCGGTGGGCCTGGCCGCCGGGTCCTTGCGCAGGAGGGCGCTGATGACGGGCGCGAGAGCGCCCGCGTGCGCGGGCGGCGCGGGCTCCTCGGTGACCACGGCCTGCATCGTGCCGATCGGCGACGTGCGCCGGAACGGGGAGTACCCCTCGACCGCCGTGTACAGCGTGGCGCCGAGCGCCCACAGGTCGGAGGCCGGGCCGGGGTTGGAGCCGCTGACCCGCTCGGGCGCCAAGTAGTCGACGGACCCGACGACTTCCCCGGTCCGCGTGATCGTCGAGTCACCCTCGATCGCCGCGATCCCGAAGTCGGTGAGCAGAATCCGCCGGTCGTCCGACAGGAGTACGTTGCCGGGCTTGACGTCACGGTGCAGCACCCCGGCGGCGTGCGCGGCGCGCAGGGCCTTGAGGGTCCACAGGCCGATGCGGGCGGCCTCGACGGACTCGACTCGGCCCCGCTCCTTGACGGCGTCCGCCAGCGAACAGCCCTCGACCAGCTCCATCACGATCCAGGGCCGGTCGTCGTACTGCAGGACGTCATGGACGGTGACGACGGCGGGGTGGTTGATGCGGGCGGCGGCCCGCGCCTCCGTCTGCGTACGCGCGAAGAGGACCGCGCGGTCGGCCTCCTGGACGAACTGCGCGGCCGTCAGTTCCTTGACTGCGACGGCACGGTGCAGCACCTCGTCCTGGGCGCGCCACACGCGTCCCATGCCGCCGCGGCCGATGGACTCCCCGAGTCGGTAGCGGCCCGCGAGGAGCAGGCCCTGGCTCTGATTCACGTTCCCCCGCAATGGTCTTGACAGGGTCAGGTTAGGGAGGGGGGAGCGCACGGGGAACCACAGGGGGGCCATGGAGACCCCAATGTGACGCTAGCCGACGGCCTGGTACGTCTTCGACGCCTGCTCGTAGAGCCGCGAGACCTCGTCCCGCTCGGCCTCCGGGCCCCGCACCTGCACCACGTGGTACTTGCCGCCCACGACCATCACGAGATTGCGTACGTAGACCTCGCGGCCCTGCGCGTCCTGCCAGGTGAACTGCCCCTCGGCCATGGCCCGCCCGCCGACGTCGATGCGCCGCATGCCGCTGGACGTCGCCCAGGACGAGTCGCGGAACGGCTGCAGTTCGCGCTCGTGCTCGCGCTGGTACTTCATGGGGTCTCTGCCGTAGCTGTCCGTGGTGTCGCGGCCCGGCACCACGAGCAGTTCGAAGCCGCCGTGGGTGTAACGGACCTGGCCCCGCCCGTTCTTGGGCTGCCGGTCCCAGCCCCTCGCGACGGCGACGCGGAACCCCTCCGCGTCCTTGCGCAGGACGAAGCCTTGCGGCAGCTCGGGCACGGTGGTCTGGGGCTCCTGCGAACTGGGGCCCGTGGTGGACCTGCCGTTGTCGTCCCTGCCCGGCTTGCCCTTGCCCGACTTGTCCTTGCCTGACTTGTCGTTCTCCGGTCCGTCCTTGTCGTTCGCGTCGCCGGGGTTCTGCTCGTGGGTGGGCCCCGCGCTCGCCTCGCCCGCGGTGCCGGCACGGTCACCCGACGCCCCGTCATCGGACTTGGGCATGAAGAACATGGCGTACGCGACCGCCGCGACGAGCCCGACGAGGATCGCAAGGAGCAGCAGCCGCCCGAGCGACCGGGGGCGCGCCGGGCCCCGCTCCTGCGGCACACGGCTCGAACCGGCCTCGCGGAGCGATGCGGGCTCGCTCAGCCGTGCGGGCCCGCCGAGGGACGCGGCCTCGCGTGGTGGCGGGGCCTCGCCGAGACGATGCGGCTCACGGGGGACGCGCGCGGGCCCGGTGCTCGGCACGTCCTTGCCCCTCCCCCGCTTGTGCCGACCGTGGCCATGGCCGCCCGTGGTGGCGGGCGCGGCCGCTCGGCGCTTGCGCACGATCTCGCCGCGACGGCGTACGACGGGCAGTCGTCCGGCGTCGTACGGCGGCAGCGGCACGACGTGCGCCCCTGCCTCCGGCTCCGGCGCGGACCGCACCAAGGAGCGCAGCCAGCCGCTCAGCTCCTCGAAGTCGAGCCGGTCGGTGGGGTCCTGGCGCAGCAAGGACTCGACCACGGGCCGCAAGGGGCCGCACTCCTCGGCGAAGGCGGGCGGCTCGGCACACACCAGCTGCACCAGCTCGGCGGTGCTGTCCTCGGGGTAGGGCGCGTGCCCCTGGACGGCCCGGAAGAGCAGCGCTCCCAGGGCCCACAGGTCGGTGGCGGGGCCGATCGGCGCGGCGAGCTGCCAGTTCTCGTGCACGGGCCCGGCCTGCTCGGGCGCCCACCGCTCGGTGACGGCCCCCACGACCACCATGCGCGCGTGCCGGGCCCGCTCGGCGGCCAGAGCGGTGGCGGGGCCACGTGGGGTCCCCGATTCCCCATCGGGGGCGCCCCACTCCCGGTGTTCCTGGTACTCCCCGTGTTCCCGGTGCTCAGCGTGCGCGTCTGCGTCGGGGCGCTGCCCTTGGGGATCGGCTTGGGGGGCGGCTTGGACATCGGCTTGGGGGGCGCTCCGGGCGCGGGGCACGGAGTCAGCGCGGGAGGCGACCTCAGCGCGGGACGCGTTCGGACCCCGGCTGCCGCTGTCCGCGCCGCCGCCGCCTCGCGGTACCGCCCCATGCCAGGGCTTCGTGCCGCCGACTCCGTACGGGTCCGAGATCCGCCCCGTCGTCCCGGGCTCCCTGTCGCCGTGCGTGCCGCCCTCGCTCCCCCGAGGCCCCGGCACCCCGGAAGGCTGCTCGTCGACCCGAGCGGCGGCCCGCGCCGCCCCCGCCCGATAGGCCGCGACGGACCCGCCCCGGGCAGCCTTCGCGAACCCCCCGGCCGCATCGCTCTCTCCGTACGACTCGTACGACTCGTACGACTCATACGGCTCGGGGGCAGGCTCAAGCGGCACATCCCCGGCCTCGTACGCGGCCACATTGCCGACCGATCCCGCCGAACCGGCCGCCTCCCCCGCCTCCACGGGCCGGGGGTCGTACCCGCACAGCGCCTCCTCGGCCGCCCCGGCCGCTAGCCCCGTCAGCATCACGCGGCCGTCGTCGCAGATCAGGACCGTGCGCGCGGTGATGTTCCGATGCACCCAGCCATGCGCGTGCAGCACGCGCAGCGCCGCCAGGACGTCCGCCGCGACCTCCGCCGCCCGGTAGGGACTCAGCGGCCGGTCCGCGAGGAGAGCCGCCAGCGGCCGCGCCGCGACCAGCTCGCTGACGATCCAGAGGGAGCCGCCCTCCGCGAACACGTCGAAGACCTGGTCGAGCCGCGGATGGTCCGGTATCTGCGCGGCGGTCTGCGCCGCCTCCATCGCGCGCCGCACCGCCGGATCCGTCGGCCTGCGCGTCGTCCGCGCCGCGGCCCGTCGCACCCCGGCGCCACCCGCTCCCGCCCGGGACTGGAACCCCTCGGGCAGGTCGTCGTCCTCAAGGACCTCCGCCTCGACGATCTCCGGTAAAGGGACCTGCCTGACCAGGACTTCCTGTCCGCTGTACGTATCGAAGGCCCGGGATTCGGCGAGTTCGTACTCGTCCGAGGGCGGCAACGGCAGGCGGTAGCGGTCGGCGAGCACCCGTCCCGCGTAGTCGTCCACGATGCCTTCCCCGTCCGCCCGGTGGTCAATTCCGTTCGTCTTGTGGCTCGTTGCGGCTGCGTACGGTCCGCAAGCACTCACGATACGTGCCGTGGGCGAACCGCAATGAGGGGATACGAGATCTCAGCGCCCGAATCTCAGGCCAAGACCCCGCACACCTCACCCGCGACCGTCCGTCCGTCCGAAGTCACGACTTCGGCTGGAACGTCCTCGTGAAGGTCCGCCACGTGTCCCGCCGCTGATCGCTCTTCCAGTCGTCGGCCTTGGCCGTGTACATCATTCCGTAGCCGAGCCCGCCGTTGACGACGAAGCCGCGGTCGACGGAGCGGTACTTGGTCCCGCCGTCCACGTAGGTGAACTCCCAGTCAGCGGTGTTCCACCCGCGGAAATCGACCTTCTCGATCCGTATCCGGTCGTACTGCGACCGGACCATGTAGTTCTCCTGGTTCTTCCAGTCGCTCACCGGGTTGTCCTTGGGCGTGGACGTCCAACCGATCAGCAGCTTCTGACCGTTCGGCCCACTGAAGCGGGCGCCCGCGCTGCCCGTGGTCTGGTACTTCCACCCCTTCGGCAGCCCGATCTTGAAGCCCTGATCGTGCTCGTACGTCGACTCGGCGCCGTCCTCCGGCTTCTTGCCGTCGTCCTGGCTCGGGTCGTGCCCCTCGCCCTCGTCCGAGTCGGAGTCCTTGCCCGGGTCCTGGCCCTGACCCTGCCCCTGGCCCTGCTCCTTGTCGTCCGCGGAGCCGGCACCCTTGTCCGCGTCCTTGCCGGTGTCCTTGCCGCCCTTGTCCTGGTCGCCGTCACCGGCCGTCGCCCCGCTGGACGCGGCCTTGTCGCCGCCCTTGCTGTCCTTGCCGGAGGCGCCGTCATCCCCGCCCGAGAGCGCGAAGGCGAGCACCGTACCGAGCACCGCGAGCACGGCGACCACGGTCACGATCACCAGCGTCCGGCGCGGCACCACGTCGGTGAGCGACGCCTTGGGCGGCACTCGCCGCGGCACCCTTGGCGCCACCCGCGGCGGCGCGCTCGGCGGCGCGCTCGGCGCAGGCGGCACGGCCGCCCCGCTCCCGGGAACGGTTCTGCTCCCGGAGGTGACACCGGCCCCGGAGCCGGAACCCGACCCCGCGCCCGCCGCCGTACCCGGACCGGCGCCCGTGGCCGCCTTACGGACCGACCGCAGCGCCCCCTTCAGCCGATCGGTGGCCTCTTCACCCTTGCGCCCCGCGACGGCTCCGGAAGCAGCGGGCGCACCGGCGGCACCGGCAGCCGCACCCGTCTTCTTGAGCAACCTGGCCGGAGTGCTCGGCCTGGCGGCCTTGACCGCCTTGGCCGCCTTCTTCGGCGCCGGAGGAACCGGAGGCAGCGGCACGACCTTGGTCGCCTCGACCGGTTCCGGCTCCGCCTTGGGCTCCGGCGTGTGGATCACGTCCATCAGCAGCGCCCGCGCCCCGACGTCGTCGAGCCGCTGCTGGGGGTCCTTGGCGAGCAGGCCGTAGATGACCTTCTCCAACGGTCCGGCGTTCGTCGGCGTCTCGACGTCCTCGGTCATCACCGCGGTGAGGGTCGCGATGGCCGACCCCTTGTCGTACGGAGGCACGCCTTCCACGGCCGCGTACAGCAGGCCGCCCAGCGACCACATGTCGGCCGCGGGGCCCGGCTTGTGGCCGCGCGCCCGCTCCGGGGAGATGTACGAGGGCGCGCCGACGAGCATGCCCGTCGACGTGATCGACGGGTCGCCCTCGACCTGCGCGATACCGAAGTCCGTGAGCACGACCCGGCCGTCCTCGGCGATCAGCACGTTCGACGGCTTCACGTCGCGGTGCAGAATCCCCTCGCGGTGCGCGGACCGCAGCACGTCGAGCACGGCGAGGCCGACCTCGGCCGCCCGCCTCGGCGTGAGCACGCCGTCCTCGCGGATCGCCTCCGCGAGGGACTTGCCCTCGACCAGCTCCATCACGATCCACGGCCGGTCGTCCTCGTCGACCACGTCGTAGACCGTCACCGCGCTGGTGTTGCGGATCCGCGCGATCGCCTTGGCCTCGCGCAGCGTCCGCGTGATGAGCCGCCGCTTCTCCTCCTCGTCGATGCTCGACGGGAACCGCAGCTCCTTCACCGCGACCGTACGGCCCAGTGTCTCGTCCTTGGCGCGCCACACGGTGCCCATGCCGCCGCGGCCGAGCACCTCTCCCAGCCGGTATCGGCCGGCGAGGAGACGTTCGCTCTTGTCCCGACGGGCCTCACCCGTCTGCTCCGCGTCCGACATGCGTCCCCTCTGCTGCTACCGCTGCTACCCGCGCAACCCGCCCTGACAGAGCCTTCATTGTCCCTTACTCGGGGACCGGCCGACGCCCAGGGTCCACCGTCCCGCATGATGGGCCGCGCACAAGGAGGCGCCGCCATGCCGACACCGCGTTCCCTGACGGCCGTTGTCGCCGTCGCGACCCTCGACAACGTGATGGCAGGACGGCACAACCCACCGTGCCGGCCACGGACGCCACTCTTCCGCTGCTCATCGGCCGAGGCAAGGCCCCGGCCGCCGCCCTCCTGCCCCACGAGCAGGCCGGGCCGCTTCCGAGCACCCCCGTCCCACTCGTCCGGCGACCCCTCGCCGAGGCACAACAGCCCCTCGGAACAAGGCCCGCACGCCCGACCTCGCCGGTATCCGCCACGCCGCGGCCCCAAACCACCACGGGCCCGGACGAGCACGCCGAAACCACACCGAAGGCCCAACGTCCACTTCCCCCACGCCGCGCGCGATGCTCAACACCCGCACCGCTCAAGGCCACTACGGCATGGGCGTGTGCCCACGGAAGCTAGCCGAGCGGCACGATGTCCGGCGCCCCCAGCCGCGCCGCGTCCGCCGTCAGATCGTCCGGCTGCCGCTGCGACTCCCGCTCGGCCTCCACCCGCTTCTCGTAGTGCTGCACCTCCCGCTCGATCTGGTCCTTGTCCCAGCCGAGGACCGGCGCCATCAGCTCGGCGCACTGCCGGGCGCTGCGCGTGCCCCGGTCGAACGTCTCGATCGAGATGCGCGTGCGCCGCGTCAGCACGTCGTCGAGGTGCCGGGCGCCCTCGTGCGAAGCGGCGTAGACGATCTCGGCCCGCAGATAGTCGTCGGCCGCCTGGAGTGGCTCGCCCAGCGTCGGGTCGGCGGTGATGAGTTCGAGCACTTCCTCGGCCAGCGCTCCGTACCGGTTCAACAGGTGCTCCACGCGTACGACATGAAGACCCGTCCGGGCGGCGATCCTCGCTCGGGCGTTCCACAGCGCCTTGTACCCCTCGGCACCGACCAGGGGGATGTCCTCGGTGACGCAGTCGGCGACCCGCTGGTCAAGGGCGTGCACGGCCTCGTCGACGGCATCCTTGGCCATCACTCGGTACGTCGTGTACTTGCCGCCCGCGATGACGACCAGGCCGGGCGCCGGGTGCGCGACCGTGTGCTCCCTGGACAGCTTGCTCGTGGCGTCCGACTCGCCGGCGAGCAGCGGCCTGAGGCCGGCGTAGACCCCTTGGACGTCGTCCCGTGAGAGCGGCACCGCGAGCACCGAGTTCACATGCTCAAGGAGGTAGTCGATGTCGGCGCTGGAGGCGGCCGGGTGCGCCTTGTCGAGATCCCAGTCCGTGTCGGTCGTGCCCACGATCCAGTGCCGCCCCCACGGGATGACGAAGAGGACGCTCTTCTCGGTCCGCAGGATCAGCCCCGTCGTGGAGTTGATCCGGTCCTTGGGCACCACCAAGTGGATGCCCTTGGACGCCCTGACGTGGAACTGCCCGCGCTCGCCGACCATCGCCTGGGTGTCGTCCGTCCACACACCGGTCGCGTTCACCACCTGCTTGGCGCGGATCTCGTACTCCCCGCCGCCCTCGACGTCCTGCACGCGGGCGCCGACCACGCGCTCGCCCTCGCGCAGGAAGCCGGTGACCTTGGCGCGGTTGGCGACCTTCGCGCCGTACGCCGACGCCGTGCGCACCAGTGTGGCCACATAGCGGGCGTCGTCCATCTGCGCGTCGTAGTACTGCATCGCGCCGACCAGCGCGTCCTTCTTCAGGCAGGGGGCGACGCGCAGGGCGTGGCGGCGCGTCAGATGGCGGTGCATGGGCAGGCCGCGGCCGTGCCCGCGCGACATCGACATGGCGTCGTAGAGCGCGACGCCCGATCCGGCGTACAACCTCTCCCAGCCCTTGTGCTGCAAGGGGTAGAGGAACGGCACCGGCTTCACGAGGTGCGGGGCGAGGCGTTCGAGGAGCAGGCCGCGCTCCTTCAGCGCCTCTCGCACGAGCGCGAAGTCGAGCATCTCCAGATAGCGGAGCCCGCCGTGGATCAGCTTGCTCGACCGGCTCGACGTGCCCGACGCCCAGTCCCGGGCCTCGACCAGGCCGGTGGACAGGCCGCGCGTGACCGCGTCGAGAGCCGTCCCCGCACCGACCACCCCCGCGCCCACGACCAGGATGTCCAGCTCCCTGTCGGCCATTCCCGCAAGTGACTCGGCACGCTCCGCCGGCCCCAGTGTCGCTGTCCTCACCGCTGCCTCCCGCATCGATCGGGTGTGGTCGGACTCACATCATGCCCAGATTTCGTCCGCGCTCGCCGACCCCGCCCTCAGCCTGTGGACAACACTCCGAGTCGGCATGGCAGTGCAATGCCACAAAACGGTCATATTTACTCCTAGTCTGACATTGCGCTGGTCCCCCTTGTCCACAGGGCTTGCGCGCTCGTCCCGCTCCGGCTATTGGGAGGACGGCCCACCGCCATGCCCGCAGATCTCGCCGTCATCGGTATCGGCCACCTCGGCCTGCCCCTCGCCCAGGCCGCCGTCGCGCGCGGCATCGCCACCATCGGCTACGACCCCGCCCGCGCCACCGACCTGGCAGGCGGCCGCCTGCCCGGCGACGGCGCCGAGGGGACCCTCACCGCCGCCGACGTCCGCCGGATGCTCTCGGGGGGCTTCCGGCCGACCACCGACCCGGCCGAACTCGGCCGGGTCCGCACCGCCGTCATCTGCGCCCCCACGCCGCCCGCAGCCGACCGCTCGCTCGACCTGAGCCAGGTCGCCGAGGCCGCCCAGGCCCTGGCAGCGCGTCTGCGCCCGCACACCACCGTGATCCTGGAGTCACCCGCGTACCCGGGCACCACCGAGGAATTCCTCCGTCCGATCCTCGAATCGGGCTCGGGCCTGCGCGCGGGCCGCGACTTCCACCTCGCCTACTCGCCGGGCCGCCTCGACCCCGGCAACCGCTCGCACGGCTACGCCGGTACCCCCAAGGTCATCGGCGGCCTCACCCCGGCCTGCACCGAGTCGGCGGCCACCTTCTACGGCCGCCTCACCGACAAGGTCGTCCGCGCCCGAGGCCCCCGCGAGGCCGAGACCGTGCACCTCCTGGAGACCAACTACCGGCACGTGAACATGGCCCTGGTCAACGAGATGGCGGTGCTCTGCCACGACCTCGGCATCGACCTGTGGGACGTCATCCGCTGCGCGGAGACCAAGCCCTTCGGCTTCCAGGCCTTCCGCCCCGGGCCCGGCGTCGGCGGCCACGGCGTCCCCCTGGACATCCCGAACCCGTCCCGCGGCGCCCGCCCCCTGCGCATGGTCGAACTGGCCCAGCAGGTGAACGACCGCATGCCCCAGTACGTCATCCAGCGCTCGGCCACGCTCCTCAACGAACACGGCAAGTCCGTCCGCGGCGCCCGCGTCCTGCTCCTCGGCGTCACCTACAAGCCCGACCTGGCCGACCAGCAGGGCGCCCCCGCCCAGGAGGTGGCGACCCGCCTGATGGAGCTGGGCGCTGCCGTCAGCTACCACGACCCCTACGTCCCCAACTGGAGCATCCTCGGCCGCCCCGTCCCGCGCGCGGACACCCTCTACGAGGCGGCGGCCGACGCCGACCTCACGATCCTGCTCCAGCACCACCGCACGTACGACCTGCAAGGGCTCGCCGTGAAAGCGCAGCTGCTCCTCGACACCAGGGGTGCGACCCCGGCGGGCGCGGCCCACCGCCTGTGACGCGAGAAAGGGCCCCGGTACGAAGTACCGGGGCCCCCTCTACGACGTACGGCTCGTCACCGCTTGTGCTGCGAGTCCGCGACCGTCACCTCGACGCGCTGGAACTCCTTGAGCTCGCTGTAGCCCGTCGTCGCCATGGCGCGGCGCAGCGCTCCGAAGAAGTTCATCGAGCCGTCCGGGATGTGCGAGGGACCGGTGAGGACCTCCTCGATCGTCCCGACGGTGCCCAGGTGCACCTTCTTGCCGCGCGGCACGTCCTCGTGGACGGCCTCCATGCCCCAGTGGTAGCCCTTGCCGGGCGCGTCCGTGGCGCGGGCCAGCGGGGAGCCCACCATCACGGAGTCGGCGCCGCACGCGATGGCCTTGGACAGGTCGCCGGACCAGCCCACGCCGCCGTCGGCGATGACGTGCACGTAACGGCCGCCGGACTCGTCCATGTAGTCACGGCGGGCGGCCGCGACGTCGGCGACCGCGGTGGCCATCGGCACCTGGATGCCCAGGACATTGCGCGTGGTGTGCGCGGCGCCGCCGCCGAAGCCGACCAGGACACCCGCGGCGCCCGTGCGCATCAGGTGCAGGGCGGCGGTGTAGGTGGCACAGCCGCCCACGATGACCGGGACGTCCAGCTCGTAGATGAACTGCTTCAGGTTGAGCGGCTCGGCGGCGCCGGAGACGTGCTCGGCGGAGACGGTGGTGCCGCGGATCACGAAGATGTCCACACCGGCGTCCACGACGGCCTTGGAGAACTCGGCGGTGCGCTGCGGGGAGAGCGCGGCGGCCGTGACGACGCCCGCGTCGCGCACCTCCTTGATGCGCTGCCCGATCAGGTCGGCCTTGATCGGGGCCGCGTAGATCTCCTGGAGGCGCCGGGTAGCGGTCTCCGAGTCCAGCTCGGCGATCTCGTCGAGCAGCGGCTGCGGGTCCTCGTACCGCGTCCAGAGGCCCTCGAGGTTCAGGACGCCGAGGCCGCCCAGCTCGCCGATGCGGATGGCGGTCTGCGGCGAGACCACCGAGTCCATGGGAGCGGCCAGGAACGGCAGCTCAAAGCGGTAGGCGTCGATCTGCCACGCGATCGAGACCTCCTTCGGGTCGCGGGTGCGCCGGCTCGGTACGACGGCGATGTCGTCGAAGGCGTACGCGCGGCGGCCGCGCTTGCCGCGCCCGATCTCGATCTCAGTCACGTTGTGGGGCCTTTCCCTCTTGGTCTGCCTGTCCAGTATCCCCGACACACACGGAAGGGGCGGCCCCGGTGAGCCGGGGCCGCCCCTCCACGCGTGCGTGGAGCCGGAAGACTACTTACTGCGGCTGTAGTTCGGCGCCTCGACCGTCATCTGGATGTCGTGCGGGTGGCTCTCCTTGAGACCCGCGGACGTGATGCGGACGAAACGGCCGTTGGCCTGCAGGTCGGGGACGGTGCGCCCGCCCACGTAGAACATCGACTGGCGCAGACCGCCCACCAGCTGGTGGACGACGGCCGAGAGCGGACCGCGGTAGGGCACCTGGCCCTCGATGCCCTCGGGCACCAGCTTCTCGTCGGAGGCTACGCCCTCCTGGAAGTAGCGGTCCTTGGAGAAGGACTTGCGCTCGCCGCGGGTCTGCATCGCGCCGAGCGAGCCCATGCCGCGGTACGACTTGAACTGCTTGCCGTTGATGAACATCAGCTCACCCGGGGACTCCTCGCAGCCTGCGAGGAGCGAGCCCAGCATGACCGTGTCCGCGCCGGCGACGAGCGCCTTGGCGATGTCTCCGGAGTACTGCAGGCCGCCGTCGCCGATGACCGGGACACCGGCCGCCTTGGCGGCGATCGACGCTTCGTAGATGGCCGTCACCTGCGGCACGCCGATGCCGGCGACGACACGGGTCGTACAGATGGAGCCGGGTCCGACGCCGACCTTGATGCCGTCGACACCGGCGTCGATGAGCGCCTGGGCGCCCTCGCGCGTGGCGATGTTGCCGCCGATGACGTCGACTCCCGGGGCGTCCGACTTGATCTTGGCGACCATGTCGCCGACCAGGCGGGAGTGGCCGTGCGCGGTGTCGACGACGATGAAGTCGACGCCCGCCGCGACCAGGGCCTGGGCGCGCTCGAAGGCGTCACCCGCGACACCGACGGCGGCACCGACGAGGAGGCGGCCCTCCTGGTCCTTCGCGGCGTTCGGGTACTTCTCTGCCTTCACGAAGTCCTTGACCGTGATGAGGCCCTTGAGGACGCCCGCGTCGTCGACCAGCGGAAGCTTCTCGATCTTGTGGCGGCGCAGCAGCTCCATGGCGTCCACGCCGGAGATGCCGACCTTGCCGGTGACCAGCGGCATCGGCGTCATGACCTCGCGCACCTGGCGCGAGCGGTCCGACTCGAAGGCCATGTCGCGGTTGGTGACGATGCCGAGCAGCTTGCCCGCCGCGTCGGTCACCGGGACGCCGCTGATGCGGAACTTCGCACAGATCGCGTCGGCCTCGGCGAGCGTCGCGTCCGGGTGCACCGTGATCGGGTCGGTGACCATGCCGGACTCGGAGCGCTTGACCAGGTCGACCTGGTTGGCCTGGTCGGCGATGGAGAGGTTGCGGTGCAGCACGCCGACGCCACCCTGGCGCGCCATGGCGATCGCCATGCGGGCCTCGGTGACCTTGTCCATCGCCGCGGAGAGCAGCGGGACGTTCACCCGCACGTTCTTCGAGATGAGCGAGGAAGTGTCGATCTGGTCGGGCGCCATGTCCGACGCGCCCGGCAGCAGCAGCACGTCGTCGTAGGTCAGCCCGAGCGTCGCGAATTTCTCGGGCACCCCAGTCGAAGAACCGCCGTTTGCAGTCATGACACCTTCCCCAAATGGCCTTGATCGGTGCGGATGTCCATGCTAACGGGAACGGAGGGTGTCCCATTCCACGATCAAGATCATCGGCAAGCTTTGTACGTTCGTACGTCTACTGTTCGGCGAGCGCCCGCAGGCGGCTCAGCGCCCGGTGCTGGGCCACCCGCACCGCCCCCGGGGACATTCCCAGCATCTGCCCGGTCTCCTCGGCCGTGAGGCCGACGGCGATCCTGAGCAGGAGCAGCTCGCGCTGGTTCTCCGGAAGGTTGGCGAGGAGCTTCTTGGCCCACTCCGCGTCGCTGCTGAGCAGCGCGCGCTCCTCCGGGCCCAGCGAGTCGTCGGGCCGCTCGGGCATCTCGTCGGAGGGCACGGCGGTGGAACCGGGACGGCGCATCGCCGCGCGCTGCAGATCGGCCACCTTGTGCGCGGCGATCGCGAAGACGAACGCCTCGAAGGGGCGGCCCGTGTCCTTGTAGCGCGGCAGGGCGAGCAGGACGGCGACGCAGACCTCCTGCGCCAGATCCTCCACGAAGTGGCGAGCGTCACCCGGCAGCCGGGACAGCCGGGTGCGGCAGTAACGCAGCGCAAGAGGGTGCACGTGTGCGAGAAGGTCGTGCGTGGCCTGATCGTCGCCCTCTACGGCGCGGAGGACGAGGGCACCGATCACCGTCGTCCTGTCATCACGCATCGGTCCATGGTGCCTTGGCGGCGACTGATTCGTCGCACCGCGTCCGTAGTTGTGCACTGAAGCGTTATGAGCAGGTGCGCCGGAACTCATCTCCTGCGCCCTCCCCTCCCGCTCGATCGACTCGTCCCCGAGGAACTCCACACCTCAAGGATGCGGCATCGGCCGCGAAGCGACGGCAACCGCTCCCGAGGAGGGGTGCGGCGGGTGCCCGTCGCCCCGCCCACCGCACGGCGGGCGGGGAGCGCCGTGCCCCCGCTGCGGCACACTCAGCGGACCAGGCCCCAGCGGAATCCGAGCGCCACCGCGTGCGCCCGGTCCGAGGCGCCGAGCTTCTTGAAGAGCCGCCTGGCGTGCGTCTTCACCGTGTCCTCGGAGAGGAAGAGCTCGCGCCCGATCTCCGCGTTCGAACGGCCGTGGCTCATGCCTTCGAGGACCTGGATCTCCCGCGCGGTGAGCGTGGGCGCGGCGCCCATCTCGGCCGAGCGCAGTCTGCGCGGGGCGAGCCGCCACGTCGGGTCGGCGAGCGCCTGCGTGACCGTCGCGCGCAGCTCGGCGCGCGAGGCGTCCTTGTGCAGATAGCCGCGGGCACCGGCGGCGACCGCGAGCGCGACCCCGTCGAGGTCCTCGGCGACGGTGAGCATGATGATGCGCGCACCGGGGTCGGCGGACAGCAGCCGCCGGACGGTCTCCACGCCGCCCAGACCGGGCATGCGTACGTCCATCAGAATCAGGTCCGAGCGGTCGGCGCCCCAGCGGCGGAGGACTTCCTCGCCGTTGGCCGCCGTCGTCACACGCTCGACGCCGGGTACGGTCGCGACCGCTCGGCGGAGCGCCTCTCGGGCAAGCGGGGAGTCGTCGCAGACGAGGACGGATGTCATGACTGTCCTCCGCGGCTCTCACAGCTGCTGCGCGTCACCTTGAGCCTCCAGGCTGGTACATATTCGTCACCTGTGCGGTTGACGCTCTCGGACACCTGCCCGAGCGCTTTTTCTCTCAACCGCCTCGCACTCTCAACGACGGTCACCCGAAAGAGTTACGGGGCAGTCAGCCATCTTCGGCACTCTACGTGAGGGCGCGGACACAGTGCAGTGCGCGCGGTACACCCTCAACGTTTCATCACAAGCCATGCCCCATTTAGCGGCTTTTCTTCCCATTTCACGGTGTCTATGGCTAGATTCGCAATGAGTCATATTTTCATCTCCTTAGACAGTAGATGTACCGTGATGACGGTCATGGGCACCGTATCCGCCTCAGAACGGCTTCAAGGGGACCAGTAATGGCAGACTTCTCCCGCCTTCCCGGACCGAACGCGGACCTGTGGGACTGGCAGCTCCTCGCGGCCTGCCGCGGGGTCGACAGCTCACTCTTCTTCCATCCGGAGGGTGAGCGGGGCGCGGCGCGCAGCGCGCGAGAGAACTCCGCCAAGGAGGTCTGCATGCGGTGCCCGGTACGCGCGGAGTGCGCCGCTCACGCGCTCGCGGTGCGCGAGCCGTACGGCGTGTGGGGCGGGCTGACCGAGGACGAGCGCGAGGAACTCATGGGGCGGGCGCGCAACCGCCTGGTCACGGCGTCCGCGTCGGCGGGCGGGACCGCGCCACACCACTGAAGGAACGTTTCTTCAGGAACGTCTGCCCGTCAGCGGGCCGCGGCCCGCGCGAGGTGGTCCAGCGTGGCGGCGACGGCCGGCACCTGCGCCAGGTCCGGCAGCGTGAGCGCGACGATCTCCCGCCGCACCACCGGCTCCACCGTCACTGTGCGTGCACCCCTCGGGCGCACTGACTCGATCGCCAGTTCGGGCAGCACCGCCACTCCCAGGCCGGCGCCCACCAGGCCGATCACCGCCGGATAGTCGTCGGTGGCGAAGTCGATCCGGGGCACGAAGCCCGCGACCTCGCAGACCTCCACCAACTGCCTGCGGCAGCGCGGGCAGCCCGCGATCCACGGCTCGTCGGCGAACTCCCCGATGGTGACCGCGTCCGCCCCGGCAAGCCGGTGCCCCTCGGGCACGAGGCCGACGAGCCGGTCCGCGAGCAACGGGCGTACGACGAGGTCGTCCCACTCCTCGGCCTCGCGCCGCCCCTCGTACCGGAACGCCAGCGCCACGTCGCAGTCGCCCTCCCGCAGCATCTCCACCGAGCGCGGCGGCTCGGCCTCCACGAGCGAGACGCGCGTGCCGGGGTGGGCCGCGCGCAGCGCCGCGAGGGCGCCGGGGACCAGAGTCGAGCTGCCGCTCGGGAAGGAGACGAGCCGGACCCGGCCCGCGCGCAGCCCCGCGATCGCGGCGACCTCCTCCTCCGCGGCGGTGAGCCCGGCGAGGATGCCCGCGGCGTGCCGGACCAGGGCCTCGCCCGCCTGCGTCAGGCGCATCTCGCGGCCGGTGCGGATCAGCAGCGGCGTGCCCGTGGAGGATTCGAGGGCCTTCATCTGCTGGCTGACGGCGGGCTGGGTACAGCCGAGCTCGCGGGCCGCGGCCGAGAAGGAGCCGGTGGCGGCCACGGCGCGCAGGACACGGAGATGACGGGCCTCGATCATCCTTCGAGCATAAGCGAGCCTTGGACGTGGTGCGAAATATCGTATGGCGCCTTTGAGTGGCGCCCGCATACCCTGCCGGGTCATGAAGCTTCTCTCTGTGAATCTGGGCCGCTACCGCGCCGTCGACTACACCGACGCCCCCTCCGGCGGCACCGCCATCGACAAGCGCCCGGCGCCGGGGCCGGTCCGGGTGGCCGCGCCGGGCGCGAAGGGCGTCGGCGGCAGCGGGCTCGCCGGTGACGAGGTCTGCGACATGCGCCATCACGGCGGTGACGACCAGGCGGTGTACGCCTTCGCCCGCGAGGACCTCGACGCGTGGGAGCGCATGCTCGGACGGTCCCTGGCGGACGGCTCCTTCGGCGAGAACCTCACGACGTCCGGGCTGGACGTGAACGGCGCGAAGATAGGCGAGCGCTGGCAAATCGGCCCCGATCTGGTGCTCGAAGTGACGAGCGGGCGCATCCCCTGCCGTACGTTCCAGGGGCACCTCGGCGAGAAGGGGTGGGTGAAGCGGTTCACTCGGGAAGGCGCTCCGGGGGCCTATCTGCGGGTGATCGAGCCCGGTGAGATCCGGGCCGGGGACGCCATCGAGATCGTGCACCGACCTGAGCACGAGGTCACCGTCGGCTTCCAGTTCCGGGCCATCACGACGGAGCAGGAGCTGCTGCCGCGGCTGCTCGCCGCGGGCGAGGCGCTGCATCCCGAGACGGCCGAGCGGGCGCGCACGTACGTGGCGCAGTACGGCGCGCGAGCCTCGTGACCCGGGGGCGTGGCGTGCGCGGGAGCCTCGTGACCCAGGGGCGCGGCATACGCGCGATTACGGCCGTGGCCGGATCTCACTAGCCTTGGGCCATGACTACGGCTCTGATTACGGGATCAACCGCCGGCATCGGCGCCGCCTTCGCGCGACGCCTCGCCGGTGGCGGCCACAACCTCGTCCTCGTGGCGCGCGACACCAAGCGGCTGCGCGAGCAGGCGACCGAGCTGCACGACCGGCACGGCATCGAGGCGGAGGTGCTCACGGCGGACCTCTCGACGGACGACGGCATCGAAGCCGTCGAGAAGCGGCTCTCGAACCGCAGGGACCCCGTCGACCTGCTGATCAACAACGCCGGGTTCGGCAACAAGGGCCGGTACCTGGAGGTCTCGCTGCGCGATGAGCTGACCATGCTCAAGGTGCACTGCGAGGCGGTGCTCCGGCTGACGTCGGCGGCGACGGAGTCCATGCGGGAGCGCGGCCGGGGCGGGGTGGTGAACGTCGCCTCGGTGGCCGCGTTCGTGCCGCGCGGGACGTACGGCGCGTCGAAGGCGTGGGTCGTGCAGTTCACCCAGGGCGCGGCGAAGGACCTGGCGGGCAGCGGGGTGCGGCTGATGGCGCTCTGCCCCGGCTTCGTCCGTACGGAGTTCCACGAGCGCGCCGGGATGGGAACGTCGAACATCCCCAACTGGCTGTGGCTCGACGCGGACAAGCTGGTCGCGACGGCGCTGGTCGACTTGGCGCGGGGCAAGACCGTGTCGGTGCCGGATCCGCGGTACAAGGCGCTGATGGGCATGGTGAAGGTGACGCCGAGGGCGCTGCTGGGTGGCGTCACGTCCCGCACGGGCCGCAAGTACGGCCCGCAATAAGGCTTGAGCGGGGGGCGGGTCGCGTCTGCCGGGTTGCTCTGTCGTTGCCGGGTGCGGGCCGGTTCTCGGCTGGTCGCGCAGCTCCCCGCGCCCCTGACGGGGCCCGGCAGCCGCGAAGCCGGAAAGCACTGAGGCCCGGCTCCCCGAAAGGAGAGCCGGGCCTCAGTCACCGTTCAAGCCGAGCGCAGCGGTCAGTGCGAGTGACCGTGGCCGTGGCCGTGCCCGGCGTCGGCCTCGTCGTCCGCCGGCTTCTCGACGACCAGCGTCTCGGTCGTCAGCAGCAGGGAAGCGATCGACGCGGCGTTCTCCAGCGCGGAGCGCGTGACCTTGACCGGGTCGATGACGCCGGCCTTGACCAGGTCGCCGTACTCGCCGGTCGCGGCGTTGAAGCCGAAGTTCTTGTCGAGCTCGGCGACCTTGGAGGTGATGACGTAACCCTCCAGGCCGGCGTTCTCGGCGATCCAGCGCAGCGGCTCGACGGCGGCGCGGCGGACGACGGCCACACCGGTGGCCTCGTCGCCGGTCTTGCCGAGGTTGCCCTCCAGGACCTTCACGGCGTGGACGAGCGCGGAGCCACCACCGGAGACGATGCCCTCCTCGACCGCGGCGCGGGTCGCGGAGATGGCGTCCTCCAGACGGTGCTTCTTCTCCTTCAGCTCCACCTCGGTGGCGGCGCCGACCTTGATCACGCACACGCCGCCGGCCAGCTTCGCGAGGCGCTCCTGGAGCTTCTCGCGGTCCCAGTCGGAGTCCGTGGCGTCGATCTCGGCCTTGATCTGGTTGACGCGGCCCTCGACGTCGGCCTTGTTGCCGCCGCCGTCGACGATCGTGGTGTCGTCCTTGGTGATGGTGACGCGGCGGGCGGTGCCGAGCACGTCGAGACCGACCTGGTCGATCTTGAGGCCGACCTCCTCGGCGATGACGGTCGCACCGGTGAGGGTGGCCATGTCGCCGAGCATCGCCTTGCGGCGGTCGCCGAAGCCGGGGGCCTTCACCGCGACGGCGTTGAAGGTGCCGCGGATCTTGTTCACGACCAGGGTCGACAGGGCCTCGCCCTCGACGTCCTCGGCGATGATCAGGAGCGGCTTCGAGGAGTTGGCCTGGATGACCTTCTCGAGCAGCGGCAGGAGGTCCTGGATGGAGGAGATCTTGCCCTGGTGGATCAGGATGTACGGGTCGTCGAGGACGGCCTCCATACGCTCCTGGTCGGAGACCATGTACGGCGACAGGTAGCCCTTGTCGAAGGCCATGCCCTCGGTGAAGTCGAGCTCGAGGCCGAAGGTGTTGGACTCCTCGACGGTGATGACACCGTCCTTGCCGACCTTGTCCATCGCCTCGGCGATGAGCTCGCCGACCTGCGGGTCCTGGGCGGACAGACCGGCGACGGCCGCGATGTCGGCCTTGTCGTCAATCGGACGGGCGGTGGCGAGGAGCTCCTCGGAGACGGCCGCGACGGCGGCGTCGATGCCCTTCTTCAGGGCGGCCGGGGAGGCGCCGGCGGCTACGTTGCGCAGGCCTTCCTTGACCAGGGCCTGGGCGAGCACGGTGGCGGTGGTGGTGCCGTCACCAGCGATGTCGTTGGTCTTGGTCGCCACCTCCTTCACCAGCTGGGCGCCGAGGTTCTCGTACGGGTCCTCGACCTCGACCTCACGGGCGATGGTGACACCGTCGTTGGTGATGGTGGGGGCGCCGAACTTCTTGTCGATGACGACGTTGCGGCCGCGGGGGCCGATCGTCACCTTGACCGTGTCGGCAAGCTTGTTGACGCCGCGCTCAAGGGCGCGACGGGCGTCCTCGTCGAACTTCAGGATCTTCGCCATGGGAGCGATTCAGCCCTCTCGAAAACTCGGGTGAACGAACCACGCCCCTCGCCGCCCGGCAATCAGCGGGGTGACCAGGGGCGCAGCTCAAAGCAATTCTGCTGGTGAAGTGGTTACTTCTCGACGATCGCGAGCACGTCGCGAGCCGAGAGGACGAGGTACTCCTCGCCGTTGTACTTCACCTCGGTGCCGCCGTACTTGCTGTACAGCACGATGTCGCCGGTCTTCACGTCGAGCGGCAGGCGCTCGCCGTTCTCGAAGCGGCCCGGGCCCACGGCCAGGACGACGCCCTCCTGGGGCTTCTCCTTGGCGGTGTCCGGAATGACCAGGCCGGAGGCCGTGGTCTGCTCGGCGTCGAGCGGCTGGACCACAATGCGGTCCTCGAGCGGCTTGATGGCAACCTTGGAGCTGGTGGTCGTCACGTTCCGGTCTCCCCCTTCGGAGATCTCACGGGGTTAACAGTCTTAGGAGTGGCGACCAGGTGGATCCGTCGTCGCGGGTGCCGGACCTGCCCGTCGCTGTTGGCACTCTCCAACGGGGAGTGCCAGAAGCGAGACTAGGACGGCGATTAGCACTCGGTCAAGCGGAGTGCCAATCGGCTGCGTCGGGCTTTACGGAATTGGGGTGCCCCTCGGCGGGGCGGGCGGGGCACTGGCCTTGCCTGGGCAACGACTTTTCCTGGGCAGAGGTTCCTTCGGAGACGTCTCGGCAGCGCGTGGCCACCTCGTTTCCCGTTGCCCCGCGTCCGCCACGCGGAACACCTGCCCACAGGCGGGTTCTTCCTTGCGAGGCAGCTTCTCCGCCGCTTTGCGGCCCAGCCGTTCGATCGGGTCGACCGATTCCGCGCAAGACGTCAGCAGCGCGGGCGCGAGTACTCCGCACAGGAGTGCCCCCGCGAGGAGGCGGCGGCGCGCTCGCGCCCGCCGGGTCACAGGTAGTCCTCCAGCCTGGCCACCGCGTAACCCTTGTCCGTGACCGTCTTCATGACGCGGCGGACCATGTCGGGCATGGTGCCCTTCCAGTCCTCGCGGCCCCGGAAGTGGGTGAGGATGATGTCGCCGGGGTGCAGGTCGCGGTCCCACTCGCGCCACTCCATGCGGTCGGGGAATGCCTCCGAGGCCCACAGCGGCACCGCCTTGATGCCGCAGGCCTTGGCGGCGCGCAGCGTGTTCTTGTTGTAGTTGCCGTACGGCGGCCGGAAGAGTTCGGGCCGCTTGCCGTAGCGCTTCTCGATGACGTCCTGCATGCCGCAGATCTCGCGGAGCTGACGCCCGTACGAGAGTCCGGGCATGTAGCGGTGGTTGAGGGTGTGGTTGTTCAGGGAGACACCGCGGTCCCGCATCTTCCTGAAGTAGCGGTAGTCCTCCTTGACCAGGTAGTTGCTGAGGAAGGCCGTGTACGGGATCTTCAGATCGCTCATCATTCTCAGCAGCGCCGGGTCCTTCTCGGCGCCGTCGTCGATGGTCAGGAAGACGACCTTCCGCTTGGTCGGGATCGTCGTGAAGACCGGCGGCAGCTTGGCATGGCCCTTGACCTGGAAGCCCTTGCGAGTCTTGATCTTCGGCTTGGTCGCGGGCGGGGCGGGCGCGGCCAGCGGCGTCCTGGCGAGGCCCCAGCGCTTGGCGGCCGTGACGCGTGCGGCCCGGGCGGCGGCGAGCTGCTGGGCGTAGGAGTCGAGGGCGCGGGCGGGCGGGTCCTGGAGGCGCTGCTGGCCATGGACCGGCTTCACGGCGTCGGGGCCGCCCCCGGGACCACCCCCGGG
The DNA here is from genome assembly GCF_053589195.1 of Streptomyces sp. NPDC003379. Classification (NCBI taxonomy): domain Bacteria; kingdom Bacillati; phylum Actinomycetota; class Actinomycetes; order Kitasatosporales; family Streptomycetaceae; genus Streptomyces; species Streptomyces sp. NPDC003379. The sequence goes on along the minus strand of NZ_JBSFRK010000007.1, from coordinate 22,118 downwards.
GACGCCCTCGTATGCGCAGCCCGGGGCGATCGCCGTGACGGTCAGCGCCGCCGCCACGAAACGTGTCCGATTCTTCCGTCCTACGGTGGATTCCTCGTTTTGTCGTACTAGTTGCATGGCGCCGGATCCTCCCAGCTCACGCCCCTGCCCAGGGGCCGACACCGCCACCGGCCGCGCACCATCCACCGACTGGCCCACAATGGGGCAGGTGAACGACCCGAACACGCCCAGCGCCCCGGACACCCCCGACGCCCTCGCCGCCTTCTCCGCCCTGCTCACCACCGAGGGCCGGGCCCTGCTCGACGAGGTGCGGGACGTCGAACCCGCGCAGGAGCTCGCCGCCGCCACCCGGCTGCGCCGCGACCACCCGGCGCCGCTGGTCTCGGCCGCCCTCGCCCAGGCGCATCTGCGCCGCCGGGCCGCGGCGAAGTTCGGCGCCGAGGACGCGGCCCGGATGTTCTTCACGCCGAACGGGGTCGAGCAGTCCACCCGCGCCTCCGTCGCCACGCACCGCGCCGAGCGCTTCAAGGCGCTGGGAGTGCGCTCCCTCGCCGACCTCTGCTGCGGCATCGGCGGCGACGCGATCGCCCTCGCGCGGGCCGGGATCTCCGTGCTCGCCGTCGACCGGTCTCCGCTGACCTGCGCGGTCGCCCGCGCCAACGCCCAGGCGCTCGGCCTCGCCGACCTGATCGAGGTCCGGGAGGCCGATGTCACGGACGTCGACACATCGGCGTACGACGCCGTCTTCGTGGACCCGGCGCGGCGCTCCTCCAAGCGCGGCCGCATCTTCGACCCCGAGTCCTACTCCCCGCCCCTGTCCTGGGCGGTCGAGGCGGCCCTCAAGGCCCCGCGCGCCGCGCTGAAGATCGCCCCCGGCATCCCGCACGAGGCGGTCCCCGCCGAGGCCGAGGCCGAGTGGATCTCGGACGGCGGCGACGTGAAGGAGGCCGTGCTGTGGTTCGGCACGGGCTCCCCCGCCTCGCACCGCGCGACGCTCCTGCCCCGGAACGTCTCCCTGTGGAGCTCGCTCGACGCGATGCTGCCCGACCCCCGGGTGCGGCCTGTGGGGCGGTACCTGTACGAGCCGGACGGCGCCGTCATCCGCGCGCACCTGGTCGCCGAGGTCGCGGCCCGGGTCGACGGCGGACTGATCGACGAGACCATCGCGTACGTCACCTCCGACGTGCTGCGGGCGACGCCCTACGCGGTGGCGTACGAGATCACCGACCAGCTCCCCTTCGGCGTGAAGAAGCTGAAAGCGCTGCTGCGGGAGCGGGGCGTCGGGATCCTGACGGTGAAGAAGCGAGGCTCGGCGGTGGAACCGGAGGAACTGCGCCGCAAGGTGAAGCCACAGGGCAAGAACGCGGCGACGGTGTTCCTGACGCGGGTGGCGGGGGCGCCGACGATGCTGATCGGACAGCCGGTGAGTTTCAACCCCTCCGGCGTTTGCTGATCGGACAGCCGGTCAGTTTCAGCCCCTCCGGCGCTTGAGGAGCGGGGTCCGGGGCGGAGCCCCGAGACGGCACGCCACAGGGGCGGCGCCTGGCCAGGAACCCCGGGCGGAGCCCTACCCGCACTCCTTCGCCCGCCCCAGCAACAACTGCCGCTCCCGCTCATTGCGAGCGAACGCCGCCGCCCGCTCGAACTCCGCCCGCGCCTCCGCGGACCGCCCGAGCCGTTCGAGGAGGTCCCCCCGCACGCTGGGCAGCAAGTGATAGCGGCGCAGGGCCGGTTCCGCGGTGAGCGCGTCGACCAGGGCGAGGCCCGCCCCCGGCCCTTCCGCCATGGAGACCGCGACGGCGCGGTTCAGTTCGACCACCGGGGACGGGGCGCGGGCGGCGAGCAGGCCGTACAGGGCGGCGATCTGCCGCCAGTCGGTCTCCTCGTACGTATGCGCGTGGGCGTGACACGCGGCGATCGCGGCCTGCAGCGCGTACGGCCCGAGAGCCCCCGAGGCCGCCGTCGCCCGCGCCCGGGCCAGGGCGGTGAAGCCGCGCCGGATCAGCATCTGGTTCCAGCGGGCCCGGCTCTGGTCCCTGAGGAGCACCGGCTCGCCGGACGGGCCGGTGCGCGCCGCCGCGTGGGACGCCTGGAGCTCCAGCAGGGCGGCCAGGCCGTGCACCTCGGACTCCTTGGGCATGAGCCCGGCGAGGACCCTGGCCAGCCGCAGGGCGTCCTCGCACAGCGCGGGGCGCAGCCAGTCGTCGCCGGCCGTCGCCGCGTACCCCTCGTTGAAGATGAGGTAGATGACTTCGAGGACCGAGCCGAGGCGGGCGTCGCGGTCGGGGCCGTAGGGGACCTCGAAGGCGACGGCCTTGGCGGCGAGCGTGCGCTTGGCCCGCACGACGCGCTGGGAGACCGTCGCCTCCGGGGCGAGCACCGCGCGGGCGATCTCCGCGGTCGTCAGGCCGCCGAGCAGGCGCAGGGTGAGCGCCACGCGGGCCTCGGCGGAGAGCACGGGGTGGCAGGCGGTGAAGACGAGGCGGAGCAGGTCGTCGTCGATGGCGTCGGGGTCGGCGGGCTCGTCGAGGTGCGGCGGCGCGCTCTCCAGGTCGCGGCCGACCTCGGCCAGCTTGCGCGCGTAGCGCTCCCGTCGGCGCACCAGGTCGATGGCGCGGTGCTTGGCGGTGGCCATGAGCCAGGCGCCGGGGTTGTCGGGGACCCCCCGCTCGGGCCACTGTTCAAGGGCCGCCACCAGGGCGTCCTGCGCCAGCTCCTCGGCGATGCCGACGTCTCGTACGATCCGCGCGACGCCGGCGATGATGCGCGGCGCCTCCATGCGGAAGACGGTCTCCACGGGATCCTGCGTGGCGGGGCGGGGGTGCTCCGGACGGTGGCTCACGGCCACCCATCAGAGCACCCCGGCGCCGCCTCCGCAAAGACTCGGCTCAGGACTGCCGGGCCCCGGTCAGGCCCCGGACAGGCCCCGGACAGGCCCCGGTCAGCCGCCTATGATCTCCCGCACCTCCGCGGTGACCGTCCAGTAGTCCTCGTGGGTCTTGAGGAACCGCCTCGTCCACTCGATCGCCTCGGCCTTGTCCTTGGCCTGCGTGATCAGGTAGCCGCCGATGACCTCCTTGGTCTCGGTGAACGGCCCGTCGGTGACGGAGAGTTCACCCTTGTCCCAGGTCACGCGGGTGCCCTGCGCGGTCGGCGCGAGGCCCGCGTTGTCGAGCATCACCCCGGCCTTGGTGATCTCGTCGAGCAGCACGCCCATGCGCTCCTGGAGTTCAGGGCTCGGGCCGCCCTCGGGCGCGTTGTTCTCGTCGATGCGGATCATCGTCAGAAAGCGCGGCATGGTGGTCTCCCATCGGGTGGTGGCGGGGGCTTTCCCCTCGCCTCTCACCCCTGCGTCGAACGGGATACGCCCGTTTCGACATCGCCGCCGAGATTCTTCGAAGTTTCTTTCCGGACCGTGCGCGGGGCGCCCTGTGCCAGGCTCCCCGCATGCCCTTCGACCACAACGACCACTACCACCCACTGCTCCTGCGCCGGCTGCCGCCGGGCGGCCGCACCGCCCTCGACGTCGGCTGCGGCACCGGCCGCTTCGCCCGCCGTCTCGCGGCGCGCGGCTACGAGGTCGACGCGATCGACCCGTCCGCCGAGGTCATCGCCGCGGCCGAGGAGGCCGGCGGCGGCCCCCGCTACCGGCAGGCGGACGTGACCGAGGAGGAGCTGCCCGAGGGCCGCTACGACGTCATCACCTGCCTGGCGAGCCTGCACCACGTGCCGTTCGCCACGGTCACGCGCCTGCGCGCCGCGCTCGCCCCCGGCGGCACCCTGCTCGTCCTCGGCTGCTACTCCGGGCCGACGTGGTGGGACCCCGTGGCGTCCCCGGTGAACGCCGTGGCACGGATGGCGGTGTACGCGGGCGAGCGGCTGCGCGGCGAACCGAAGCCGCCGCTCAAGGCGCCCGTACGACAGCCGGACATGACGCTCCCCCAGGTCCGCGCGGAGGCGGCCCGCCTCCTGCCCGGCGGCAGCGTGCGGCACCTGCTCTTCTGGCGGTACCTGCTGACGTACCGGAACCGCTGAACGTCAGCCCGCGTCGACCGACTCGAACCGCCAGCGGTGCACCGCCCGTGTCACCAACTCCGCCGTCGGCTCCGGCAGTTCCGGCAGCTCGGCGTCGTACGCGGCGTCCCACCAGGTGACGACGAGGACCCGGTCCCGCGGCGCCCGGAAGTGCTCCCGCCGGACCGGCTCACCGGCCAGCCGCTGCGCCCGCGCCCACGCGAGCAGTTCCTCGCCGCGCCCTTCGACGGCGCGGGCCTCCCACATCAGCGCGACGGTCACGGGTAGAGGTTCTCCTTGCTGACCTCGTGCACGTGATCGTGGGTGTGCGTATGCGCGTGTCCCGGGACGTGCGGTTCCGTCACCGGCAGCGAGGAGTCCGCCGACAGGTCCCAGGAGGACGCCGAACGGTTGCGCGCCACCATCTCCGCGCCGAGGGCGGCGACCATCGCGCCGTTGTCCGTGCACAGCTTCGGGCGCGGCACGCGAAGCCGGATCCCGGCCTTCTCGCACCGCTCCTGCGCGAGCGCCCGCAGCCGCGAGTTGGCGGCCACGCCACCGCCGATCATCAGGTGGTCCACGCCCTCGTCCTTGCAGGCCCGCACGGCCTTGCGGGTCAGCACGTCGACGACCGCCTCCTGGAAGGACGCCGACACGTCCCGCACCGGCACCTCCTCGCCCGCGGCCCGCTTCGCCTCGATCCAGCGGGCGACGGACGTCTTGAGCCCGGAGAAGGAGAAGTCGTACGCGGGGTCGCGGGGCCCGGTCAGACCGCGCGGGAAGGCGATGGCGGTCGGGTCGCCCTCGCGCGCGTACCGGTCGATGACGGGGCCGCCGGGGAAGCCGAGGTTCAGCACCCGCGCGATCTTGTCGAAGGCCTCGCCCGCCGCGTCGTCGATGGTCGAGCCGAGGGGCCGTACGTCGGAGGTGATGTCGGCGGAGAGCAGCAGGGAGGAGTGGCCGCCGGAGACCAGGAGCGCCATGGTCGGCTCGGGCAGCGGCCCGTGCTCCAGCTGGTCCACACAGATGTGCGAGGCGAGGTGGTTGACGCCGTACAGCGGCTTGCCGAGGGCGTACGCGTACGCCTTGGCCGCCGACACCCCGACGAGCAGCGCGCCCGCGAGCCCGGGACCGGCGGTCACCGCGATGCCGTCGAGGTCCTTCGCGCTCACCCCCGCTTCCTTCAGGGCGCGTTCGATGGTCGGCACCATCGCTTCGAGGTGCGCGCGGGAGGCGACCTCGGGCACGACACCGCCGAACCGGGCGTGCTCGTCGACGCTGGAGGCGACGGCGTCGGCGAGCAGCGTGGTGCCGCGGACGATGCCGACGCCCGTCTCGTCGCAGGAGGTCTCGATGCCGAGGACGAGGGGTTCGTCGCGCGAGTCAGCCATGAATCTCGGTTCCTTGTACGCCGGATACGGGGGTGGAGGGATCGGTGCGGCGCATGACCAGGGCATCTACATTGCCCGGCTGGTAGTAGCCGCGCCGGAAGCCGATGGGCTCGAAGCCGAAGCGTTCGTACAGCTTCTGCGCCCGGGTGTTGTCGACCCGCACTTCGAGCATGACCTCGGCGCACTCGAAGGCGGTCGCGGCCTGGAGCAGGTCGGTGAGGAGCCGGGCGCCGAGCCCGGTGCCCCAGTGGTCGCGGGCGACGGCGATGGTCTGGACGTCGGCGAGGTCGCCCGCGGCGGCGAGTCCCGCGTACCCGACGAGGCGGTCGCCGTCCATGGCCACCACGTAGCGGCGGGTGGCGAGCGGCCCGCGCGCGTGGGCCAGCTCGGACCAGAACATGCCGCGCGACCAGGCGTCGTCCGGGAAGAGCTCCTTCTCCAGGGCGAACACCGCGTCGATGTCCCACCAGCGCATCTCGCGCAGCACGGCGGGCTCGGTCACCTCGGTGGCATCGGTCGCATCGGTCGCCTCGGTCACTTGGGGGTGACCACCTTGTAGTTCTTCGGCACCTGCGCGTCGGGTCGGCGCAGATAGAGCGGCCGGGGCTCAAGGAGCGCCTCGCCCGCGGCGAGCTTCTCGGCGGCCAGGGAGGCGAGCGCCGCCGCCGAGACGTGCTCGGGGGCGCGGGCGTCCGGGAAGGTGTCGGGGTAGAGCAGCGCGCCCGCGCCGACCACGGGCAGCCCCTCGGCCTCGGCGGCGATGTCCGCGGGCCGGTCGACGGCGGGCTCGCTCACCCTCGTACGTACGTTGTCGTAGCGCGCCCAGTAGACCTCTTTGCGGCGGGCGTCGGTGGCCACCACGAAGGGGCCGTCCTCGATCCCACTGGCGTACGCGAGGCCGTCCAGCGTGCACACGCCGTGCACGGGTACGCCGAGCGCGAGGCCGAACGTGTCGGCGGTCATCAGGCCGACGCGCAGCCCTGTGTAGGGGCCGGGGCCCACACCGACGACGATGCCGGTGACGGCGTCGAGTCTCAGGCCGGCGTCGGCGAGCACACGGTCGACGGCCGGGAGCAGCAGTTCCCCGTGACGGCGGGCGTCCACCTGGCTCGCCTGGGCCACGACGGCGGAACCGTCGTGCAGGGCCACGGTGACGGCGGGCGTTGCGGTATCAAGAGCGAGCAAGAGCACGCGAACAGCCTACGGCTCCGGCGCCCGGCGCACGGCCGCCCCGGGATGTGCGGTGCCTGCTGCTACCGTCACTCCGTAGCCGTACGCAGTACGAAAAGGTGGGTGGCGCAAGGTGTCAAGGAGCAGCTCGGGATTTGTGGCCGGGCTCACCGCCGTCGCGCTCGCCGCGGTCGGCTTCCTGGCCTATCAGGCCTCGGCCAACGTGCCGGACAGCCTCTCCAAGCGCCCCGAGAAGTCCCCCGCCGCCTCCGCCCCGCGCGCCCCCAAGGACAAGGCGAGGCCGACGGCGGTGCCCGCGGACTCCGGCGCGGGCGAACGGGTCGTGTACTCCCTGCGCGACGACCGCGTCTGGCTGGTCGAGCCCTCCGGGAAGGTGCGGATCACGTTCCAGGTGACGCCGGGCTCGGTCGACCCGGCGCCGGGCACCTACCGCGTCGGCTCCCGCTCGGGCTCCGTCACCGGTACGGACGGCGTGCCGATCGAGCACGTCGTGCGCTTCACGAGCGTCGACGGGATCACGATCGGCTTCAGCGCGGCGGTCGACGGCTCGACGCCGAAGCCGGACCCGTCGAAGAAGACGGGCGGCATCCGCGAGTCGCGGGCGCACGGCAACGCGATGTGGGAGTTCGCGCTGCACGGCAAGAAGGTCGTCGTCGTTCCCTGAGTCGCCGTTCCCTGAGCCGTCGTCCCCTGCCTGGAGCCGTCGTTCCCGGTCAGCGGGACGGACGGCCTTACTCCGTAGAGGCGCCGTCGGCGGGCGCCGGATCGCGCGGCGGCGTGGAGACCGCGGTCGCGGCGGCGCAGGACGCCAGCAGTTCGCTCATCGACGGGGGCGGGAATCCCGCGACGGCCAGAGATCCCGGCAGGCCGCGCGGCGGCCGCGGTGGTGCCTTCGCGTCACGTTCTGAAGCCGACATGGATGCCTCCTGGGCTCCCGGGGGCAGACGTGGTTAGGTAGACCTAACCAGTACCGGTACCCATGTGACCACGCGCGGCGTACGCGACGCAACATCTTGCCGACGACTTGTCGGAACCTTCGGGTGAACGCACCGGATCCGCGCGGCCTAGGCCGCCAGCGACGCCAGATCCGCGCCCGACCACCGCTCACCGAGCCCGGTCAGCGTCACCTCGCGCACCTCGTCCGTCGTGTCGCCCACGGCCCGGTCGATGACGACGTGCAGCCGGTCGTCCGAGAGCTCCTCGACCTTGCCGTCGCCCCACTCCACGACGATCACCGATTCGGGCAGCGAGACGTCGAGGTCCAGGTCCTCCATCTCGTCGAGCCCGCCGCCCAGGCGGTACGCGTCGACGTGCACCAGCGCGGGACCCGCGCCGAGCGGCGGGTGGACGCGGGCGATGACGAAGGTCGGCGAGGTGACGGCGCCGCGCACGCCGAGGCCCTCGCCGAGGCCGCGGGTCAGCGTCGTCTTGCCGGCGCCCAGCTCGCCGGTGAGCATGACGAGGTCGCCGGGGTGCAGGAGTTTCGCCAGGCGGCGGCCCAACTCGCCCATCTGTTCGGGGGAGTTGACGGTGATGCCGAGTACGTTGGCGGGGGCCTGGTGGTGCGGTGCTTCCATACCGTCCACGTTAGCCGCTGGTCGACCCCGCATCGGCCGCATCTGCCGCCGCCCGCTCGACGCCCGCCCTGGCCAGCAGCTCCGCCAGCCGGTCCGTGACCACCTCGGGGTGCTCCAGCATGACCAGGTGCCCGGCGTCCGGGACCAGGACCAGCTCGGCGTCCGGCAGCAGGGCGGCGATCGCCTCGCTGTGCTCGCTCGGCGTGACCAGGTCCTTCGCCCCGGCCAGCACCAGCACCGGCAGCTCGGTGAAGTGCCGGAGCGCCGCCGCCTTGTCGTGCTCGTTGAACGCCGGGTAGAACTCCGCGACCACGTCGATCGGCGTCGACTCGATCATCCGCTCGGCGAACCGCGCGATCGCCGGGTCCACGTCCTTGCGCGAGAACGAGTAGCGCTTGATGACGCCGGCGAAGAGGTCGGCGGTGGCCCGCCGCCCCCGCTCCACCAGCTCGGCCTGCGAGCCGAGCGCCCGCAGGACGCCGGGCAGCACCCGCCGGACCGCGTTCACCCCGGCCGCCGGGAGCCCGAAGTTCACCTGACCGAGCTGCCCCGACGACGTACCGACGAGGGCGACGCCCACGACGCGCTCACGGATCAGCTCCGGGAACTGGTCGGCCAGGGCCATGGTCGTCATGCCGCCCATGGAGTGCCCGACGAGGACGAGCGGCCCCTCGGGCGCGGCCGCGTCGATGACGGCCTTCAGATCGCTCCCCAACTGGTCGATGGAGACCGGCACCCCCCGCTCCACCTGGTCGACGCCGCGCCCGGAGCGGGCGTGGCTGCGCTGGTCCCAGTAGACGGCGCGGACCACACCGCGCAGGGCGGCCCGCTGGAAGTGCCAGGAGTCCTGGCTCAGGCAGTAGCCGTGGCTGAAGACGACGGTGACGGGCGCGGGGTCACGGCGCCCGAAGAACCTCCGCCCGCGCGCACCCCGCCCACTGCCCGGCTCGGCCCCTCCACCCTCTTCGCCCTCTTCGACTTCGTACGAAAGCTCCGTGCCGTCGTCCGCGTACGCCGTGCCCGGCATGCCGCGCAGCGAGCCGTACGGCCCCGCGGCGTCGAGCGCGAGGCGGGCCTTCTTGCGCATGCCGCGGCCCACCGTGAGCCGCTCGATGGCGACCCCCGCGGCCGCACCGGCGGCGATGACGCCGAGCGCGGCGCCTGCCACCCCGGCCCGGCGCCAGTTCCCGGCCGCGGCGGCGACCTCCGTCACCGCCTCTGTCACGGCTTCCGTCACCGCTTCCGCCGCGGCGGCCCCCGTGGTGCTCTCGCTCACGTGCCGCTCCTAGTCAGTGGTCGGACCGCTCTTCACATCTCTCCGATGCCGAGCCGCTCATTCACATAGACGCGCGGGACACGCGATCCGATGCGGGTGACGATCTCGTACGCGATGGTGCCCGCGGCCTGCGCCCAGTCCTCGGCGGTCGGCTCCCCGCGGTCGCCGGCCCCGAACAGCACCGCCTCCGCGCCCACTTCGGGCTCGTCCCCGCCTAGGTCGACCACGAACTGGTCCATCGCCACGCGGCCCGCGACCGTCCGCCACTTGCCGTCGACAAGCACCGGGGCCGTACCGGAGGCGTGGCGCGGAATGCCGTCGCCGTACCCCGCGGGGACGAGACCGAGGGTCGTGTCGCCCGGGGTGACGTACTGATGCCCGTAACTGACGCCGTGACCCCCCGGAGCGTGCTTCACATGGGCGAGCGAGGCGGTGAGCCTCATCACGGGCCGCAGCCCGAACTCCTCGGGGGTGCCCACCTCGGGGCTCGGCGAGACGCCGTACATCGCGATGCCGGGCCGTACGAGATCGAAGTGGGCGTCCGGGAGCGTGAGCGTGGCCGGAGAGTTGGCGATGTGCCGCACCTCGGGGCGTATCCCCTGCTCCTCGGCGTACGCCACCATCTCGCGGAAGACGGAGAGCTGGGCGGCGATCGACGGGTGCCCCGGCTCGTCGGCGCACGCGAAGTGCGACCAGAGGCCGGTGACGGCGACGAGCCCCTCGGCCTCGGCGCGCAGCGACTCGGCGACCAGCTCGGGCCAGTCGGCCGGCAAGCAGCCGTTGCGCCCGAGACCCGTGTCGGCCTTGAGCTGGACGCGCGCGGTGCGGCCCGCCTCGCGGGCGGCCGCCGTCACCTCACGCAGCGCCCACAGCGCGCTCACCGACATGTCCAGACCGGCCTCGACGCCCTCGCGCCACGGCCCGCCCGGTGTCCACAGCCAGCACATGATCCGCCCCGGCAGACCCGCGGCACGCAGGGCCAGGGCCTCCTCCGGCGTCGCGGTACCGATCCAGGCGGCACCCGCCTGGACGGCGGCCCTGGCGCAGGGCACCATCCCGTGGCCGTACGCGTCGGCCTTCACCACGGCCATGAACGCGGCGTCCGGCGCGTGGGCGCGCAGCGAGCGCACGTTGGCGCGGAGGGCGCCGAGGTCGATCTCGGCGCGGACACGGAAAGGGGCTGTCTCGTTCATCGCGCCCAAGTCTCTCAGAGCCGCCACAGGCCGGATCAGTCCGGCCGCCGTACGTCCCTCCACGCACCCGGAATCGCATCGGCCACGTCCTGTGCCGCCACCGGTGCCCCGTCCGCGGCGCGGCGCGCGGCGAGGCCGTGCAGGTACGCGCCGACCGAACCCGCGTCCCGCGCGCCGAGGCCCGCCGCGAGCAGGGAGCCCGCAAGGCCGGAGAGCACGTCGCCGCTGCCCGCGGTGGCGAGCCAGGGGGTTCCGGTGGGGTTGACGCGTACGGCGCCCTCCCTCGGGGCGACCAGCGTCGTGGAGCCCTTCAGCAGGACGGTCGCGCCGAACCTCTCCGCCAGCTCCCGCGCGGCGGAGAGCCGGCCCGCCTCCACCTCCTCGCGGGCGACACCGAGAAGGGCGGCGGCCTCCCCGGCATGCGGCGTGAGCAACGTCGGCGCGCGCCGCGCCCGCACCTCCCGCTCCCCCGCGAGCCGCAGGCCGTCCGCGTCGATCAGTACGGGCACATCGGCGTCGACCACATCCCGCAGCCGCTCCTCGTCGTCCCCGAGCCCGGGCCCCACGACCCAGGCCTGCACCCGCCCCGCCTTCGACGGCGGCCCCGCCGACACCAGGGCCTCGGGGAACCTCGCGATGACGGCGTCCGCGGCAGGCCCCACGTACCGGACCGCGCCCGCGCCGCCACGCAGCGCGCCCGCCACGCAGAGCACGGCGGCGCCCGGGTACCGCGCGGAGCCGGCGACGATCCCGACGACGCCGCGCCGGTACTTGTCGCTCTCGACGCTCGGCTCGGGCAGCAGCCCCGCCACATCGACGTACTGAAGGGCCTCCAGAACCCGCTCCTCCGCGGGCAGTCCGATCCCGATGTCGACGAGCCGCACCACACCGGCGTACTCGTGTCCCGGATCGATCAACAGCCCCGGCTTGTACGCCCCGAAAGTCACCGTCACATCGGCGCGCACCGCCTCGCCGCGCACCTCGCCCGTGTCCGCGTCGACGCCGCTCGGCAGGTCCACGGCGACGACCAGGGCGTTCCGCGCGGCGGCGGCAAGCTGAGCGGCGCGCTCGCGGAGTCCGCCGCGCCCCCCGATGCCCACGATTCCGTCCACGACCAGCCGGGACCCGGCGACCACGCCCTCCGCCCTGGCCTCGTCCCCGTCCACGACCACGCCCCCGGCGGCCCGCAGCGCGGCGAGCCCGCCGGGGTGGGCTCGGTCGGGGGCGAGCAGCACCGCGCTGACTCCCGCCCCGCGCCGGGCCAGCCTCGCCCCGGCGTACAGGGCGTCGCCGCCGTTGTCCCCGCTGCCCACCAGCAGCGTGACCCGCGCGCCGTACACCTTGCCGAGCAGCCGCGCGCACTCGGCGGCCAGGCCGGCCGCCGCCCTCCGCATCAGCGCTCCCTCGGGCCCCAGCCCCATGGCCTCCCGCTCCGCGCCCCTGACACTCTCCACGCCATACGCAGTCCGCATCCCCCCAGTCTCCCCCGCACCGCACCCCCAACGCAGAACCCGCACTACCGCGACCCCGCCTTCCCCGCCCGGGGGGCGGCGCCCCTGTCCCGCCGCTCCGCGGCGGATACCTCCCACCCACCCACCCGTTTGCCCCGCGCTGCGGGGTGGGCGTAGGGACACGGGCGGAGGGTGGGGAACTCCCCCGCGCTGTTGAGGTGGGCGTGGGATCACAGGGCGGGGGGGGTGGGAAACCCCCGCGCTGCAAGGGTGGGCGCGGGAACACAGGGCGGGGGGTGGGAAGCTCCCGTGCTGCAAGGACAGGCACAGGAACACAAGACGGCCGGGGAACTCCCGCGCTGCTGAGGTGGACCTGAGATCACACAACGGCGAGAGCGGGAAAACCCCCGCCCTGCAAGGACAGGCACGGGAACACAGGACAGCCGGGGAACTCCCGCGCTGCTGAGGTGGACCTGAGATCACACAACGGCGAGAGCGGGAAAACCCC